>JAAYDF010000029.1 GCA_012729395.1 Phycisphaerae bacterium
GCCGATCGAGGGCCTGACGGGCGATATCGCCGAAGTCCTGCGGGGCTGGCCGATTGACGCGAATACCTACGTCGTGATCGTAACCCGCGGTCACCGACACGATGAGCAGGCGCTGCACGCGGTGGTCGACTCGCCGGCCCGGTACCTGGGCATGATCGGCAGCCGCCGCAAGATCCAAGTGATCTTTGACGACCTGGCCGAGCTTGGCGTGGACCGGGACCGATTGGAGCGGGTACACTCGCCGATCGGGCTTGCCATCGGGGCGATCACCGTGCCCGAGATCGCGGTGAGTATCGCGGCCGAGTTGACCCAGGTGCGGCGCGAGCGAGGGGCGAAGCCGGTCACCGGGCCGTTCGAGATCAGTGCGTCGTCATAGAGGCACCGACAACGGTCACCGCACGGCACTGCTCTGTGAATGAGCGTACGGATTCGTGGGCAACACGAACAAGTTCGTTCGGTGCCGTGACACGAACGAATCGGCTTGCTCCGAAGACATGGACACGTTCTCTTTGGCCGGAGGTACAGATGAAACGAACGACGTGGTTGGCGGTGTTCATCGCGGTGATGACGGCTGGCGCATCCAGCCTCTGTGGCAGTGAGAATATCGCGCTGGTCCCATCGCATCCGCTGGCGAAGGTGCTGCGTACGGAAGCACTGACCGTCGCTGACGGCTCCGTACTGCGTCTGGATGGGGCTGCCGGCGAGATCGTCAGCGGGCAAGCCGTGGTGCTGGCGGGTGATGCTGCCGACGTGGTGACGGCCACGATGTCGGATCTCTTGCTCACCGGGGGGCAAGCGAGGATTCCCGCCGGCGCCGCCAAGCTGCAGTGGGTACGCTACTTCGACATCAGCAAGAACACGCAGGGCGTTCCCGAAGACGAGCTCGTCGCCCGTGCGCCGGCGAGCATCCCCGACCCATTCTGGGAAGATGGCGAGCGACCTGTCGAAGCGGGGCTGCCGCAACCGCTGTGGATCGAGCTCAGTCTTCCCGCCGACGCCCAGGCCGGCGAATACCGCGGCACGGTCTCGGTCGTCGGTCAGGCAGGCCGGGCCGAGTTGCCGCTCGTGGTGCGAGTGCGGGCGTTTCGCCTATCGCAGGAACGCCACCAGCGAGTCATTCAATGGTGGGCTTTCCCCGGACGCGGCTTTGAGAACCTCAAGACCGGCAGCCAGGGTTACTGGGACCACTTGGAGCGGTCTTGTGCGTTCCTCCGGCAGCATCGGCAGACGGACGTTCGCGTCGGCTGGGATCTCATCACATCGAAAGCCGACGCCGACGGTAAGCCCCACTGGGATACGGACCTGTTCGAGAAATACGCGGACATGGTCTTCAAAGCCGGCCTGCAGGGCATCCACTTCCCCGCCGCCGGCAAACACACGAAACACCAACTCGAGCAAGACAGCAGGACCGACACGATCGAGGAAAACCTGGGGCGGCTGGCTGCCATCCAGAAGCTGGTGGTCCAGCGCGGCTGGCAAGGACGAATTCTCACCAGCCTGGCCGATGAACCATTCATCTACCACGAGCAGTCTTATCGTGCATCGCTGGAGCGCATCCGCTCGGCCGCACCTGACGTGGGGGTGATCGAGGCGGTCGAAACGGAGCATCTCGGCGATTTGGATATCTGGGTACCCAAGCTGTCGCACCTCAACCTGTGGTGGCCCTACTACGACAACCTGAAACGGCAGGGCAAGGAGGTCTGGTTCTACACCTGCTGCCACCCGGTGGGACGGTATCCCAACCGGTTCATGGACCAGCCGCTCATTAAGGCCCGCGAGCTGCACTGGATCAGCTACTTGTACGGCCTGGACGGCTACCTCCACTGGGGCTTGAACTGGTTTGCCGCCAACGAAGACCCCTACACGGAGAAGGGAGCCAGCCCCTGGGCTCTACCGCCCGGCGATGCGCAGGTGGTCTACCCCGGCAAGAGCGGTTTCCTCGGCTCGCTGCGTTTGAGCGCGATGCGCGATGGCCTCCAGGACTACGAGTACCTGTGGACCCTGGAAGACCGCATGCGGGCGGTCAAGGCACGGCTCGGCGAGGAGGCCCACTGGCTTGACCCCCGCCAGCGTTCGCTGGAGTTGTGCCGCCGGGTCGTCCAATCGTGCTACGAGCACACCCGCGATCCGCAAGTGCTCTACGCCACGCGAGCGGCGCTCGCGGATGAGATCGAGGCCCTCGACAGCTCGCCGCTGCTAATCGTGCAAACCTCGCCGCCGGAGGGATCGATCGTGCCGGCGGGCCCGATCATGATCAATGTCCGCGGGGTGACCACGCCCGGGGCCAAGATCACGATCAACGGTCGGCCGGTGATTGCCGACAACGTCAGCTCGCGGGGCTGCTTCTTCGACGCGGTGTTCATCACCGCCGATGCCCCGAACATCGTCACCACGGCGGAGCACGACGGACAGACGACTACGACCACCCGAGCCTTTCGCGTCGTCGAGTGACGGCACGAGGGCCGGCATGTTCACATCGCGGCACATGGCTTGCGCCAAGCCTGTGCCCGACGCGGCCAGGCGAATCGCATGGGGATATGAGCAAGGCAGACTTCGACGTGTGGGCGATCGTACCGGCCGCGGGACGGGGTCGGCGATTCCGCGCGGCGTCGGTTGATTCGGCCGCCGCGCCGGCCAAGCAGCTCGCCCGGCTGGGTGATCGCTCGATGCTGGCCGCGGTGCTCGATACGCTCGATGCCTCGCGGGTCGCGGGCGTCGTGGTCGTGGTCAACGCGGACGTCGCCCCCGCCATCGAGGCCGAACGCCCCCCCACCGCCCGCCGGGTCTACATACTGAACCCCGATCCGGACGGCGAGATGATCGAATCCGTGCAGATCGGGCTGGCGAGGGCGGGGGCAACCGCCACATCGGGGCCGACCGGACAACCGGGCTCGGGCGAGCTACAGTATGGACAAGGGCCGGCGGGCTTCTTGGTCTGTCCGGGCGACCACCCGGCCGTGACAACGCGAGCGGTGGACGTTTGTTTGGCGGCGTTTGCCGCGTCGAGCAAGTCGATCGTACTGGCGACCTGTGACGGCCGGCGAGGGCACCCGCTGATCGTACCCGCGGACTTGGCCGACGTCGTCGCGACGTGGCCGAGCACCGCCAGGCTCAACGAGCTGCGGACACGGTTTGCCGACCGCGTGCTAGAGGTTGAAACCAGTGAGCCGGGCGTGCTGACCGACGTGGATGTGCCCGAGGATCTGGCGGGCCTCAGGTAGTGTTGGGTTCATGCGGCATGCCTGACGCCGCATGAAGGTTTGACTCGCGTGGCGGCGCGGAGAGCTGGATCGCGAGGGAGGCGGCGACGTTGGGGTGCAAGAACCGCTGCCTCACGGTCGCGGCTCTGCTGGGGCGCGGCTCTGCTGTGGCGCTGTTCTGCGAGAAGCAGGTCGTAGTTGGAGACAAGCATGGAGCTTTCGCATCTGATTGACGTGGCTGCCGGGCGCAAGCCGGCCGACTTGGTCTTCAAGAACGGCTCGTTCGTCAACGTGTTCACCAATACAATCGAGCAGGCGGACGTGGCGGTTGCCGGGCCGCAGATCGCCGGACTGGGCTCCTACGAGGGGCGTGAGGTGGTCGATCTGCGGGGCGGGATGCTCTGCCCGGGCTTCATCGACGCCCACGTGCATATCGAGTCATCGATGCTCAGCGTGCCGGAGTTCGCCCGCACCGTGGTGGCCCGGGGCACGACCGCGGTGGTGGCCGACCCGCATGAGCTGGCGAACGTCATGGGGGCCGAGGGCATCCGCTTCATCCTTCGCAGCAGCAAGTATTGCCCGATCGCGGTCTACGTGATGCTCTCGAGTTGCGTGCCCGCGTCGCACCTGGAATCGGCGGGTGCCGAGCTCAAGGCGGTGGATTTGCTGCCGTTTCTGAGCGATCCGTGGGTTCGCGGGCTGGCGGAGATCATGAACTACCCCGGCGTGCTCAGTAAGGATCCCGACGTACTGGACAAGATCCGCATCGTCGGGCGGACGCCGATCGACGGGCACGCGCCGGGGCTCAGTGGGATGGACCTGTGTGCGTACATCGCGGCTGGCATCCGCAGCGACCACGAGGCCTCGACCTTCGAGGAAGGAGCCGAGAAGCTGCGCCTCGGCATGCACCTGATGATTCGCGAGGGGTCCGCGGCCCGAAATCTGGACGCTTTGCTGCCGCTGATCACGCCGGAGACTTTGCCGCGCATCATGTTCGTGACCGACGACAAGCATGTGGATGACCTGGTGACGGAGGGGCATATCGACGTGATGGTGCGGCGTGCGATCGCGGCGGGGCTGAAGCCGGCGTACGCCGTACGGGTCGCTTCGTTCAATGCCGCCCGGTACTACGGACTGCACGATCTCGGGGCGATTGGGCCGGGCTACCGGGCGAACCTGACGGTGCTTGAGGATCTCAAGGGCTGCCGCGTCCTGCGTACCTACAAGGACGGCGAACTCGTTGCCGACGACGGGGCCTGCGTGGCCGTGGACCAGAGCCTCGGACGGCCCCCGATGCGACTGCGGTCCAGCATCAACGTACAATGGCTCGAACCGGACAACTTCGTTCTGCCCGTCCCGCCGGGAGCGGAAGGCCGATCCGTACGCATCATCGAGATCATTCCCGACCAGTTGACCACCCACGAGCTGCGGGAAACGCCAACCACGCTGGACAATCGCGTCGTCGCCGATGTGCAACGCGACCTGCTCAAAATCGCGGTCATCGAGCGGCATTCATCGAGCGGGAACATCGGCATGGGCTTGGTGCGGGGCTTCGGCCTCAAACGCGGAGCAATCGCCAGCAGCGTGGCACACGATGCCCACAACCTCATCGTCGTTGGGACCAACGACGCGGATATGCTGGCGGCGGCGGTGCACCTGGTGAAGATTCGCGGCGGCCTGTGTGCCCTGGCCGACGGCAAGGTGCTGGCCGACCTGCCCCTACCCATCGCCGGGCTGCTCTCCGAAGAGCCGGCCGGGGTGGTCGTCCAACAACTCCAGAAAGTGCGTCAGGCCGCCCGGTCGCTCGGCTCCCCGCTCTCGCATCCCTTCATGACCCTCGCGTTCATGAGCCTCTCGGTCATCGGCGACCTCAAGCTCACCGACCTCGGCCTGGCGGACGTGAAGGCGTTCAAGCATGTGGAGTTGTTCGTGTGAGCCCCCGTCGAGGGAAGATGCCGCCAAGCCGATCACCGGATAAGCCAGCAAACCCGTGTACCAAGACGGGTCTGCCGGATCGCTCGCCCGCCTGAGCATGGTGAGCTTCACCGGGTCCACGTTGGCGACGATGGGGCACGACGCCGACACCGTCATCAGCGAGGGGCTTGCCGCCCGGCGCACCCCGAGACCGCCGAGAGACGCGTAACCGCAGACCGTGCAATCAAAACCGACTTCGGCCTGGCGCGAAAACAAGGTTGCGGTATATCTACAACGCCAACGGCGTTGAATAGCACAGCCCAGGGTCGCGCAGCGCACCCTGGGGCATGGGGACAACCGCAACACGGCAAACCCTGAAAGGGTTTCATGTTCCGCCCGAACGCGCTCCCTGGACCACCCCTCCCGTCCCCTACCCTCTCATGTCCTACCCGCGCGAACGATGAGACATGCAACCCTTTCAGGGTTGATCTGTGCTTGCCGGCATGGATCCCGGGGTGCGCTGCGCGACCCCGGGCTGCGTTATGGAACCGCGTTGCGGTTCGAGGGCGAGAATCGGCGCGCCGACAAGGTGTTGCAGCCCTTGACCATGGCAGGGGTCAGAAGCCATTCTGTCTTACTCCGGCAGCATCTTGAACGACCGACGGGACGGGGGGCGCTATCCAGGCCCAGCTTGGTCGCGACTCGTCGCCCCCAGTCAACTTCACCGCAAGGGCGACCGCGGCGAGCCGCGCAACCTCCAGTTCCCGCTCATCCGCCGGCCGTTCGCCACGACTTGCGAGCCCGCGTCGCGATTCAGCACATGGTACGCCGACCCGCCCAATGCCATCCAAGATCCTCTCGCCATGCCGCCGCCCTATGTATCAATGGCTTCTGCCCCCGTGTCCGGTCTCTTGAGAAACGGGGGCTAATGGGTGACCCCTTTCATGCTCCCCCTACACGATCTTCACCACCCATAGAACAAGGCATCGAGAAGGGCTGTCCGCCCTTGCCAGATGGCGAGTGCCTCACCACCGGATGGCCGTGGAGACCTCCACCATACACTATCCTGTATACGCTGAATAATCTCTTGCCAGTAGCGGTCGAAGTCCATGGGCAATTGAGAGATGCCAAACTCCCTGCAGAGCCCGGACCGATTGGCTGAATTAAGGCATACGAACACATCTGGTCGCTTTATGGAGAGCAATCGCGTTGCCCCCCCAACACCTCCTCCTCCGTTTGGAAAGGCCTTTACAAACGTCTTCACATACTGATTGAAGACTTCTGTGGTCACGAGCCCTTTCATCGGAATGCTATCCAGGGCATTTGAGATATGCCGGTTATTGGAATTGATAGCTCTCGTGAAGTAGCCCGCACCTCCCATACCACCAAACCACCCCCAGCGGTCCGGGTCAGGTCCACATCCGGCGACATGCTGGCGCTGCGTATCTGTCATCGCCGAGAACGAACGTCTCTTAGTGAAGTAAGTGCGTGCGTCGGCAAGAACATCTAATCGGACCTTCAAGGTGGAATTCCCCCTGCCGTCTCTTTCCTCCCTCACACGGCTAACGAAGTCATCCCAAGAAAGAGTGAACAGTGAGGGAGGAATCTCGGTGTGTGGCTGTCTCCGCCCCTTGCCCTCCTGAACCTTTCCGCCAGCAATCTTCTTAAGGTGAACGTGTGCCTTTCTCCACTGCGCTCTATACGCGTCGATTTGTGGCCTGGTCAGACGCGTTGCAGACTCCCAGTGTCTATTGAGGACGTTGCTCAGATCGCGATGCTGTGCGTCAGCACCGACCGATGAACTGTCCAACATGACAGCTACCTCGACGTTGTCAGAGTAGGCAGCTCTTGTGAAGTTGGGACTCCCCACGATACACGCCCAGTCCTTCGGACTGTTCTCGAAGAGGTAGATTTTGGGATGAAACACCCCACTGGTTGCCGGGACGAACCGCACCTTGGGGTGGTCGCATAATGACTTCAGGACGTCGGGATGCGTCTGGTAGAAATGAGTGCCGATGATGGCTTTTTTAATCCGATCCCGTTTTTCGAGTAATTTGTCGTACAGATCAAAACCAACTGATGCCCATGCTACAGACCAGCGATACTGGTGGTACTTGTCCATGAGTGACCGGAGTGTGTTTGTCAGTGTCTCGGCGGTTGTCAGTACCTTCATGCTTGTCTCCCTGTGAATGAGGTGCCGGTGGCTGATCGGATACGTGATCTGTAAGTCTCGCCATGGCGCCATCCTACTTGTGCCCCAGCCTCGCGACAATACCCTTCCAAGACGTTTCTAAACCCCTTGTAGCCCCCGTGGTAAACTGGCGATACCGCGAAGTGCGATGGAACCCTTTTATGTTGTGGGTCGGTTCCGGGCTCCCACCGTCAATGTGCGAACCAGATCGGCTGGCCCTCTTCGTCCAGGAGGATCAACCCAGGGCCGCCTTCCTCGCTCACGGCCAGCGTGGCACGGATCTGGCCCTTTTCGTCGAAGAGGCTCAGCGCAGGGCCTTCCTTGCTCATGGACAGCATAGCGCGGGTCTGGCCCTTGTCGTCGCGGAAACTCAGCGCGGGCTCGCCATCTGTGGTCACGGCCAGCGTGACGCGGGTCCGCCCCTGTTCATCTTCCAGGATAAGCTGCCGCGTGCGGATCGCGTCGGCCACGCTCATGGTATGTTCTCCGTTTGGGGAAGTGTGAGGGGGGCCGCTGCCCCCGTTGCCGTAAACCTTACCCCCCGTCCCCCTCACACCGCAAGTTACCCTGCCTCCAGCACCATTTTGGGCCGACCGACGGGGCGGAGCGTGCTGCGGGGTGTCTGTTTATTGAGGACCGAGTCAACTTATTGATCGACGTTCCGCTGGTATGACACGAACAGCAACAAGTTGCCTTGGTCTCGTTTGAGACCCCGCCGATCCAGTGGCGGACCCGCGACGTCAATCCATGTGGAAGACCTCTTCGAGGCTGTGCCACCATTCGTCCGGGCCGGCGGTGACCAGCTTATACTGCAGCGGGTCGGTGTGTTTCCACCATTCCTGGGTAACGGGGTCGGCTTTCATCTTGGCCATGTCCGCGGCGAAGTCCTGGCCGACGTATTCAAAGCGGGAGAAAAGACAGAACTCGTCCGGCTTGATCTCCGCGAGATAGATCGAGTAGTTGCGGATATGACATTCCTTGAGCATCGCCAGCACGCCCGGCCAGCACTCGGCGTGCAGTCGCTTGTACTCCGGGATCGCTTCCTTCTTGACGCCGATGACCTGCCCGAACCGTTGCACCTTGGCCTCCTGGGGAGCGCAACCCATGCCGCAAGCGGCCAGTGTGAGCCCAAGCACCAGCATGGGGAGCATCGTTGCCTGTCGCGCGACTTTCATCATGTTGCAGCC
Source organism: Phycisphaerae bacterium (assembly GCA_012729395.1). Taxonomy (GTDB): domain Bacteria; phylum Planctomycetota; class Phycisphaerae; order UBA1845; family PWPN01; genus JAAYDF01. The sequence goes on from JAAYDF010000029.1 coordinate 8,493, forward strand.
CTTGCGTCAGCGCGGCGTGACCCGTACCTCGACGCGAGCGCGAGCCAGTTGCCGCGTATCGCCCCATCCGTGCGGGACGAACAGCAGAATCTGATCTTTCATTACGTGCATTACGACGGACGCTCCGGGATAGGGCCGTTCTGGGCCAACTGGATGCCCCGCGGCAAACGTCCCCTCCCATCGCACCACGTCGCCGCGCGACAGGGGCGTCCGCGGATCAACGTCCGCCAGAGCCCACCGGCCGGCCTCCTCTATGTGCCGCACCACGCCCAGCGGAAGCCACCGCGACCACGGCGGAGTGACCCGCTCCGCGAAATCCCAAACCATCAGCCGCGTGTCACTCAACATCCGCACGTCCGCCCCGCAATGGTCCACCTTGACCGTCTGCACGGTCAGCTCGGCCACGTCTTGCAGCCGGGCGGGATCCTCCGGCGACGAACGCCGAACCCGCAGAACCTCGCCCACGCGGATGCCGTCGCCCTCGCCCGCGGCCACCAGGCAGTAGTCCTCCGAATCCACCTTGAACACTGCCGCAAGCAACGGCCGCAGGGGCGGCTCGGAGCCCGACCGCATCACCGCTCGATCACCGACCTCCGGCACCTGGGCACTGGCCGACTCGATCATCTGGGCCACGCTCAGCGGGTCGGACACCTCGACAACCTCCGCCACGCCCACATAGCCCCCGTCGCGGTAAAGATCCACCAGCCGGCCAGGCATCAGACCGTCCTCAACCGCCCCCACCAGCGTAATCAGCCGGCCCAGCCGATCAGGCTGAACGTCGAGCACCGTGCTGTTGACCCGACCCAACGCCCGCTCCGCCGGTGCCGGCCAGAGCTCCACGGAATCACCAGCCTCTGACAACGCATTGCCGACAACCGGCTGAAGAGCCGCCAAGGCACAGTCATCTTGCAGCAGCGTCACCACGCCGCGGGCCAGGGGAATGTTGTTTCGCCGGACCAACAGGCGGTCGCCGACCCGCATGCCCACCCGCTGGCCAAGGTCCAGCCACGCCGTGTGCCTGCCGGGGGGAAGCCGTTCCAGACGGCCACGCAAGGTCACCCCCTCGGGCAACCGATCACGCCACGCCCCCCAACCGTCCGCCCGAGCCACCACCACGCGATCCGACTCAGTCACGCCCGCAATCGGACCCACCAGACGGCCTACGCTCTCCCCAGCGGTCACCAGGAACACAGTTCCCCAACCACGAACCTCCGAGTCGCTCACGACCCAAAACAGGTCGCCCACCGCCAAGCCCGCCTGGTTGCCCGCCTTGAAGGCCAGCAGACCCTTCGCCGGCTCGTGTCGGATGACCTCCGCGTCGAGAGCCGGCGGCCGGGGAGCGGCCACGGGAACGCGGCGGTCCGCCTGTGAGGAGGAACCACGAACAAGTTCGCTCGGTCCCTGTCCACGAACAAGTTCACTCGGTCCCTGTCCGCGGGCAAAGTCGACCGATCCTTGTGCGAGGACCATACCCGCCAAGGACAACAGGACGATATTGAGGCGACCCGGCAAGGTCAGTGTACCTCCGCCGCAAGAAGAGCGGCCACACGACGACAAACCATGGCCGGTGTCAGTTCCCGCAGGCACCGATGGCCATGGGGGCAGTCGGACAGTCGTTTCAAGTAACATGGCGAACACGGCAAGTCCAGCCGGGCGACCGCATCCGGCCGACGGTAGGGGCCGGTCCGCACCGGACTGGTCGGCCCGTAGATGGCCACGAGCGGTCGGCCCAACGCCGCCGCCAAGTGCATCGGGCCGGTGTCGTTCATCACCACCACCGACGCCCCGGCCACCAGAGCGATCAGTTCCCGCAAGTTTGTCCGGCCGGCCAGATTCACCACATCCCCGCCCGACAGATTCGCCACCTCCGCGGCCGCCTCGACCTCGTCGGGGGCACCGGCCAGCACCACCGCCAACCCATGCTCATTCCGCAGACTGCGGGCCACCTCGGCAAAGTGCCCGACAGGCCAACGCTTCGTCTCCCAACGAGTGCCCGGAGCCAGCAGTGCATAACCGCGACCCGGTCCGATCCCCCCCGCCGCCAACCACTCGGCAACGACCCTTCGGGAACTGGCATCAACCGGCAACCTGAACTGAATGGGCACATCCGCGAAACCCAGCAGCCGCCCCGCCTGGTAGTTACGATCCACCGCGTGCCGCTCGCCCCGCGACTCACGCATCGGCCGCGTATAGAAAACCCAGCCAAACTCCCGTGCCCGGGCAAAGCCCATGCGAACCGCGGCCCCACTGGCCAGCGAAAGGAAACCGCTGCGAAACAAACCCTGTAAGTCCAGAGCCAAATCAAACCGCCGACCGTTCAACTCCCGGACAAACGCGGCAAACTCGCAGGTCACCCGCCAGCTTTGCCCCAGGCGGCCAAACCGACGACGATCGAACAGGACGATTTCGTCGAGCTCCGGGTGCCCTTCCAGCAAACCTGCGCAGGCCGTCGAGACCAGCCAACTGATCCGCGCATGCGGGAAACGCTGCCGCAGACCGTGCAGCACCGGCAACGCGTGAATCACGTCGCCGAACGAACTCGGCTTGATGATCAGGATCCGCCGAAAATCACGCGGAACCATGCCGTCAAGTCCAGCCAACTCCATTTGCCAGCCCTGCCTCATCATCACACAGCCGCCACCCGACCGACAATCCCCGCTCGCAACCCTCAGCCTTTCGCCTTTCGCTCTCAGCCTTCAGCCCTCCGCACAACCTCGCCGCTTCGTAGCGGCCGTCGCCTCTGGCGGCCGCTGGGCGGCGATGATGTCCTACTCGCCGGCCGCCTCGGCTCGACTGAGCTCGCCAAAGTCGGGGGCGGCCGCTACCGAACAATGCCATCCATCGCCGTCATACGAACAGGCTCATCAATCTTCGAGCCTGAAGGGCTCGTTCCACAAGCCCAGGCCAAAGGCCTGGGAATGGGATGGCGCCCCCGGGCCGGCCCTGAAGGGGCCGTTCACGTCGCGTCAGTCCCAGACGTACCGTTCATCCCATTCTACCCCGTATCGCCGCAACCACTCACGCATTTCGTCCTGGAACGATCTCTTGGTGTGGTGTTCCGGTTGCTGCCGGATGTACGCGCTTACCGCCTCGATACCGGACTGGCCGACCGAGAAGACGGCGTGTCCCGCCTGCCAGTGGAACCGTTCCGCCAGACCCCGTCTCTGGTTCACCCACAAAGACGAGGTGGATTTGATCTTGCCGACGGCGTCCGCCATGGTGATCGTCCGTCCGAGCTGAAACAGCATGTGGACGTGGTCCGCCGTGCCCCCGACGAGCAACGATTGACAACCCAAATGGTTGGCCGTTCCTCCAAGAACCGCGAACAACTCATCCCGCCACGCATCGAGAAGGACCGGTTGGCGGTTCTTCGTTGAGAACACTGCATGAAGGTACACTCTGGATAAGGACTGCGGCACGGGACGCTCCGAGACTCCTAACCATCCGGTCGTCTTCATCCTCCCTGGCCAGGATTTGTCTGGTTCGTACGAGGTCAGCCTACACAGGTCTTGCCCCGCAACATATTACCTCACCGTTTGGCTGGCCACCTCGCTCCACAGGGCCGAGCGTGAACGGCCCCTTCAGGGCCGTCGGAGAGGATGGCGTCGCTTTCCCAGGCCTTCGACCTGGGCTGGTGGAACGAGCCCTTCAGGCTCGGGGAGCCTGCGGCTTCGCCTTGGCGGGTGGGATTCCAACCCTTGCCCTGCTCGGCCTCGCCCTGTGTCCACACAGCCGCCACCCGACCGACAATCCCCGCCCGCACCCCCCAGCCTTTCGCCTTTCGCTCTCAGCCTTCAGCCCTCCGCACAACCTCGCCGCTTCGTAGCGGCCGTCGCCTCTGGCGGCCGCTGGGCGGCGATGATGTCCTACTCGCCGGCCGCCACGGCTCGACTGAGCTCGCCAAAGTCGGGGCGGCCGCTACCGAAAAACACCATCCATCGCCGTCGTATGAGCCTTTGCCCTTCAGCCTCCCCTGTCAGCATGGCCCCACAAATGCCACCTTGATGACCCCCGCCTGGCGCCGAATGGCCAGGGTGGCGAACGCTTCTCGGTATTGGTCCAGGCGGAAGCGGTGGGTCAATAGGCCGCTCAGGTCCAGCCGCTTGTCTCGCAGCAGATCGAAGACCACCTCGTAGGTGTGCCGTTTTCCGCCCTGCCAATTCTCGAACGCCCGGCCGTTGGCACCCACCAGCGTCAACTCGTCCAGCCACAACGGGGCCGTGTCCACCAGACCGATCTGAGAGGTTCCGACCTCTACCACCGTGCCGCCGGACCGGGCGTACTTCATCGCGTCGGTCAGGCTCTGCCCGCTGCCGACGCAGTCGTAGACCAGGTCGAAGCCGCCCTGAAACGCCTGGTGACCGAACTTCGACGGCACGACCAAAGCGCCGACCAAGGCGGCCACCTTGCCGTAACGCACCGCCTGTGAATCCGATCGCCTCGTGATCACCACCTCGTCGGCCCCGTACCGCCGCAACTGCTCGGCCTGCAGGTCGTGCCGGGCGAGCCCCACAAGCCGGCACCGCAGACCCAACGCCCGGATCGACGCCACCACCCCAATTCCCACCAGCCCCGCGCCCAGGACCAACACCGTCTCGCCATCCGCCGGCGGCCGACGCAGCACCGCGTGCAACGCTCCCGCCACCGGATCCACCAGCACCGCCTGGGAGTCATCCACGTCGTCGGGCACCCGGTACAACTGCGACTCGTGGGCCACGAAGTACGGCGCCCAGGTTCCGCCGGTGAAGTTGTTCCAGCCGATCATCGAGCCGACCGGCAACGGGCCGGTGCGGAAGTTCTGGCAGAGGGTGAACCGGCCCGCGGCACACATCGCACACGGCGGGGTGATCTCCCTGACCGCACACGACAACGCCGACTCGACTACCACCCGATCGCCGGGTCGCCACCCCTTGACGGCCGGCCCCACGGCATCCACCACGCTCACGTTCTCGTGCCCCAGCACGGCCGGAAAACTCGAGATCGTCTGCAGCACCGAGGCAGGGTGATGACGCTGGGTCACCGCCGCCAAATCGGTGCCGCAGATGCCACCCAGCAAAGGGCGAAGCCTGACCCAACGCGGCGATGGCAGTGCCGGGACCGGCAACTCCACCATGCGCAGCCCGGCCCTGCCCGACCAGAAAACCGCCGGCCGCACCCAGCCCGCGACCTTGCACAACGTCCACCGCACGGGATGCACGTCATACACCAAGGCAGTCATACGCTCTGAGTGCATAGGATTGGCCATGGCCCCATGATAGTGGGCTGCGGGATCGCCGCCAACGCCCGGTTTTCACACGCGAAGGCGAACACCCAGCCTGCCCAGCAGACCCGTCGCGGCCACGATGCCCGCCGCGAAGACCGCCGACCTGACAATGCCCACCCAACCCTCGTTCAGGTGCGTCTTGAGCAACTCGACGCCGATCACCGCCAACAGAGCATGCACCATGGACGGCAGGATGTAAGCCAGCAGCGGGTTCATGCCCGCCGGCCGGACCAATGCACACCAACGGGTGAGGCGCCGACCTTCGATCAGCCAATGCGACAGAGCGAATACGACACAACACCACGCCGCGCTGTAGAGGCACCAGGAAGGTGTCGCGGCGTTCTTGTTCACGCCGTACGCCTGCCACAACAGAAACCCGCCCGCCGCGAACATCAGCCCAATCAGCAGGACCACTCGAGCCGTCCCGGCCGGCCCAGCCCCCTGCCGGCGCACCAGAACCAGAGCGACCGTCATCCCCGCCAAGGCAACGGCGGTATGCCCGCCCACGTGCCCCCCGACGTTGATGTACTCGTGAACCACGCCCAGAAACCCGAGGGCCCCCGTCTTGTCGCCGATGAACAAGGCAATGCACAGAGCAAGCAGACCCGTCACCACCGCCAGCCGCCCACCGGACACCCAATACGCCGCCGAGCCAAACAGATACGCCCACCCGATCAACCCCAGAATGCCCCACCAGTAGGTGCGCATGCCCACAATCTCGCCGCCCGCCTTCCCACGGAACATCACCGCCAGCACAACCAGCAGCAGAACTCCCGCTACACGCAGCCCGATGGCCACCCCGCGTGCGCTCCGCGAGGCCGGCCGGTAGTCATTCCATATCAGGATGAAGCTCAGGTAAGCCAGCAGCGACCACGCCGCCCGGCTCATGCCCGTCGCCGCAACCTCGATGGCCGGCATGTTCACCATAAACACGCCCATGACCAGCAGAGCCAGCGTGCGGCTCAACACATGCCGCCCAAGCACCCACCGCGAATGTCCCTGTGCCATCCGCCGCCCCAACGCAAAAGGCACCGCCATCCCCATCACGAACAGAAAGGCCGGAAACACCACGTCCACGAAGGTCATGCCGTCCTCCGCGGCCGGATAGTGCTTCAGCCACCCCGGCACCCCCTTCATCCCCCCCAACTCATTGACAAAAACCATCAGCAGAATGGTCAACCCGCGAAACGCGTCGATCGACACCAACCGCGAGGCGGACGACGTACCGATCAGGTGATGATGTGGCTCACTCATGGGCGGAATTGTACCCCGAGCACCCCGCCGACACGACGCCCCCGGACCAAAGCGACCCCGCCGCCGTCCCCCGACCAAGTCAGCCTGCGAATCGAGAACCCCGTCAACTTGTGGATGGAGGGCCAAGTCAGCTTGCGAATCGAGGACCACGTCAACTTGCTGATGGAGGACCACGTCAACTTGTTGATGGCGGGCCTGTAGCGGAGCGGGCGAGCGCTACGAGCCCCGAGCGCGAGCGAGTGGGTCCTGGTGTCGGTGTGGGACCGGCCTGCCCGCCGTGGTGGGCGTCTCGCCGGGGTCCGGTCGCCGCGAAGGGGTGCCGCGGGTTGCGGCTCTGTGTGCCCCCCGGTCTGCCTCAGGCCGGGAGGCTGACGAGCGTGCCGGCCTGCTTGGCCTGGCGGGCAAGGTCGTACACGTGGTTGTAGGTGCTGGCAACGAGATCCCAGCTCACCACCTCGTCGAGGTAGCTCTTGAGCTGATTGCCCAGCCGGAGCCGCAGCCCCTCGTCGCACGCCAGCCGGATGACCGCCTCACGCAGCATCTGCTGATTGGTGAAGAGCAACCCGCCACCGCTCTCGATGGTCTGGGCGGTCAGCCCTTCCATGGGGGCCGAGGTGATGAACGGCTTGTTGAGGGCGATGATGCGAGCCAGGGTGTGCGACTGGGTCTCATCCGTACTGGGCAGAACGATGAAGTCGCAAACGCCGAGCATCTTGTAGAAGGCGTCCCCCTGCGGCGTGAACTCGTAGTAGTGGGCGAGGCCCTTGCGCTCGAGCTGCCTGATGTCCCCGCGATAGCGTTCGTATTCGTCCGCGTCCGCCTCGTTGACTGCGCCGCCCGCGAGGAGGTCCCACCTCTGACCTGTCCGTTGCTGAATCTCGCGGCCGATCTCTTCCCACATGCTGGTGAGGATATCCCAACGCCTGCGAGACTGAATCCAGCCGATGAGCCCCACGAGATGACCCGCAAGGTTCGGCACCTGATCGAGGCCTAAATCGTGACGGAGTTGGGGAACTTCGTGCACCCCGTAGCGGCGATCCGGACGGGCACCATGGGGCACGATCATGATATTGGCAGGCACCCTTCGGCCCAGCGATGGAAAAGTCCACTCGATCCGCCACTTCTGGTAGTGGCATTTGAACAGTACCACGTCCGCCAGGTGACAGAGCTTGTAGAGGAAGTCGGCCTCGGCATCCAACATGCGGCTATGGATGGTGTGCGGCTCGACAATGAGCGGCCAGTGGCGTATCGCCTCAAGCAGTTCGATGAAGCCTCGTTGCTCGTCGCTTGCGCCCTCGGAATCCACATGCTCGTACAGGCCCGGATCGTGCTGAACGTGAATGACGTGCGGTTTGAGCTCCTCGATCCGGGCCGCGACCGGCTTCCACCATTTGCGGTGCGAAGTGTCAATCAGCGGCAGGATGCCCTCACCCCGAGAGCCGGCATGGCTGATCACTACCACCGGCCGATCGGGATTGTGCTTGCGAATGAACGCCAGGGCCTCCTCGCAGAACGAAGCCACAGAGTCCGTACGCGGGGGGAAACTCGATATCAGAACAATCGGGTCGGCATCGGTCATAAATGCACAGCTCCTCCGCCACTCGGCACATAACCTTACCGATGTATCGGACAAGCCGGGTTCGGGTTTTTGTTCCCGCACTGAACAATCCGCAAACGGGCAATAGTGCCCAACAATGGGACCTCGCTGGTCCATCAACTCCATCGAACGCGTCGCAGGGAGGATGATGACCTTGGCACACCGCTTGCACCCCCAGCCAAGCAGGAACCGACGGATGGTCCGTCGGGAAGGTTGGCTGGACGCGATACGGTGCGTGGCGTACGATCAGCGCCTGGTCCACGACACCATGGGAATGACTGGCCCATGAGCAAGACGAGAAACCCTGACGAACCGGGCCCTTTCCTCCCAGGACAAGCCACGGAGATTCAATCGCCCGATGGCCTGAACCTCTCCGTCGACCTGTCCATCCCCAAACACGTGACACAACACGAGGCGGCACCGGACGTGGCGGGGTATGTGCTCACCGCTCGTCTGGGCGAAGGCGCGTACGGGCAGGTCTGGCGGGCGTGGCAGATCCGCACCCGCAAGGAGGTCGCGGTCAAGGTCTTCAAGCAGCACAGCGGGCTGGACTGGATTTTCCTGCAACGCGAGGTTGAACGACTCTTGCGGCTGGATCGGCATCCGCACGTAGTGACGCTGCTGGACGCCGGCCTGGAAAGTGACCCACCATTCTACGTCGTCGATCTGCTGACCGGCGGTTCGCTCGATCAGTTCGTTGATCCCCAACAAGCCGCCCCGCCGGACCGCGCGATGGCGTGGACGCGGCAGATGTGCGACGCCCTGAGCTACGTGCACAACAAGGGTCTGATCCACTGCGATCTGAAGCCGGCTAACGTGCTGATCGACGAGCAGGATCGGGTGCGGGTGGTGGATTTCGGGCAGTCGCGGGTTTTCACCGAATCGGCTGCCTCGTTGGGCACGCTGTTCTATATGGCCCCGGAGCAGGCGGTGGTCACGGAGCTGGGCAAACCCGTTCATCCGGACGTGCGTTGGGATATCTATGCCCTGGGAGCCACGCTGTTCTCCATGTTGACCGGGCGGGTGCCGTACGCCACCGCGGCCAATCGCGAAGCCCTGGAACAGGCGGGCTCGCTGGACAAACGTCTGGAGCGTTATCGTGCGATGATCGGCGGCCGGTCGGTCGCTCAGGATGATGTGGAGTTACGAACGCGAGCGGGCGTGGAGTTGGCTGCGGTGGTGGCCAAGTGCATGGCTGTCAGACCGGAGGATCGCTACGCCTCGATGGCCGAGGTCAGCGCGGACATCGAGGCCATCACCCATCATCGCCCGGTCAGTCCGCTGGCCCATCGGAAGGGGTATCGGTTTGGCAAGTTTGTGCGGCGTAACCCGTTCGGGGTAGCGTTGGCTGGGTGCCTGGCAGTCCTGGCGGTGGGAGCCTACAGCCTGCGGACACAGTGGGTCCGAGTGGATCGGGCGAAAGCGGCGGATATTGCGGCGATGTTCGTGTCCAGCCCGGCCCAGGGGGTGGCGGCTCTGAAGGCGGCCGGCCCGCGGGTGCGACAGTTCCTGGCGGAAGACACCGCCCGCCGGCTCAACTCGCCGGCGTACACCGAGCGGATCATGGGTGCCCGCAACGGTGTCTGGGCCAACCCGGCCGCTTTTTGGGCGGGCGTGGATGGCGGGGCATTGTGGCAGAGCGGCGAGTGGCTCGAACTGGCAACGTTCGACTGGCCGCAGCCCGAGGAGGTGCTCGCCCAGCTTCGCGCCAAGGCGACCGGCGGCAGTGATCGGCAAAAGTATGCCGCGTTCTGTTTGATTGGCCGAGCGGTACCACCGAGCGACGTGACATTGACTGACCTGTGCCGATCCGCCGTGCGATCGGAAAGCCATCCCGGCGTAATCGCGGCGGCCCGTTGGGCGTCTCAGCGACTGGGGCACGATGAGCCTTGGCACCACGGTGGGCGCATCTTTGTCGATGATCTGACGGGGCTGGTGTTGGTTCATATCCCCGGCAGTGAATCGTTCCGTCGCGGATCGCCACCGGCGGAGCGGGATCGGTTCACCAACGAGGACATGCCCGCGACCGGCAGCCCGATCCAGTCGACGTTTGTGGCCACAACCGAGCTGACCGTCGCGGCGCTCGCGCGGTTCCTGGAGGATCCGGACACGGTGCAGTGGTTGGCCCAGCAGGCGAGCCAGTCGGCGGAACTGCAGGCTCAGTTGCGGTTGGCCGGCGAATCGTGGCAGTCTCAAATCGCCCGCGGAGCGATGGACGAGGCGGCGGGCTGGATCAGCCTCGGCTTGGCCCGTCGGTATTGTGAGTGGGCGAGTATGCGGGGAGCGGGAGCGTCGCCGGCCCGACGTTATCGCCTGCCGACGGAGGACGAGTGGGAGTATGCCTGCCGAGCAGGCAACGCGGGGCGATTCTGCTTCGGCGATAGCGAGGGGTACGTGCCGTTCTTCGCCCATTGCAGCGGGCACCAGGCCGGCCCCCCCATCACGGGCTTGAAGATGCCGAACTTCCACGGTTTGTTCGACATGCACGGCAGTTTGTGGGAGTGGACCGATTCGCGATATCCGCCCGAGCTGGTCGCCGAGGCGGACATGGATCCGGCGCTGCGGCAGAATCTGTATGTGTGTCGCGGCGGGGCGTATTACTCGCCGGCGGTGCGCTGCCGGTCCGCCCAGCGGAACTACGGCAGCCCGCATTGGCCGGACATGTACAAGAGCTTTCGGCCCGTCATGGAGCTGGTCGAGCGATGAAGCGGACCAGGGCGTTGGCTGCGAGCGCGTGGAAGGCGAGCGTCAGGAACTGAGAGGTGAGAAGTGAGCGCGTGGATGAACAGCCGGCATGGCGGCCAGGGCCGCGCCCGTAACGAAGCGGTGGCGCCGGGCCGGAGTCACCGCTCCCCGACGGTCGCGGCTCCGCTTGAGGTTCTCACCGCCAGAGGGAGAAGACCGTGGTCGCGACTGGTCCTGGCCTGTTCACTGGGCGGCCTGCTGGCGACGGCCTGTGTACCCGATTTGTGGTCGATTCTGGGGCTGCCGGTGGAGACGCGGCTGGCGTTCACGAACCTGTCGACGCGGTTCTACGCGGCCATGCAGGTCCGCACGCACGGCGACGGCGAGTTTGTCACCACGCCGCTTTTGGCTCCCGGGGCGACGTTTCGGGCGGATTGTGCCGAGTTGCTGGACGCGCCGTGCCCGGGCTCGCTGGATGTACGTGTCCTGCTGTACCGCAGAGTACACGAGGATCTGCCCATTGGGCTGGATGCGACGGAAGAGGTCGAGGCGGTACCGCTGGTCGCTGGCGAGGTGAGGGCGGTGCCAGCCTGTGAAATCGAGCCGCTCGAGACATACACCATCGTGAATTGGGACGCACCGGAAGGCACCGCCCGGGTCAAGTTCGCCCAGGGCACGGCCGTGGACAGCTACATTCGCCAACAGAACCTTTTTCCCAACGTGGATACCGCGTGGGAGATCAGCGGTGTAACCCCCGCACTGGCGGAAGTCGCCCCGCCGCCGCTCGCCGACCCCGAGCCGGTTTCCGGCCGGGTTATCCTCGCCAACGGCACGGGCGTCGAGAACATCGGCGTCTTGCTGCGTACGCGTTTCCGTGTCCGGCTGGATGACGCCGACGAGGGCAACGACCCGGACTCCGACTGGAGCGACCCCATCGCGGTGACCAAGACCGACGCCGCGGGGCAGTTCGCGTTTGATCGGCCGGCCGGCGTGTACCAGGTCGAGGTGTTTGCCGACGGCTACCTCTTTCGCCCCGTGGTGGTCGAGGTGGAGACGCCACAGCAGCAGGTGATCATCATCGCGGAGCCGCAAGGATGAGACGCAATCTACGAAACTCGGCGTTGTTGTTGCTTGCGGCGGTATGGCCGGTGGCTGGCGGCTGCGACATCCTCGGTGGCCTGCTGCCGGACGGGGTGAATCCCTTCGAGGATCTTGCCCCGGTGGCCCTGGACGGTATCGCCCGACGCATGGCCTACGACGTGGCCCCGCTGGGCGAACTCGACGCGGGCACGGTGCTGCAAGTGGAGGTGACGGGGCAGGCGGTGGCGGCGGTGTTGATCCTCGCGGAGGATCCAGCCGCGGCGGAGGCCGGCCGACTGGCGGGGGGCGGGCCGGCCAATGAGGCGTTCAACTATCGCGTGCAAGTGCCCGGGCGGTACTACGTGTTCGCTCTGTTCGATCCACAAGCCGGAGCAAACCAACGCCGTGCGACGCTGGCGGTGAGCTTCGGCGACGCGGCCTACCGGCCACCTGCCCGGCAGGTGGTCCGCGTGGTCTTCGAGGATGGCTACCTGACCGAGCCGGGGCTCGTGGACCCGGAGTCATTCACCGCCGAGGAAGTGCAGGTATTGGCGAATCTGAGCGACTTGGTCCGGGCCGAGGTACTCGCCCGCCTGCGGTTGCTTTTTGCCGACACACCGATCGAGATCCTCGATGAGGATGATCCGCTGCCCGACGGGCCGTGGTCGGAGTTGCGGTACGTCGCCGAGCGGCGTCTGGCTGAGGCAGGGGAATGGTTCGACGCGACCGTGCCGCCTCTATTGCCCGACCACCCCGAATGCCAGGACGTAGTCATTTTCGGCGAGGTCCTACCGCACGGAGCGTTCCTCGACCCCGGCAACCAGGTACTCGACGATCAGGCGGCGGTGTATGTCGGCAGCTTCCAGGGCCGCGGGACCAATTGCCGATCGGCGGCCATCGACTCGGTGACAAGCATCGTGCTCGGGTTGGCCCATACCGGGGCCCACGAGATCGGCCATCTCGTCGGGCTGTACCACGTTCCGCTGACTGACATCATGAACCGCTCGCCGACGCTGGCGTTTCAACGCGAGCTCAGCTTTGGGCGTGGCCAGCTCCTCGTCGAGGACGCCGACCAAGGGCAGGTGCTGACCACGGTGATTCAGGATCCGGCGTTTCACCTTGAAGCCATCTTCGACACCCCCTGATACACGACATCGAGCCGCGGGCCTGTCTCCGGCGGCTCTCGGGCGATGGTATCAGCGGCACTGGCAGACCGGTCAGTTCGGGCTACTTCCCCAGCAGGTCGCGGACGGCTTGGCCGATGTCGGGCGAGCGCATGAGCGTTTCGCCGACCAGGATGGCGTGGACGCCGGCGGCAGCGACGCGCTCGACGTCGCGGTGATCCTTGATGCCGCTTTCCGACACGAGGATGGTGCCGGGACCGACCTCGCGGGCCAGCCGCAGGGTGGTGTCCAAGTCCGTCCGTTGAACCGTCAGGTCGCGGTTGTTGATGCCCAAGAGGCTGCGTTTGTCGTTGGGGAAGCCGACCGCCGCCTGAAGGGCCTGCAGGGTCGCGGGCTCGTGGACCTCGATCAGGCTGGTCATACCCAACAAGCAGGCCAGGTCGAGCATCTCGGCCAGCAGCCGGGGCTCGAGCACTTCGCCGATCAGCAGGACCGCGTCCGCGCCCGCGGCCCGGGATTCGTAGACCTGGTAAGGATCGACAAGGAAATCCTTCCGCAGCACAGGCAGCGGGACGGCTGCCTTGACCTGCTCGATGAACTCCAGCCGCCCGTCGAACCAGGGCTCGTCGGTCAGGACGCTGAGAGCGCTGGCTCCGTTGGCATAGTAAACCGCGGCGATGGCGGCCGGGTCGAAGTCGGCACGGATCAGGCCGGCCGACGGTGACTTGCGTTTGATCTCCGCGATGAGGTGCACGCCGTGCGAGGGGACGGCGGTCAGGGCGGCATGGAAATCTCGCGGCGGAGGCGCGGTGGCGGCCGCGTGCTGCACCTCGGCCAACGGGCGAGCGACGCGGCGGGCGGCCAGCTCGTCGTGTTTACCGGCGACAATGCGATCCAAGATCGTGGGCACGATCAGAACTCCTCCCCCGCTTACTAACCAACTGACTCACTCGCTCACCCTCCCAACATACCCGAACCCACGGCGGGCTGACAGGGAGAGGGCCCATTCGTGTATCATCTCGGCCATGGGTCTGGAACTGAACACCTTAGAGATGGCGGACGCGGCGTTGATGAGCGGCGGAGTACTTGTGCTTTCCATCGCCTTGGTGCGATGGCGACGCTCAGGTTGGGCAGACCCGCTGGCCGCGGTCCCCCACCGTCCGAACGAACTGCTGGCCATTCTGGTCTGGCTCTGCATGGCGGCGCTTCTGGGCGGCGGAGCGTTCGGCACACTCGCTGCCCACCGCGTGATCCCCGACACGCTGCCCGATGAGGTCCGCGACGATTGGACGGGCATCTTGTCGATGGCCACGGCCCAATTGCTGACCGGCCTGACTTGCCTGACCGTCGCCCGGCTGGCCCGGCTGGAGCTGTTCACGAGGGCATCTTGCAGCCTCGGGCGGCAACTGCTCGACAGCATGGGGGGCTGGCTGGCGGCCTTGTACGTCTGCGGTTTGGTGGTTTGGTACACCAGTTGGGTTATCGAGCTTCTTTGGCCGGACTACAGGCCTCCATCGCACACGGTCTTCTCCACATTGAACGCCGCGGAAACGCCGGTCTGGATACGGGCTGTGGCGATCGGCGGCGCGGCGATCCTCGCCCCGCTCAGCGAGGAGCTGCTTTTCCGCGCCATTCTGCAAACCAGCATCGGGAAACTCACGCCGATGCTACTGGGCGAGCGGGCCGGCCGATGGGCAGCGATCTTCGCTACCGCAATGCTGTTCGGGCTGTTACACCTGGGCACGCCGCAGTTCATGCCCGCCCTCGTCTGCCTGGGGATCCTCTTGGGCTACTTGTACGAACGGCACGGCACACTGCTGGTTCCCATGACCGTCCACGCCCTGTTCAACATCAAATCGCTGGCTTGGTACTACCTGGCAGCGTGACAAGCTAAACCCCAGCGCTGCACGGGCAGCACTGGGGTCATCCAATCATCGTCGCGCGAGGCCGCAAGCGGTCGGCTCAAGTATCTCACGCCGTGGCGTAGCGACCACCGCCTCTGGTGGCCAGCGAACTCGCAAGGAGCACGCCGGTCGCCACGGCTCGGCTGAGCTCGCCGAAGTCGGGGCGCGACCGCTGCGATGGGTCGTGCAGCGATCTGGCCCGATCAGTTGTCGTAGTACAGGTGGAACTCGTGCGGATGCGGCCGCAGAGCGATCTCGTCGATCTCGTTCTTGGTCTTGTAGTCGATCCAGGTCTCGATCAGCTCGCCGCAGAAGACGCCGCCTTCGTTCAGGAACGCATGGTCCTTCTTAAGGGCATCGAGCGATTCCTTGAGCGAGCCGGGGGTATTGGGCACGGCGGCCTTGTCCTTGCCAGTCAGCTCGTAGATGTTCTTATCCAGCGGCTTGCCGGGATCGAGTTCGTTCTTGATGCCGTCCAGGGCCGCCATGAGGATCGCCGAGAAGGCCAGGTAGCCGTTGGCCGACGGGTCCGGGCAGCGGAACTCAAGGCGTTTGGCCTTGGGGCTGTCCGAGTACATCGGGATCCGGATGGCCGCCGACCGATTCCGCGAGGAATAGGCCAGGTTGACCGGGGCCTCGTAGCCGGGCACCAGGCGGCGGTAGGAATTAGTCGTCGGGGCGGCAAAGGCCAGAAGCGAAGGCGCGTGCTTGAGAATGCCGCCGATCGCATGCAGAGCCATCTCCGAAAGGCCCGCGTATCCCTTACCGGCAAACAAAGGCTTACCCGCCTTCCAGATCGAGACGTGGGTGTGCATGCCGCTGCCGTTGTCCTGGAAGATCGGCTTGGGCATGAACGTCACGGTCTTGCCGTGCCGCTTGGCGACGTTGCGCACGACGTACTTGTACCACATCATCTGGTCGCCCATGTCGACCAGCGGGCAGAAGCGCATGTCGATCTCGGACTGGCCGGCCGTGCCGACCTCGTGATGGTGAGCCTCGATGGCGATGCCCAGCCGCTTCATCTCGTAGACCATCTCGCCGCGAAGATCGTGGAAAGTGTCGGTCGGGCTGACCGGGAAGTACCCGCCCTTGTAGGACGGCTTGTACCCGAGGTTCGGCTCCTCGAACCGGGCGGTGTTCCAGGCCCCCTCGGACGAATCGATCTCGTAGAGACCGCGGTGCTGGTTCTGCTCGTAGCGGACCTCGTCGAAGATGAAGAACTCGGGCTCCGGTCCGATGTGGCAAATATCGCCCAGGCCGGTCTTCTTGAGGTACTCGACGGCCTGCTTGGCAACGAAACGCGGGTCCTTGCCGTAGAACTGCCGGCTGATGGGATCGACAATGTCTGCAATGATGCTGACAGTCGGCTCTTTGAAGAACGGCTCGAGCCGGGTGGTCTCCACCTGGGGAATAGCGAGCATGTCGGACACGTCGACATCCTGCCAGCCGCGGATGCTCGACCCGTCGAAGCCGACGCCGTTCTTGAACGTATCTTCGTCCCACTCATCGACGGGAAACGAGCAGTGCTGCCAGGAGCCCAGCATGTCGCAGAACTTCAAGTCGACGATCTCCGCCCCCACCTGCTTGCAGTAGTCGAAGAAGTCCTTGGGGGTCTTGGCTTTCGGGGGCACATAGGAATTCTGAATCTTGTTGGCCATTGCGGAACCATCCTTTCCCTATCGGGGTATCACACCAACCGACTGCCACCATCACACGGATTGTCCCTTGAAATCGCGAGCAGGAGTGGCGCGCCTCGCCTTGCGGTCCGACGACCGCAAGTCACGAACACGGATACCCGCGGCGCCGCCGGCACGTCCGGACCGGCCGGCCGAACCGACGGGTGGGCATGGCAGTCCAATTCCTGAACGACCGGGCCATGCCACCACAGGCATCGACCCGTCCCAAGCGATATTCAACCGGACACAAGGCAGGCCAAGACGCCGGCGGGCACCTCGCCTCGGACAACCTTCAATGCCACCTATGGGCAATTCCCGTACCAACGTGGGCCAGGGTGCCTATCGCGGTTTTCGTGCCCGCGAGCCGCGTTCCGGGCCCCGAAAGCTCGACGCCGCATGCCTGCATCCTAGGCACAGGCTATCCACGCAAGGCACCTATGCCCACAAAGCGGGCGGCTCAGTACCGAGTCCTCAGACCTCTGGGCGCGCAATCCGGACAGTATCCCCAGCCCCAAGAAAGCGACCCCACAAACGGAAATGCCGCTTGCCGTGCCCGCAGGGCCCCAAACCGGGCTTCGCTTCGCCGCATGTCGCCGGCATGTGAGCCCAGCAGCAAAACCGAAGAAGCTCCAAGATTGGACTGGCACCGCACTTACGAGGAAGGCGGAAGGTAGTGGTCTGTTAGCCTCCTTCCGGGACACGGTGCAGAGGCCACCTAACCTGCGGCCCCACAGCGCCTTCCATCAAGGGTTCGGAACACTCCAATCGAGGTCTTCGTGTGATGGTGCGGGGCCGGGGGTCACCAAGCGAGCCCCCCACCTCTCCCATCACACCCGCGCCTTGCCTTGAGGCTGCCCCTGAGACTAAAGTTGTACCGCATGTACACTTACCCGCTCGGCATCCGCAGGCCTACCCGCACCATTCGCATGCTCTGGGGCGCGCTCGCCTGCACGCTGCTGCTGATCTCCGGCTGCTTCCCCGCACTCCCAGAGGACTACTCCGATCGAACCGTCGGGGTGGACCCAACGATGTACCCCGACCTGCGGGTCCAAGGCGAGCCCAATGACACGTTCGACACCGCCCTGACCATCATCCTGAACACCAAAGGGCGGGCGTACCTACAGGGCACCATCAGTACGCCCGACGACGTGGACGTTTTCGTCATGGATGGTCTGACGCCCGGCGACAGACTGCTGGTAGACGTCGGCTCGGTAAGCGCTGCGCTGGATGCCAGATTAGCCATCTTCGATGAGGCCGGCCGGCTGGCGTTCGAGAATGACGACCGATCCGCGGCGCTATTCCAGTACGATCCTTACCTTAATGTGGTCATTCGCCGGGAAAGCATGGTGTACTTCCTGGCCATCGCCCGATCGCCGTTTGCGGAGCGGCGGGCGTACGGTTCGTACGAAGCCTTGATCACCGTGGTGCATGGCAGTAATGTGCCCGTCCCGGTGCCCCAGACGCTGGTGCTCAACTTCGGGGGCGGCAGTATCTTCATCCCCCCTTCCAGTCGGTACACGGTAGGAGCGTTCGATACGGCGGACATCCACCCGGCATACGCAGGCCAGACGCAAGCCGTCCAGAACCAGATCGTGGCCACCATGCTGAACAACTTCGAGGGTTTGGCCCTGGATCTCAGGGTCGTGCCGTCGGACGCCTGGCCGCCAGCCAATACTTACTCCACTCTCCTGTTCGGCGGTACCCATTCCCGGGCCCTCGGCATCGCGCAGGACATCGACGCGTACAACTCCGACCAGACCGATGAGGCAATCGTCTTCACCGATCTCTTCACCCCTTCGCGGTTCGGGCGGGTCCTCAGCAACGCGGAGCTTGGCACGGCCATCGGCAACGTCGCCACCCACGAGATGGGTCACCTGCTCGGGCTCAGACACGTCGCCAACATCTACGACCTGATGGACACAACCGGCAGTTCCGCGACCCTACTGCTGAATCAGGACTGGCTGGATTCCCCCCTGGACGAGACCATCTTCCCCATCGGGACACAGGATGGCCTGCTTCTGCTGCTCGAGACAATCGGCTGGCTGCCTTGAACAAGGGCGGAAGTCGCCCGATGGATTGCCCGGCCTCGGCCACCGGCCCCTCTCCCGCAGATGATGGAGCAACAGTCGCGGGCGGCAGCCCGGCTTCCGCGTGTGGCCATCAGTAGAAGACCGTAAGGATGAAGTTGGGGTCGGGATGCTTGCCCTCCCATACCCCCACCGTGGTGGTGATGTGCTTGACCTCGATCTGCGGATCGCTGTCCAGCCACTCGTTGACCGCGTCCTCGAGGTGCCGGATGGCCGCGTCGGACATCTTCGAGTGAAAGACACGCACCCGCGTCGCGCCAGTACCGGTCACGGTCAACGGACGACGATACTCACGGCCGCCAGGGCGAAGACCTTCGGTAAGGCCCAGGCCCGACTGGCCAAGCGCCGAGGCGTGGGCCGAACGATCGTGGCCCTCGGATTCGTCGGCGGCGGAGAGAGCGGCCTGGTCGGCGGGCGACCTGCGATCCGCCATGCAATGATGGCAGAACAACTGGCCCGACACCCGGAACGCAAGCCCCCGCTCGACATGCTCAGGGTACACGTTCGCCCCACAGCCGTCACAGGTCAAGACCCGTTCGTCTTCCGGCACAGACCCCATGGGCAACCTCCCTGTTCTTTGCCCGACCCGGCGAGCGGAAACGGACATGGCCTCTGGCGCTTCACATCCCGAAATGGAGCGTCTCCTCGACGCTACAAGCACGATAGCCCAACCGGATGGCGGATTCAAGGCTGCCCACACCGGCAGATCGACTGAAGTGATCGCCCCCTGGACACCCCCCCGCCGCCACTTATAATGCGAATGGATTCAGGAGCCCACGATCATGCGAAGAAGACTATACGCGATAGCCCTGTCGTTGCTGCTGCTGCCTACACCCGCCATGGCTGCGAGTATCTCCGAGCTGGGCAGCTACCTACGTAGCCAGGAATTCCGGCTGGTCGGTAGCGAGGTCATCATCCAAATCCTCATCGGATTCGTCGACGCCTTCATCCTGGCTGTAGTGACCCTGCTGTTCGGCGTCAGTTCCTGACGACGCCCCGTTCCCCCGACAAACGCAGCCAACACAGGCACTCGTGCACCCAGGGTATCGGGCTCTTACGGTGGAGTCTCGTCCGACCCGCTATGTGACGCCAAAAACGATTCCAGCAGAATCTGGGCGGCCACCCCATCCTGCCTGACCTTCTTCTGTCGCCGGGTCAGCTCGCGTGTCAGCAGCCGGTGGTCAGCGGCATTCGAGGTCAACCGCTCGTCATGGAGGTACACCGGCAAGCCGGTCTTGCGTTGCAGGATAGAGGCCAGAGATCTGGACAACTTGGCTTGCGGACCCTCCGAACCGTCCATGTTCAACGGCAAACCCATCACCAAGGCGTCGATCGCATATTCATCCGCGATCGCCGCGACCGCTTGGGCATCCGCCTCCGGGCTACCACCGGCCATCAGCAGCGGCAACGGCGACACGACCCTTGTGCCGGCATCCCCCACCGCCAACCCGATCCGTCGAGTTCCCAGGTCGATTCCCAGATAACGCATCTTGTGAACCTTTGACGAAAGCCCGCAAAGGCATGCCATTGTCGTTGACACCCACCTCGCGAAACGGCAAGCTGGCTGCGGACTTGTGCCGCAAAGGCCGCATTGTACCCGTCCCCAGCGTCATGGGCATCCTCATGGCAGAATTGGCTTCCTGACCCGCTTGCGGCTTCACGGTCTCTTAACAAGACTGGCACAATGGCTTAACATGCCGCCCGTAAGGTACCGCCGTGCAGCAACGCGAATGGCAGGGGCGCGCGTTCGTGGCCAATGGGGCGCGGCCGCGCTGGAGGAGCTTCTGTTGGTGTCGGCGATTCCCGCCATGTCTCGTGTGCTCAAGCCGACCAGCCCCGCCGACACGCTGATCGAGAGAGTGTCGTCCATGGCCAAGCAACAGTCCATTCTGGTCGTCGAAGACGAGAGCGACCTGGCACGCTTGCTGCGGCACAACATCGAGCGAGAGGGCTACAAGTGCCGTGTGGCCGCCGACGGCCAGAAAGCCCTGGCCGAGATGGAGGCCGCTGCTCCAGACCTGATCCTGCTCGATCGGATGTTGCCCGAACTGTCGGGTGACGAAGTCATCGCCCGCGTGCGTCGCGACCCTCGTCTGGCCGCGACGCCGATCCTCATGCTCACGGCCAAAGCGGACGAGGCGGACGAGCTGGTGGGCTTTGCCCTCGGTGCGGACGACTACGTCAGCAAGCCGTTCTCGATGAAGCTCGTTTTGGCCCGAATCGCCGCGCTGCTTCGCCGCCGGGACAATCCGAACCCTCAGGCCGAGACCGAGCTTCTGCGGGCCGGCCCAATCCACCTGGACCTCAGCCGATACGAGCTGACCGTTGACGGCGAACCCGTATCCCTCACCGCCACGGAACTCCGACTTCTCAAAACGTTGATGGCCGCCGATGGCCGCGTGCTGACGCGGGCACGGCTGATCGACAGTGTCATGGGCATGGGAATCGCGGTCACCGATCGGACCATCGACGTGCACGTCACCGCCCTTCGCCGCAAGCTTGGCGATGCGGCCTCCTGGGTGCAGACCATCCGCGGCATCGGGTACACCTTTCGTCCACCCACCTGAACCTTCCGGGAGCTTCAGCCATCATGCGGCTAGGCAGTCTGTTTTGGAAACTCCTTCTGGGCAACGCGCTGTTGATCGCCGCGGTTCTGGGAACCTGCGCATGGCTGATCGCCGATGAACTCAATCGGCTCCAAGGGCAAGAGCTGACGGCGAACCTGCGTTCCCAAGCAACCATCCTGGCCCAGACCTTACACGACCGCTTTGACTTGGCCCATGCCGCCCAGCTCGATCGGTTCGCCAAGCGGCTGGGACGCGGTGAGGAGGCCGCGATCCGCCTGACCCTGCTCCTGCCGGACGGGACGGTGCTGGCGGATTCCGAGGCCGACGTCGAACGCATGGAGCGCCACGCGGACCGCACCGAGATCCAACAAGCCCTTGCCAATGGCTGGGGAATGGACATGCACGACTCCCAGACGGTCGGGCGCGAGATGCAGTACGTGGCCGTGCGCATCGGTGAGGCCGAAGCACCCCGCGGCGTGATCCGCGTATCCGTCGCCAGTCGGGTCATCAGCCAACGACAGCGGGCCGTCCAACGGATCATCTGGACGGTCACCCTCCTGGGGCTTGCAGCCTCCATCGTGTTTGCGGTTCACCTGGCACGGTTGTGGAGCAAACCCATCCACCGGATCATGACCACCGCCCACAGTCTCTCCCGCGGCGATCTCTCAGCGCGGGCCCGTGTGGCCGGCCGCGACGAGATAGCCCTCCTCGCCAATTCGCTCAACGAAATGCGCGAACACCTCGCCGGGCACCTCCAAACCATCGATCGACAACGCCGGACACTCGAATCCCTCATGACCCAGCTCCGCGAAGGGGTGATCGTCGCCGGTCCCGACGGCAGAATCGTACTCATCAACCCCGAGGCCATCCGACTACTCGGGCTGGGCTCAAGCAGCCTGCGCCACCCGGCGGGCTTCAAGGGGCTGGCGATCCGGACATGCGTTTCCCAGCCGGAACTGCAGGACATGCTCCTGCCCCACCCGGCGGAAGACGAGCGGCGAGCCTCGTCGTCCTCTTCCCGCGGATCCCGCCGCACGGTATGTGAGATCCACCGCCAGGGTGAGGGCCGCAACGCCGAATTGACCATGCTGGCCCGCGCGTCCGACATCATGCTGCCTGAATTCGAGGAGGATGATGCCAGACCACCCTCCGCGGAACGCAGGCCCGTCGGACGCATGGTCGTGCTCACCGACATCACCGAGCTGGCCCGCACCGTGCGCGTCAAGAGCGATTTCGCCTCCAACGCCTCACACGAGCTGCGCACCCCGCTCTCGACCATCCGCGCCGCGGTCGAGACGCTCATGGACTGCGACTGTGCCGGCGATCCTGAGGCCGCACGGCATTTTCTGGACATCATCGATCGGCAAAGCCGCCGTATGGAAGACATGGTTGTTGACCTGCTCGACCTCTCGCGCATCGAGTCGGCCGCTACGTCTCCTGAGCCTGAGACGGTCCATATCGCGCGGTTCCTCGATGAACTGCGTCAGCGGTCTCAGGAGCGGCTGGACGCCCGGCAGCTTCAGTGGTCCGCCGATCAGCCGGCGGGTCTGCTCACCATGGCGGTCAACCCGCACCTGCTGCGCATCGCAATGGACAACCTGCTCGACAACGCGATCAAGTTCACCGAGCCGGGCGGACGCATCTCAGTGATCTGTTCTCGTTCGCCGGCCGACAACCGACCGCTCGAGGCCATATCGATCACTGTCGGGGACACGGGCTGTGGCATCGCTCCGCATGAGCAGGAGCGCGTGTTCGAGCGATTCTACCAGGTGGAAAAAGCCCGCAGCGGCGTGGCGCGAGGCACAGGCCTGGGCCTGTCCATCGTTCGCCACGCCGTCGCGGCCATGAAGGGCACCGTCGATCTGCAAAGTGAGGTCGGCAAGGGCACTCGCGTGACCATCACCATCCCTCAAAGCGAGCCGCACGCGACGGCCGCTTGAGGGGCACGACCCAGCTCGACGGTGCGTCGGGCGGCGCGCCGGACCGGGTGGTCAACCTTCTGAGCGGCGTCCCACTCCGCACGCAGGATCGCGAAGCGGTACTCGTCGTGGAACCGCCCACCCTGGTAGAGTGAGTCCCGCAAGCAGCCCTCGGGTACGAATCCCGCCTTCTGGTAGCAGCGGATCGCCCGCAGATTGTGCGCGTAAACCGCCAGCCCGATCCGGTTGAGATTCAACTCCTCGAACCCGTACCGCAGCATCAACTTCACCGCCTCGGTGCCGTAGCCTCGGTTGTGATACCCGGCATCACCGATGGAGATGCCCAGCATCGCGCTGCGGTTGGCCGGGTGAATGCGATGCAGACCCACCGACCCGATCAGCCGATCTTCCGCCCGAACCACAATACCGAACACGTGCTCCGACGGGTCACTGCCCAGCTTCTCGATCCAGGCCCGCTCCCGTGGAGCGTTGCAGGGCGGCCTCATGCTCAGATTGGCCCAGATGTGCGGATCGTTGATCCAGCGCTCCAGGACGGGAGCGTCCTCCGGCTCGAGCGTGCTGAAGTAGATCCGCTCACCCACATAGCAGACCACTCGCGAACTCCGTACGGGCTCATCCACCCGCGGCCGAGCTGCCGCTTGTCGCCTTGTCAACACGGTTGCCTGCGCCATGATACACCTGCCTTTCACGCTTCCGACGCGCGCAGACCACCCGCCCGCACCGAAAACGATTTTCGGAACGATTCAATCAACCCAACAAAAAACCCCGCAGACCTCGAAGGGCTGCAGGGTTGAGACATATCCCGAATATCCCGTTACCCTACGGCCCGCCCCTTTCGTAATCCGTGCCGACGTATTCCCGACAAGGCAGGTCTGCCCGCATCGACATCGCCACATGGCCAAAGCCCATCGGCCGGCCATGAACGACCACGATGCGCAGCCTGTCGTCGGCCGCACGAACCATCAGGTTGTCAGAAACCAGGACGTTCATCACTGCACCGGGAAACGGAACAACGCACAAAAAAACGAAACGGCCCGCCGGGCCGCTGTTTAATCAATATACACCAGAAATCGCAAAAGTCAAATCGACTTCGCAAATTCCTTCGAGCAAACGAGCGCCCGAGCGAGCAAGTGGGAGCGCGAGCCGCGGATGACACCCCCCGGTCAATCCGCCGGGTCACCAGAGCATCAAGACTGCGAACTGAACTCCGCTGCCGGCTTGCCGCTTCGCGGTCACGTCATTGCCTTCGAGCGATCAATTCGCCCGCTCGGACATCAATGCCGGCCCGACCCGGGTGCGGGCGAGTTCTTCACGCACCAACCGATCGGGAAGCGGACGCAGACGAAGGAACTTGAAGCCCAAGATTCGCGCGTCCTTCTGGAGATACGCCAACAGCGGCTCCTCTCTGACTTGCGGGTTGGCCGAGTGAATCAGGTACACGTTGCCCTCGGCGTTCAAGCCGATCATGCCCACATGAGCCACGAGTTGGTGACGCTCGTCGCCCCGGATCACGTTGACCATGTCCCCGTTCCTGAGGTCCGGCAGCACGTTGGGCACGCGGGCTCGCGGGATGTACACGTCGGGCCATTCGACGTCCGGCCGCGTCGAGGGAAGCCGCATCTTGTGGAAGAACTCGCGAGGCGACCAGAATGCGAGCATATCGACCCACTGTTTACCTCCTCCGAGCGTCCGGCAGATATCCTCGAACAGCCACGCGTTGTGCTGGTTCCACTCGCTGGTCATCTCGTGGTTGCGGGTGCGGATGCCGATCTGGCCGTCCTTGTAACGCAGCCGCTGCAACAGCAGGAAGAACGATTCCCAACCCCGGGACAGGGCCATGGCATAGGTGTGTTCGCAGAAGGTGACGCAGTCGCTGTGCGTGAGGCAGTAGAGAGGGTCGGGGTCGTGGGTCTCAAAAGGGAACTCGCCGAGCAGGAAGAGCTTGTAGGGCTGCCCGATGTTCTTGCGAGCCAAGTGCATCACTCGGGCAATGGGGTCCGCTTCACGATCGCTGAGATGCTCGAGGTAGGCGGCCAAGTCGAGCTCGGTGAACTCATAGAGCGGCTTGTCCTGAAGCCGCTCGATCGGCAGGGCTTCGGGCAACATGTGGACCACGCCGGGCAGTTGCTCGTAGGTGCGCGGGCGCTCGGAAGCGGACTCGTCGGCCGGGGCCGTCTCGGCCGCAAGAGCGCTCGATCGCGAGTCTCGATTCGACTGCGTCAGGCCGGCCATCAGCAGGGCGGCCAGCATCCAGAAGCCCAACAGCCACAGTCCGTAACGCATCAGGATCGGCAACACGGGTAAGGTCTCCTGCGGTAACGGTCGAAACGGCAGCGATCCACGGAACGCCGCGGGACGAAAGCGGGGACTATTGTACGGGGCACGGGCATTGGATGACAGCGCCGTTGGCCGCCGGCGTCCGTCGTTATCCGCACAGACCAACGAAGAGGGCGAAGCGGCCGGCCTCGTCACCGTCGCGGCGGTGGCTCCAGAAACGCAGATCGCAGATCGAGCACAGACCGGGCAACTCGATGCGATCCTCGCCGATGCCGGCGTTCATCAACTGCCGACGGTTGGCGGCCCAGAGATCGAAAATCAGTCGGCCGTTCCGCCGGCGGAAGCATTCCTCGGAGCAGTCCAGCCGCCCCTCCGCGATGCGTTGCACCTCCGGGCCGACCTCGTAGCAGCACGGCCCGCCGGACGGCGCAACCGCCGCCAGCAGACGCCCCGGATCGCTGCCGAACACACGCACCATTTGCCGGACGAGATTCTCCGCCGCCCCCGCCACCGTGCCGCGCCAACTGGCGTGTACCGCCCCGACCGCCGGCCGATCCGCGTCGTACACGCACACCAGCGGGCAGTCCGCCGACAGCAGAATCAGCGGCACACCCGGTCGATCGCAGATCAACCCATCCACGAACGGCACCGCGGTCTGACGCCCGTCCCGCCCTCGGCCGACGTCGCCTGCCTCCACCGCGAGTACCTCCGGCCCGTGCACCTGCGACGGCGAGGTCAGCCGATCGAACGGCATCCCCAGAAGCTCGCACACCCGGCGACGAGCGGCCAGGGCATTCTCCCGGCCCACGCCCCGGTGCGGCGCGTAGTTGTACGGCCGGGCCACGACCACGTGGGCCAAGCCAGGCTCGGTGGCCAACCGCTCGAAGCGAAATACCTTCAACTCGCCATCCGTGGTGCAATGCATGGTTATGACGCGACTTTCAGCAGGATCTTGATGTAGCGGGGGTCGGCGGCCATGGCCAACGCCTCCAGGCCGCGATCTAACGGCAGTGTTCGCGAGACCATGGACTCGACGTCCACTTGCCCACGAGCCAGGGCCTGAAGGGCGTCCGGGAACGGGCCGCAACGGCTACCCAGCACGGTGATCTCGTTAACCACCACCGGGGCGAGGTTCAGCGGAGCGGCCTCGGCGTGAGTGCTCTTGAGAATCAGCATCCCACGCGGCCGAAGTAACCGCAGGGCCAGCTCCAGACCCGCCGGCGAACCGCTGCATTCAACCACCACGTCGCGGTCACCCCGCGGCCGCACCTCCGCCACCGGAACCGTACGGATGCCCCGTTTCTCGCAGAAGTTGAGGGTCAGTTCGTTTCGCCCAACCACTTCGAGTTCGCACCCCGTGGCCTGCAAAACCTGAGCGACCAGCAGACCGAGCCGACCCGAGCCGATGACCGTGACGTGCATCCGCTTCTCGATCGGGTATTGCTTCACCACCTGGTACGCGGCCGCCAGCGGCTCGACGAAAACCGCCTGCTCATCGGTGACCGTTTCCGGTACCTCGTGAAGATTACGCACCGGCAAAGCCACCTGCTCGGCGAACACGCCGTCTCGGCCCTGAATGCCGATCACCGTCCGTCGCCGGCAATGATTGGACAGCCCGCGCTGGCACAGCTCGCACCGGCCACACACGCAGTTGATCTCCGCCACCACCCGCTTGCCGCGCCACGCACGCGGTCCGCGCAGCACGACGCCCACAAACTCATGCCCCAGTACGCCCCGGAAGCTCATGTAGCCTTGGGTGATTTCCAGATCCGTCGCGCAGATACCCGCCAAGCGCACCCCGACCAGCGCCTCCTCGGGACCCGGTTGCGGCTCCGGGTAGCGAGGCTCCAGGGACAGACTTTCGTTGTAGCAGAGGGCCTTCACCGCCGTCAGTATCGAGCATCGCCGCGAATGGGTCAATTCCGCTGTCAATGCTCGCCCCCGCCGGGCTCAGAACCCAGTCAACTTGTTGATGGCGGACCCAGTCAACTTGTTGATGGGGCCCCGGCGAGGGACGGGGACTTGATTCTGAGGTGGTCTGCCGGTCTGATAGTCGCCGCCATGAATACACGAACCAATCGCATCGAAGCCGGGCTCGCAGCCTTGTCCGCCGCCGGACGCAAGGGCCTGTTGCCGTACGTCACCGCCGGTGTGCCGAACATCGAGACCACCGAGCGCATCCTCGAGGCCCTCGCAGACCTGGGCGTAACCGCGGTAGAGCTGGGTATTCCGTACTCTGACTCGATCGCCGACGGTCCGGTGATCCAGGCCTCCTTCGCCCGAGCCCTCGACCGCGGGGTTCGCGTGCGGGAGATCCTGGCCATGGTCAAGCGGTTCCGACGATCGCATGAGTTACCGCTTCTGGCGATGCTTTCGTATTCGATCGTCTGCCGCGTCGGTGTCGACGCTTTCATCGGGCGAGTGGCCGAGGCGGGCATCGACGGGCTGATTCTGCCCGATCTGCCCTTGGAGGAGGCTCCGCCGGTAGCGGAACGTGTAGCCGCGGCGGGTCTGTGCCTTCCCCTGCTCGTGTCGCCGGCCTCGCCCCCTGAAAGGCGTCGGCGGATCGCCCAACTGTCTAGCGGGTTCGTCTACTACATCTCGGTCACCGGTATCACCGGCGAGCGGAACCAGTTGCCGCCAGACCTGGTGCAGAACGTGCACGATCTGCGGCAGGCCTCCGGGCAGCCGGTTGTGGTCGGGTTCGGGATCGGCACGGCGGATCAAGTTCGGCTGGTCTGCCAGGAGGCCGACGGAGCGATCATCGGCAGTGCCCTGGTGCGGCGCATCCTCGAGGCGGAGGACGCCGGCCAGGATGTCGTCCAAGTCGCCGCCAGTGCGGTCCGTGAGTGGATGACCGGGCTGCCGGGGTAGGCTGGCTTCTGTAGCGAGGACGGGGCACACCCGCATGCGAAACCTTAGCATGACAACGATGGCTTGGGCTTTCCGGTAGCGGCCGCCCTCTCCGCCGCCTGAAGATCTCTCGCCGTCCAGCGGCCGCCAGGGGCGGCGGCCGCCACAAGGCAGCCCAGCGGCCGCTACAAGGCAGCGCTGCCATAGCGGGCACGCGGTCAGCGGACCTTGATGACCTGCCCGGTCTGGGCGCTTTGCTTCTCGATCAGGGCGATGCCCACCGCGTCGCGGCTTTCAGCAGGCGTGCTCGTCCGCGGCGCCTCGTTTCGCTCGATACAGCCCAGGAAGTAATCGATCTCGTTGTAGTAGCCGTCGTTGGGCTGCATCTCCGGTGTCTCCTTGCCGCCGTCCGGGGTGTAAACGGTCAGCGGCTGGCCGGTGCAGATATCAAAAACCACCGCTCCCTTCTCAAACCTGGCGGTGAATCCCATGTTGAAGCCGAATGCGGGCGGCATGTCCCAGTACCCCTCAAGCTGCACCACGAGATCCGGGCGATAGTGCCACAAAGCGTGGACGCGATCGTACGCCCCTGCGGTCCGCTGACAGGCCTGGGCGCAAATCGCCTCCGGCTTGCCCAGCAGGAAAAGGGCAAAGTCTACGTCGTGCACGTGCAAATCCAGAATGGCTCCGCCGGACAGGGCCGGGTCGAGAATCCAGTTGTTCAGCGAGTAGCCTGGCGTGCTGGCTTGCCGCCGGAGGTGCAGTGCCTTGAGCTCTCCGTAACGGCGGTCGTCGATGGCTTGTTTGAGCCAGACGCATTCCGGCCAGAAGCGGATGCACTGAGCGATCATGAAGCGGCCCTTGGCTGACGCGGCGGCGGCCAGCATCTCATCGCATTCCTGCAAGTTGAGCGCCATGGGCTTTTCGCTGAGGACGTGCTTGCCGGCCTTCAGGGCGGCGATGGCCATCTCCTTGTGCAGATAGGTCGGCACGCAAATGTCGACCAGATCAACCTTCGGGTCCGCGATCAGTTCCTTCCAGTCCGCGTATGGCCGGATGTCTCCCAGATCGCGCCGCGTGCCCTGCGTGTCGCCGACGTTCCCACCGACGCCTGACCAGTCGCCCAGCCGTCGCGGCTCTTCCTTGTCACACAAAGCGACGAGCTTGCACCGATCGGTGAGTTTTTCGTACTGGTTGAAGTGGTTTCGCCCGATGAACCCCGCTCCGATGATGCCAACGCCGATCATGCCTGCTCTCCTTAACCTGGACAAACTTGGCAATATCCAACGCCTAGGATAAGGTGACCCGGCCGGTCAGGCAAGACAGCCCAGCGCACCCGCGTGCCGGGTAAGACGCACTCAGGAGCCGGGGTGATAACCACCGGTTCTCGTCGTCTCGGAGCAACTCCAGGATGAGCCGGGGGTGACAACCCCCGGTTTCTGCACCTTTCCGGAGCAGCGACACCCATGCCCACTGCCATCGAGGAAACGCTCAACCGCTTGCACCAGAATCTGCATGCGGGCAGGCTGCCGCGGGAGGGCATCGATCCACAAGCCTGGCAGACCCTGTTGAATCGTTACGCGCGTTTTGAGGACACCCGCGACGCGGCGGGTTTCCTGACCGACAGCGAGGTGGTTATCACCAGCCTGCGTACACCCCGGCCGTGCCTGCACCTGATGGCCTCCGGCTTGCCGCGCGAGGTGGGCACCTGGGGAAGCTTCTGGGACCAACTCGGCGGCGGGTTCTCGTGCCTGACCAGCGTGCTGGCTGGCCGCATGACCAGCCACCTGGACACCAACTACGTGCCCACCGCCCCGGAGCCGCAGGATGTCCGCCGATTCTTCATCCACGAGCAGGGGCGGGCCTGGCCCATGTTCCCCGTCCCCGGCGTCGAGGAGGACGCCTACTCCGGCTGGCGTTGCCTCCAGGGACTGGACCGCATGGCCCTGCACGCGGAGCGGGGCGGGCTCACCTGCTCGCTGGAAGTCAGCGTGCACCCAGGTCTGCCGCTCGAAAGCTGGCAGGTGAGTGTCAGCAACACGGGCGATACCCCGCGGCGGTTTTCCTGGTTCGCCGACGTGCGAGTGAATGTGGACTCCTTCCCCTCCTACTACTTCGTTCCACGGATCGTGTGCGAAGGCCTGCTCGAAGAGGATGCGCTGGTTTTCCTGAACCACGACCAGAACAACCGGCATCGGCGGCAGGCTTTCTTCCTGGCCCGGCCGAGGTTTGCCGGCTTCGACATGATGGGCGAGATCTACAACGGCGTCGGTGGGCGAAGCGTGCCGCCGGCCGCGGTGCGGGAAGGACGCTGCCGCAATTCGCTGGGCTTGCAGCCGTACGCGGGGCTGGTGGCCGCGGCCCAATTCAACGCCGATCTCGCCCCCGGCGAGTCCGCGCGCTGGGTGTGCGCCTACGGCTGGTGCCCCTACGAGACCGACCAGCGCCGCGAGTATCTGGCCCGTGTTCGCTCCGACGTGCTCGCCGATCCCGATCACTGTACCAGCGCGGTCAGAAGGGGCTGGATGGAACGCATCCAATCCAGCATGATCCGCACGCCGTCGGCGGACCTCGATCGCTACTTCAACATCTGGTCGCGCTACCAGGCCCGCAATCAGTCGCGTTTCTGCCGGGCCCTGGACAAGATCGGATATCGCGATGTCTTGCAGGATTTGCTCGGCGTCTGCGACTGCGAGCCAAGCTTCGTGCGCCGGCAACTGCTGCACACCCTGCGCTACCAAGCCGCCGACGGACGGGCCGTCCGCCAGTACGAAGCCTGCCCCGGGGCCGGCCAAGACATGCGCATGTACATGGACTCCTCGTCCTGGATTCCCGACACGTTGGTGCAGTACCTCAAGGAGAGCGGCGACTTCGGCGTGCTCGATGAACCGGTGGCGTATTTCGACATGCAGACCCAGCAGCCCGACGACACGCACACCGGCACGGTCTACGAGCACGCCCTGGCCGCGGTTCGCTCCCTGGCCGCCAACACCGGCTACCATGGCCTGTGTCGCATCGGCTACGGTGACTGGAACGACGCTTTGTCCGGCATCGGCGGCGAGAAGGGCGTCAGCGTGTGGCTTTCCTGTGCCTGCATCCATGCCGCCCAGCGAATGGAGGAACTGGCCAGCCATCTTGGCCGCGAGGACCACGCCCGAGAGATGCACGGCCTCATCGACACGCTGACGCGGCGGATCAACGAGCATGCTTGGGACGGCAAGTGGTACATCTACGCGATCAACGGTCGCGGCCTGCCGATCGGCTCGAAGGACAACCCTGAGGGCCGCATCCATCTCAACGTCAACACCTGGGCCCTGTTCACCGGCGTGGCCGCAGCCGCCGGCAGAGAAGAGGCGGTCCACGCCGCCATCGAGCGACTCGCCACGCCGCTGGGCCATAGGCTCCTGGCCCCGCCGTACTCGCAACGCAGCCGTGCCGACGTCGGACGCATCGCCGACCAGAAGCCGGGCCTCTTCGAAAACGGCAGCCTCTATCTGCACGGGGAAGCCTTTTATCTGTACGCACTCGTGCACGCCGGACGCGGCGACGAATGCTACGATTGGCTGGTGCGCACCCTGCCTTCCAGCTTGGTGCAGGATCTCGCCACCGGTCCCCGCCAGCAGCAGTCCAACTTCACCGTCGGGCCAGACCACCCAGCCTACGGAAAGCAGCTGTTCAGCAACTTCACCGGCTCGGTCTCCTGGTATCGCCGGGTGATTGAGAGGCTGGTCGGCGTGTGGGCCGACTTCGATGCCTTGGTCATCCAACCGTGTCCACCCAAGACCTGGACGAATTACGAGGTGCGGCGACAATGGCGCGGAAGGGCGGTGCATGTCGCCTTCAAGCGGACCGGGCCGCCTGGTGCCCGCATCCGACTCAACGGCCAGGCCTGCGGGCAGCGCGTGCCGCTGGCCAGCCTGTCGACGTCGAAGGTGAACCGCATCGAGGTGGAGTTCGGGTAAGAACGTGTGCGAGAACGTCATGCGGAACCGCGACCGTCAGGAAGCGGTAGCTTGGATGCCCCTGAAAACCCTTGAGGAGGTAGGGGCCACTGGAAACGCGAGGAGGCCATGATGGCGGAGAAGATCAAGCTCGGGCGAACGGATCTACAGGTCAGTCGCGTTTGCTTCGGCTGCTGGCAGATGGCAGCCAATGAGTATTGGCCGGTGGTCGAGGAAGATCGCCTCACCCGGGCTGTGCGGCGGGCGATCGAGCTGGGCATCAACTTCTTCGATACCGCCGACGCCTACGGCGATGGGTTTGCCGAACAGTTGCTGGGTCGCATGCTCAAGGGTATCCCACGCGAGGCCTTTGTGCTCGCCACCAAGGTCTACCACCATTGGCTTGGCGAGCCGGGATCGCCGCGCGTTGGCGATTTGTCCGGCGATTACATCGTCTGGGAATGCGAGCAATCGCTCAAACGCCTGGGCCTCGACCACATCGACCTTTACCAGGCCCACACCTTCGACGTGATGACCCACCTGGAAGAGACCGCGCGGGCCTTCGAGAAACTCAAGAAAGACGGCAAGATCCGGTTCTACGGCGTGAGCAACTTCAACGTGGAACAGCTCCGAGCGGCCAACACCTTCGGGCACTTCGATACCGTCCAACCGCGGTACAACCTGCTCGATCGCGAGTTCGAGAGCAGCTTGGGGCCGCTTTGCATGACCCACAACCTCGGCGTGCTGACCTACAGCTCGCTGCAGTATGGCTTGCTCACGGGCAAGTTCACCGGCACCGAGACCTTCAACGACGTGCGGGCCATGAGCCCCATGTTCAAGGGCGAGGCCTTCCGCGCCAACGTGGAGAAGGTCAACCGACTTCGCCCCATCGGCGACCGGCTTGGACGCAGTATCACCCAATTGTCGATCCGTGCGCTGCTTGAGCACCCGGCCGTGCACTGCGCCATCGTCGGCATCAAGAACGAGAAGCAGATCGAGGAGGCCGCCGGGGCTCTGGGTTGGCGCCTGTCACGCGAGGACTACTACGCCATCCGCCAAGCCACGACGTAACGGCCGCCACGGGGGGCGGCCGCTACGGGTGGGCCGCCGACACCGGTTGATCGCCACAGGGGCGATCATGACGAGGCGGGCCCGCCAGCAGTGGTGCGATTCGCTCCGCCACGAACCGGGCCGACGTGATGGTGAAATGGTCCCCGAAGTAGTTCAGACGCAAATCCCTGGGTGACCAAGCATGTTGCGTGAGTCCCGCAGGCGGATTCCTGAATCCCACCATGCCCGCCGCCAACCCCCGCCGCCGATCATTGCAGCCGAAGACCCACGGCCCCAGACCGTTGATCAGGCAGTCCAGCGGCGAATGGAACGAGTGGACCGCCCGTGCCCGGTGGACTGAGTCGTGCAGGGGGTAGCTCGGCGAAACAGTCGCCAACAGGAGAATCACCGTGCCGAGCGGCCGGGTGTCCCCGAGCAAACCGACAGCCTCGGTCACCAAGTAGCAGCCGCTGGAGTAGCCGCACAAGTGGATGGCGATATTGGGGTGCTCCTTGACTGTGCTGTCGATGAGCCGGGCCAGTCTGGCCGCCTTCGCCAGAAGCCGCTCGTGCCGCATCAGATCGGGGATGACCAGCAGGGCGCCGGCCCGTTTGCTCCAGCGGAACAGCCGAATCTGTCCGTTGTAACCTCCCCGCCGCAGTCCTCGCACAAACGGCAGGAAGCCCCAGATGATGAAAAGCCATCGCACCGGCTCGACAAAGATCACGATGCCATCGCGCGGGTCACCGTCGCCAGCCAGCCTTCGGACCTGCCGGCGGTGGCGGATAACCGCCAGGAGCCACAGCCCAGCCAAGCCGATCGTCGCGATCATCCATGTCAGCGAGTCCACTCGGTGAACCTCCGGTCATGCACCTCGTCGGCGTACATCGGTTGGCCTCGATACGCACGTTGGCCCCATGTGGTTGGCAAGGAAGCCTGTTTCTGTCGCGGGCGGTGGTCCTGGCCGGCTGCCCACTGACCATGCAGACCGCTGGCCTGTCATGCCAACTCGGCGTCGCCGGGTGCGACTTATGGGGCCTTGCTCGTTTTGCCGGATCCCCAAAACACCGTCTGGGGGATTGCCACCACGCCGTGAGTCGCTAATATACCGCTGTTAGCAGAATGCAGTGAGGTCGGTGTACGGTGCCACATGCCGTCCTTTCCCCGTCTGCCTGGCGAGCATACGGGCGTGCATCTTGTGTCGAACGCCGATATAATGCCCGGAGAGTAGCCGGTGTGCTGATCACCTGAGGCTGTGGAAACTCCAGATGTTGAATGAAGATACGAATATCCTGATAACCGGTGCAACCGGCTTGATTGGCGGCGAACTGGTCCGGCGGCTTGTTGGCAGCGGCGTGGGCCGGGTCTCCTGTCTGATTCGTCCCCAGACCGGACGGTCCGCTGATGACCGCCTGCAGGACCGGTTTCGACTCAGCAGCGATCAGACTTGCCTGGGAGGCGAGGTGCCTGTGGAGGCGGTCGCGGGCGATGTCACCGCTCCCCAATTCGGCATGAACAGTGCGGACTTCGCCCGGGTCACCGACTCGGTCGATATGATCATCCACTGCGCTTCGGAACTCTCCTTCATCCGGGATATCAGTTGTCGACAAACCAACATTGCTGGCATGGAGAACCTGATCAGTCTCACGCGATCCTGCAAGCGTTCCCCGTTGATCGTGCACATCAGCACGGCGACGGTGTGCGGCACGGTGGTCAACCGGTGCGTGACCGAGACCGACGACACGGACACGGGTGACGGGCACTTCAACGAGTACACCCGATCGAAGCTGGTGGCGGAACAGGTGCTTCGGGCATCGGGTCTGCCGGCCCTGGTCGTGCGCCCGTCGATCGTGCTGAGTGCGGAACTCCCGTCGGAGAACTTCGCCAAGGCGATCCTGTGGTTCCTCCCGCTGCTCAACGAGTTCGAGGCCGTGCCCGTCAATCCGGAATCGCGGGTGGACGTCGTGCCCGTGTCTTTCGTCGTCGAGTCAATGGTCCGCCTGCTTCAGACGCCGAAGCGCGAGTATGGCTGTTACCACATCTCGGCGGGCGAGGGCGGCGCGATGCGCTGCGGGCAGGTGGCCGGCTACCTCGACAAGTACTACGCCAGGTCTACGCCGCTGACCTTGATTCGCCCGGATCAGTGGACGCGCGAGATCCATCGCCGATACGTTCGGACCCCCCGGCAGCGAAAGTTCTTCGCGACGCTGAAGTACTACCTTCCGTTCCTGAATATGGATGTGGTTTACGACAACTCGCGGCTGGGCAGTGCCCTCGGCCGTGAGGCTCTCGAGATCCCCCACGTCACCGAGTACATCGGGCAACTACTGGATCTGGTGACGCCGGCCATCCAGGAAGAGGATGGCTCACTTTCCGTCAACCGTGTGTCCGCGGCGACGTCTCTGGCCTGAGAGGCATCTCGCGAAGCGGTGGACGGAGCGACGACGACTCTCCCTGACGCGACGGTTCTCTTTGATTTCTACTTCGCTGGCACCCTGAGGTCCGAAAGGAACTCGGGCGTGATCTTTTTGCCCACCAGGAAGCACTTGCGGTCCGTGTGCCACAACACGTTGTTGCCCCCGCGGGTGGTGAAGCTCGAGTAAAGTCCGATGCCGGTTTGAACGTTGGGATGGTCTTTGGAGTCGCGGCCGTCGACAGCGATGCCGTCGTTGTCCATGAGTTGCTTGGACTCGCTGAACCAGAGGGGCTGGTCGGCGTTGGGGCGGAACTCCGCGAGGGCGATGAAGGCCGGTCGGCGAGGCCGATGCGTGCCCTCCGGCTTCGATTCGATGTCGCCGCGGTGGTTGTGGTGCAGGAGGACATAGCGGCCGTCCGCGAGGCGGTAGATCGGGCAACAACCAACCGGTTGGAGAATGGGCACGCCGTGATCCTTGCGCAGCAACGGGCGGGGGTTACTCCAGGTCCGGCCGTCGTCAGCGGAAAGACTGTACCAGATGTAGCCCGCGTTGGTGCGCATGACGCAGAAGAGTCGTTGATCGGGCAGACGCACGATGCTGGGTTCCTGGGCAACGCTGACCAGCGGGTATTTGAAGTGCGGCACCCGCAGAGCCTGGTCTCCCCAGGCGGAGTAGGTCACGCGGATATCGCGTGGCTCGGGGTGGTCGTCGATGTTCTCGAAGCGCATGAACTCGCAGACCGACTCGATCTCGGTCCATGACTCGGCCTCGGGGCGGGTGGCCCGGGCCTTGTTCACCCAATGGGTATACCCGACGAAGTACCGGCCCTGCAGGTCCCGCTCGGGCACCTGCCAAACGATCCACTCGGCCGGGATCTTGCCGTCGGGGTCGTCGTAGATGCTGTGGGGCATGGGGATCCGCTGGGGCTTGGACCAGGTGTGCCCGTTGTCGTCGCTGTAGATGCCGTCCATGGTGCCGGTGTGCATCTTGATCCAGCCCTGGTTGCCGTGGTTCTGGTTGTAGAGCACGTAAACGCGGCCGTGTTTGGAGACCATGGGAAACGCCCAACTGGCCATGTGGGCGGGATCGTCGGGCGTAGTGGGACCGGCGATCCGGAGCGGCGGGGCCCAAGTCACTCCATCATCATCGGAGCGGGCGAAGAGGATGCGGTTCGCCGGTCCGGGATCACGCATGGACTGCGTCCAGACGGCCATCAGCGAACCGTCGGGGCCGTCGAAGACCAGAATGTGCTCGTTGTGGGAATCGTGCGTCGAGCCGTCCCAATGCCGGGGAACGAAGAGCAGGTAGTCCGGCTGACTGCGCTGAAGCTCCTTCTGGAGGTGCTCGCGGACTTCAATGGGTCCATCCTCGGCGGCAGCCGGCCTCGCACCGCAGAGGCAAACCGCCATCGTGACCACCCCGGCCATCCACCATCGCGACGCCATGGACACATCTTGTCGACCTGGTTGCTTCATCGTCGGGCTCCCTATGTCCGAGGCCGTATCAGAGATTCCTTGCTCCAAGCCGCTCAGGCTTCACGGCCGGCAGCCCGCAGGCACGCTTTGGCCCCCTCGTCCAGAAACACATTGTCCAGGCCCAGGACCAGCAGCGTATACCCATCGTCCAGGGCGGCGCGGATGTTCTCCGCGTTGGGGCGGACGATATGCATGCCCGCGGACACCCCGCGAGCCCGGCACACGTCGAGGTACCTGCGCAAGGCCGTCACCATCCGCGGATGCTGCATCTGCCCTGTTATCCCCATGGAGCCGCTGAGGTCCAGCGGGCCGATGAGTAACCCGTCTACGCCGTCCACTTCCAGAATCGCCTCCAGGTTGGCGACCGCGTCGGCGTGCTCGATCTGCATGATCATCGCGATCTCGTCGTTCGCCGAGGCGATGTAGGCGTCGAAATCCATACCGTGCAGGTTGGCCCGGCTGTATCCAAAACCGCGCGTGCCGCGCGGCGGGTACTTGGCCTCGCGCACCGCTCGCTCGGCTTGCTCGGCCGTGTGCACCATGGGAATGATCAGAGCCCGGGCACCGGCGTCCAGACTGCGATGAATCCAGACCGGGTCATTCAGCGGCAAGCGGGCGACCGGCACGGTGTCGAACCCCACCAACGTCCGAAAGATATCCGTCATTGTCTCCAGGTCGATGGCTCCGTGCTCGAGGTCAACGCAAACCCAGTCGAAACCCGCCCGGGCCATAATCTCCGCGCAGGCCGGGTGACCGATCTGTAGCCACGCTCCGAGTGTCACTTCGCGGTTCAGCAGGGCCTGTCGCAACTTGTTCTTCATGTCGGGTCGTGCTCCTTGCGGTTCAGTACAGCGGGATTCAGCAGGTCCATTGTGGCGAACTCGCCCGCTTCAGCCATTCGGATATTCGTGAGGGCTCTGGAAGCCATGCGGTCGCATGCTTCCTGCGTGCTGCTGCCGATGTGCGGGGACATGATGACGCGGGGAAGCTGCCGGAGATCCTTGTCCGGCATGATGGGTTGATAGGGCTCATGCTCAAAGACATCGAGAGCCGCTCCAGTGATCCGGCCGGCGGACAGGGCGTCGTACAGATCCGCCTCACAGACCAGCGCTCCGCGAGCGGTGTTGATGAGCCAGGAACAAGGCTTCATCAGGGCAAGCCGTGCGTGGTTCACGTAATGGCGGGTGTCGGCCGTGCTGGGAATGTGCAGGGTGACATAGTCGGCGTCGGCGACGGCGTCGGCGAACTGATCGCGGATTTCGGCAAAGCCGTACTCGATCCGCAGACGTTCCTTGTCGACAGGGACTACTTCGCAGCCGACCACGTGCATGCCCAAGCCGCGAGCGGCGATTCGTGCGACCCGTCGCCCGATCGCCCCGCACCCGATGACCGCGAGCGTCTTGTCCCGCAGCTCCGAGCCGACGCGTGGTCCCCAGGTGCCCGCCCCAGTCGCCGCGGAGACGTCGGGCAGGTGGCGAGCCGCCGCCAGCATCAGGCCGACAGTCAACTCGGCCACGGAATCATCCAGTACGCCGGGGGTGTTTGTGCACAGGATCCCTCGGCTCGTCGCGCGTTCCTTGTCGATGCCATCGTGCCCTACCCCGAACCGGGCCAGCACGCCGCCGCGCGGGAGGGCGTCATACAGCGGGCCGGCGTACCGCTCGACCCCGACGACCGCGTGTTGGATCCTGTGTTCCACGATGAACCGGGCCAGTTCTTCCTCCTGCGCAGGGGCCGACAGACAAATCAACCCCTCGCCCGCCCCGGCCTCGAAGACGCGGCGGGCTTTCCCGTATTCCAGCTGAGCGACCGCGATCTGGCAGACATTCTCGGGCATGTCAACATCCTTTCCGAACATGCTGTCAACCGCAAGTTTTTTCTTGAAATCCGCGGCCGCCGGCCAGGGGTGCATCCGAATTTCAGGGGCACTGGGTGGCACTGGTCTGTACCCAAACCAGTGGGTACCCAGGCCAGTGGCTATCCGCATTTGGCCACGGGTCGGAGTACCGACCCATGCCACCCTCGATACTTCGCCTTTGGCAACTTGCCACTGAACGGCGGATGCACCCGCCGGCCAGGGTCACTGCGACCGGCTCTTGACCCGGAGCGAGGTGCGGGTTAGGTTAGTGCAAACAGTACCGGTCAGGCCCCCCCTGCCGGTGCCGCGAATAGAGCCCGGGTGGCGGAATTGGCAGACGCGCATGGTTGAGGGCCATGTCCCAGAAATGGGGTGGAGGTTCGAGCCCTCTCCCGGGCATTCCCCCTGAAGCATTATGCTCAAGTCATGAAGTGGGCCAGCCAATCTTCATCTGTTCTGGTTGGGAAACGCCCGCACAGTCTTTTGGACAAAGTCTCACAGAGCCGTTCGGTTGCCGCGGGCGAGGAGCAGGTAGAGGAAGAAGCTGCCGCCGACGAGGCTGGTGAATACGCCGACGGGGATCTGGCGGGACTCGGCGGCCAGCCACCAGAGCATGTTGCGGGCGAGGAGATCGCACAAAGGCAGGAAGATCGCCCCCACCAGGGCGCAAGCCCCGAGCAGGCGGTGGTGTGTCGGGCCTACCAAGCTGCGGCAGATGTGCGGGATGAGCAGTCCGACGAAGCCGATGGGCCCGCAGTGTGCGACCACGCCGGCGGTCAGCAGCGAAGCCGAGAAATACACCAGCCGACGCGACCGCCGTACGGACACCCCCCGGCTGGCGGCCACAAGTTCGCCCATCATCAGCAGGTCGAGGTCGCGATGCAGATAGGCGGCCACGCCACCGGCCAGGGCGGCCAACGCGAGGGCCTCCCAGACGGGATTCATGCCGACGATCTCCAGCGAGCCCATCATCCAACGCAGGATGTGGTCTGAGTCGCGGATCTCGGCGAGGAACATGACCAGCACGATCAGAGCGGAGCTGATGAACCCGAGCGTCAGGCCGGCCAGGAGCAGGGTGGCCGTTGCCTGTCCCTGTCGCAGGCGGGCAACGAGGTAGACCACGCTGACGCAGACGAGGGCTCCGACGAAAGCCGCCAAGCTGACCACGGGGATGCCGAGCCACAACCCGGTGCCCGCACAGGTGATGGCGATGGCCGCTCCCAGGGATGCCCCGCTGGAGACGCCGAGCGTATACGGGGAGGCGAGCGGATTGCGGAACAGCGACTGGAGCATGGCCCCGGCGACGGCGAGGGCGGCTCCGGCGAGCGTTCCCATGGCCAAACGGGGCAGGGGCAGTTCGGCGAGGCTTTTCAGGAAGCAGGTCAGCGGCCGCTCCGCTCCCGCCGCCGCTCGCCAGTAATCGCCGATGGACACGCCGGTGGTGCCGACGGTCAGCGAGCAGGCCGCCACCGCAAGCCAGACCATTGCCAGAACCACATACAGTAGACCGCGGCGCATGATATCAGGGCTCCGTGACCACCGGGTGAAGCGAGCGCGACCGCCCCTCGGCGCCGTGGTGCAGCTCGAATCGGGTGCCGAACAATCGCCCCAGCCGCTCCGTATCCTCCAGGGCCGCGACGGGTTGATCGAAGCTAACGCGACCGGCCTGGAGGGCGATCACTCGGCCCCCCAGAGCCAGCGGCAGGTTAAGATCGTGGCAGATCACCACCAGAGTACCACCGCCGGCCGCGAAAGCGTTCATAATGCGGATCAGTTCGACTTGGTGGGCGGGGTCGAGGGCGCTGGTCGGCTCATCGAGCAGAAGCATCGATGACTGCTGGGCCAGGGCGGCGGCCAGCCAGACCTTCTGGCGTTCCCCCCCCGATAGCGTGTCCACGGATCGGTCCAGCAACTCCGCCAGACCACACGCACTGACCGCCTCGGCCACCGCCTGGTGGTCCCGCGGCCCCAGCGGGGTCAACGGCTCGACATGAGCGTACCGACCGGTCTCGATCACCTCGCGAACGCGAAAGCCGAGGTAACCGTCGTGGCTCTGGGGTACATACGCGATCCGTCGGGCGATCTCGCGGCGTCGAAGCCGGTTCATCGGTTGGCCGTCGAGCCGTACGGCACCGGCCGCGAGAGGCAGCAAGCCCGCCAGCGTGGCCATGAGGGTGGATTTGCCCGCCCCGTTCGGCCCGATGACCGAGACCCGCTCGCCATCGGCGATGCGCAGCG
Source organism: Phycisphaerae bacterium (assembly GCA_012729395.1). Classification (GTDB taxonomy): domain Bacteria; phylum Planctomycetota; class Phycisphaerae; order UBA1845; family PWPN01; genus JAAYDF01. The sequence continues at coordinate 49,779 of JAAYDF010000029.1, forward strand.
AGATATCCTGGAGCACGATTCGCCCCATCCGCCGCACGGTTACACCCTGGGCCTCGATAGCCATGGCGACCATTCTATAGCCAAGCCTCACGGCCGGCGAACGCAACCCGTTCGCGAGGGCCGCACACCCGCATGCGCTGCAGCGGAGGCATCTTGACGGGGACCCGCTGATTGCGTCTATAATCGGTGAGGTGAAACCTGTCTTGAAAGCAAGGTGCAGCAGTGAATCATTTCGGAAGCACTGAGGATCTCTTGGCCCGTCTGAACCAGATCGGAATTGCCCTATCCAGCGAGCGCGATCTCGATAAGTTGCTCTCCACGATCCTGTCCGAGGCACGCAAGTTTACCAGTGCCGAGGCGGGCACGCTCTACAGTGTGGAGGGCGACAAGCTGCGTTTTCTGGTAACGCAGAACGATGCCCTGGACCAGCTTGACGGTCGCGGCGCCTATCCAATCTCGACGCCGGGGCAGTCGATGCCGCTCTCCCGTGAAAGCATGGCGGGTTACGTCGCCTTGACCGGCGAGGTCATCAATCTGCCGGACGTCTACGCGATTCCGCCGGACCGTCCTTATCGTTTCAACTCGGAGTATGACCGGCTCGACGGGTACCACTCGCAGTCGATGCTCATGGTGCCGATGACCGAGCCGGACGGCACGATTCTCGGCGTGTTGCAGCTCATCAATGCGCTCGACGGTGCGGGGCAGGTGGTGCCCTTCGAGTCGCGCTGGGAAGGGCTGGTCATGTCGCTGGCGTCTCAGGCGGCGGTAGCGATTCGCAATGTTCGGCTGACCGACGAGCTGAAAGCGGCGTATTTGGATACCGTCCTGCGGTTGTCGGTCGCGGCGGAGTACAAAGACCACGATACGGCCAACCACATTCGGCGGATGGCCCAGTACTCGGCGGTGATTGCCGAGGAGTTGGGGCTGGATGCCCAGCAGGTGGAGACTCTGCGTTGTGCCGCCCCGATGCACGACGTGGGCAAGATCGGGGTGCCAGAGACGATCCTGCAGAAGCCCGGCAAGCTGACCGAGCAGGAGTACGATGAGATGAAGCGGCACACGGAGATGGGGGCGAGCATCTTCGAGGGTTCGGACGCGCCGGTGCTGCGGATGTCGGGCACCATCGCCCTGACGCACCACGAGAAGTACGACGGCACGGGCTATCCGCGAGGTCTGCGGGGTGCGGAGATTCCCATCGAGGGCCAGATCGCCGCCTTGGCCGACGTGTTCGACGCCTTGTCCACCGCCCGTTGCTACAAACCGGCTTTTCCCGTGGAGAAGTGCCTGGAGATCCTGCGCGAGAGTGCCGGCAGCCATTTCAACCCTGAGGTAGTGGAAGCCTTCATCAGGAGGTTGCACGATATCTTGGCCATTCGCGAGCGCTACGCGTCCGCCCAGGCCTTGAGATGATCATCTCCCGCCCCCGGGTTGTTGTTCATTCGACGGTGATGAGGGAGTCCATCGACCCGAACTCGTTGGGTGCTTTCTGTTCGGCGTCGGGATCCTCGACCCACTCGCCGTCGACCAGGAACTTGTAGCGGTGCTCGCCGGGTGGGAGCTGCAGTCGTTTGCGAAATGAGCCGTCCTTCTGTTTGGTCATGCGTCCCTGCTTCGGCTCCCATGCGTTGAACGTGCCCACGAGGTGCACGTGGCGGCAATGGTTGTGCGGCTGGTACACGAAGGTGATCTGGGTCTTGCCTTTCTTGAGGATCATGGCATTACCTTTCCCTCAACGAACGGACGCCGATGTCATACCCCGGCAGGTGTGCAGGAAGCGGAGCCGTCGTCTGGGTCGGGATCGCAAGTGAGCGGTTTGCCGAGATGGGCAGGCGACCGCTTTCTGGCGACCGCGGCTCTGACCAGACGGGGGCGGCTCAGTTGTGGCTTCAAGCGCACGCCCCGAAATTCAGCCCACAGATTGTAACGCGACGGGTGCCCGTAGCCAAGTGCTCGCGCCCGATCGCTGAGGACCGGGTCGACTTGTTGATGGAGAACCGAGTCAACTTGTTGATGGAGGACCGAGTCAACTTGTTGATGGACGGATCCATGCGTTTGGGACGAACAGCAACAAGTTGCCTTGGTCCTGGTCACGGCCCCCGCAAGTTGCCTTGGTCCTGGTCAGGGATTCCGCTTGGGCGGCGGGCTTTGACCGCTCGCCGTTGTTTCGACTACACTTGGGCCCGAGGATCTTCCCTCGGAGATGATCGATTCTGTCTCTGGCGGCGGCTTGCGGCCTGAGCGGGGACCGAGTCATCGCTACAAGACGGCGGTACCTGGACGGATGACTCATGGCTGACTTCTATCGGAATCCTTTGGTGGCTAGGTATGCGTCAGCCGGCATGAGCGAGCTATTTGGCGCTCAGCGGCGGGTGCGGACGTGGCGACGGGTCTGGCTGGCTCTCGCCGAGAGCCAGGCCGAACTCGGTTTGCCCATCTCCGCCAAGCAGATCGGGCAGCTTCGCAAATCGCTTAACGACATCGACCTGGCCAAGGCGGCCGAGTATGAGAAGAAACTGCGGCACGACGTCATGGCCCATCTCCACGCATGGGGTGACGCGGCCCCCGCGGCCCGCGGTATCCTGCACCTGGGTGCCACCAGCATGGATATCGTGGATAACGCCGACCTGATCATTCAGCGTGAAGCGATGACCATGGTGCGGGATTGGCTGGTCAATGTGATTCTCGGGTTGTCGCGTTTCGCATGCACTTACCGTGACGTTCCGTGTCTTGGGTATACGCATTTTCAGCCGGCCCAGTTGACCACCGTGGGGAGGCGAGCGTGCCTGTGGGCGTACGATTTTGTGCGTGATCTGGAGGAAATCGATCATCGTCTGACGGGCCTTCGGTTTCGCGGCATTCGCGGGGCGACGGGCACGCAGGCAAGCTTCCTGACCTTGTTTGGCGGGGACGCTCGCAAGGTGGCCCGGCTGGAGAAGAAAGTGGCCGCCCGTCTGGGCTTCAAGGAAGTCGAGTCGATCACCGGGCAGACTTACGCACGCAAAATCGATGCGGAGATCGTTGCCGGTTTGGGGCACATCGCGACCAGTGCCCACAAGTTCGCCAACGATATCCGTCTGCTGGCCGGCCTCAAGGAGATTGAGGAGCCCTTCGAGGAGGATCAGGTGGGCTCGTCGGCGATGGCGTACAAGCGCAACCCGATGCGTTGCGAACGCATCACCGGGCTATCGCGCTATGTTTTGTCGCTGGTTTCCAGTGCGATGCAGACCGCCGCCGAGCAGTGGCTTGAGCGCACGCTTGATGATAGCTCGAACAAGCGGATTGTGATGGCTGAGGGGTTCCTGGCCACCGATGGCATTCTGCGGATCGCGACTGATGTGGCTCGGGGGCTGGTCGTCTACCCCAAGGTGATCGAGAGTCGCGTGATGGCCGAGCTGCCTTTCATGGCCACCGAGGAAATCCTGATGGCTGCCGCCACGAGTGGCAAGGGCAAGCGGAAGGGGTCGAAATCCAAGGCTGAGCAGATGGGTGACCGGCAGGCCCTGCACGAACGACTGCGCCAGCATTCGCAGGCGGCAGCCCGCGAGGTCAAGATGCAGGGGCAACCCAACGATTTACTTCGTCGATTGGCGGCGGATCCGGCCTTTGCGGCCGTGGACCTCGATCGGGCGCTTGCTCCGCAGCAGTTTGTCGGTCTCGCCCCGCGGCAGGTGGATGACTTCCTCAGCGAGGTGATCCAGCCCATTCTTCACCGTTACCGTTCCGTGCGGCGGCTCGATGCCGCCCTGGATGTCTGAGCTTGGCCCACCGTCTGCCAAGGCCGTGCGGTCCGGCATACGCATTCTTAACCGATTCTGAACGGAGAGGGACGCTCGCCGCGGCTCGCCGGCGCTTATAATGCGCCTCGTGGCCCAGGCGGCGATGGGTGCCTGTGACCTGCCGCATTGCGCCGCCGGTTGGGGCCGGGCGAGCCGAGTGCTTGGAGACCAAGGAGAGTGCGATGAGCGGATCGCTGCGTGCGATCGGGTTGGTGGTGGGAACCCTGGCGGTGACGGTCGGCTCGGCGACGCGGGCCGATGGGGCCGCTCCGCCGCGGCTGGTGGTCTGGGTCACGGTGGATCAACTGCGGGGCGATATGGTCTCGCGGTACGCCAACCCCGAGCGGCGAGGTGGTTTTCACTATCTTCTGGAGCGTAGCGTCTACTTCCAGAACGCTCACTTTCGGCACGCCACGACGTTCACCTCCGTAGGGCACGCGGCCCTCTTCACTGGTGGCCATACCGCCGACCATGGCATCGCGGGCAACGACTGGCACGACATTCGCACCGGAGAGCGGGTGTATTGCGTGCAGGATGACCGGTATCCGCTTGTCCGGCAGCCGGCGATCGAGAACGGAGGGCGGTCGCCCGCCAACCTGACCGCGAGCACCATCGGGGACGAGATCGTTTGGGCCTCCGGCGGGCGGTCGCGCGTCTTCAGCGTTTCCGGCAAGGACCTTGGGGCGATCATTCCCGCGGGCCATCTGGGCAAAGCTTTCTGGTATGACCAGGGGCAATTCGTCACCAGCACCTACTACTACGAGGCGTACCCGGCATGGGCAGCGGCCTGGAACATGGCGGACCCCGCCTCTCGCTACCACCGGCAGCTCTGGACGCTCCTCGATGAGCCCGCGACGTACATGCACGCCGAGGCGGACGATCGCCCCTGTGAGAAGGGCTACAAACACCTGGGCCACACTTTTCCGCATGACCTGGCCACCGACAACGTCGGTGATTTCGTCGCCGCTCTTCGCTACACGCCGTTTCTCGACGAGCTGACGTTGGACTTCGTCCGCGAGCTGGTTCTGCGGGAGAAGCTTGGCCAAACCCATGGGATGGACATGCTCGCGGTAAGCCTGTCGGCCCTGGACTACATCGGGCACAACTGGGGGCCGGAGAGCCTCGAAGCCGAGGACCACGTTCGTCGGGTGGACGTGATGCTGGCCGAGCTGTTCGCATTCCTGGCCGAGCAAGTCGGGCCGGATCGCCTGCTCATCATCCTGGCGTCGGATCACGGTATGGATGATATCCCGGAGTGCCGGGCGCCCATGGGTTTCGACGCCGGCCGGCATGTGCCCGCGGAGTTCCTGCGAGAGCTCAACGATGCCCTCAAGGTTCGTCTGCGGACGGGCGAAACGCTGGTCACCGCCTTCTGGAACCCGAGTCTGTACCTGGATGAGGAGGCGGTGCGACGCGCGGGCGCAGCCATGGCGGACGCCGAGCGAGTCCTGGCGGAGGAGGTAATGCGGTTGCCGGGTTTTGCCCTGGCGCTCACCCGGAGCGACCTGCTGACGGGCCAGATCCCGCGGATTCCGCTCGCTGAGCGCTTGCAGCGGTCATTTCATCCGCGGAGATCGGGGCACGTTCTGGTTGTCCCCTCGCCGTTCTGGTACTTGTACCACGACCCGGTTGAGCACGCGGCTATGCACGGCTCGCCTTACAGCTACGATACCTACGTGCCTGTGTTTATTGCCGGCCCGGGCATCCGGCCCTGTACTGTCAGCCGCTTGGTCGGCCCGGAGGACATCGCCCCGACGGTCGCGGCTTGCTTGGGCATCAAGCCGCCGTCCGGCTGCATCGGCACGGTCCTTCCTGAGGCTCTTCCGTAATATGGCTGGCGCGGGACAGCGTTTTCCGGTAGCTTCCGTCCCCTCGCCAAGCCAGGCCCCTCTCTCTCGGGAAGAAGGCTCGCTTGCCTGCTGCCTTGCTGGCTTGCTGCCTGATTCCTATAATCGGCCCCGGGTGACGGGAGGCGTATCGACGTGCGGTTGGTCATCAATGGTCAAGAGCGTCAGATGGAGCCCGACACCACGGTGAGCGGGCTGGTATCCGCCTTCGGGCTGAATCCGCGGCATGTGGCCGTCGAGGTCAACTGCGAGCTGGTGCCCCGCCGAGTGTTTAATACTGCAGCGCTGCGAGAAGGCGACCGCGTCGAGATTGTCACCCTGGTGGGAGGCGGATAATGCAGCAGGAGTCGTTCCGCGTCGGCCCGTTCACTTTCACGTCTCGTCTGTTCGTCGGCACCGGCAAGTATGCCGACTTCGACCAGATGAACGCGTGCCTGGAGGCTTCCGGCGGACAGGTGGTCACCGTAGCCGTCCGTCGTGACGTGCTGACGCCCGAGGGCGGACGCCGGCCGCAAAGCCTGCTCGACGCCCTGGATAGCCGCCGTTATACCATCCTGCCCAACACGGCCGGGTGCTTCACCGCCCAGGACGCGATCCGGGCCGCCCGGTTGAGCCGCGAGCTGCTCGAAGGGGTGGACAACCCCGGTGCCCAGTGGGTCAAACTCGAAGTATTGGCCGACAAACGCACCCTGCTGCCCGACCCGGTCGGATCGCTGCAGGCGACCGAGCAACTGGTCAAAGAAGGCTTTGCCGTTCTGGTCTACACCTCGGACGACCCGATCATGGCCAAGCGGCTCAAGGAAGCCGGGGCGACCAGCGTCATGCCGGCCGGCTCACCCATCGGCAGCGGGCAGGGTGTGCTCAACGCCAACAACATCCGCATCATCATCGAGTACCTCAAGGAGGGCGACCCGGACTATCCGGTGATCGTCGACGCGGGCGTGGGCACCGCCTCGGACGTGAGCATAGCCATGGAGCTGGGCAGCGACGGCGTGCTGCTGAACACCGGCATCGCCGGGGCCCGGGATCCCTTGCGCATGGCCCGCGCCATGCGGCACGCGATCGAGGCCGGCCGGCTGGCGTACCAGGCCGGGCGAATCCCTAAAAAACTCTACGCCACCGCGTCGAGCCCCACCGAAGGCGTCATCGCGTCGGCGGGAAAGTGAGCGAGTCAGTGAATGAGCGAGTGACCGAGTGACGGAGTGACTGAGTAAGTGAGCAAGTGGACGAGTGAGCAATCAAGCGTGCGAGCAGGCAAGTGAGCGCGCGAGCCGGGGGTGATAACCCCCGGTTCATCCGCCGGGTCAGCGAAGCCTCGCCACAGCGAGTTGAACTCCGCTACCGGCTTGCCTCATCGCGAAGCAAACGCATGTACCTTCGCGACCCCGTTGGCGACAGGACACAACCGTGCAACGCCGAACACGTAACAAGATCTGCATCTGGGTGATCTTCGGCGGCCTCATCAATTTCCTTACCTATACGGTGATCTACTGGGAACTGGGCGGCGACGCGAAGAACGGATGGAAGGAAGTCATTCGCGACGGTGACCACAAGATCGGTTCCCGCTACCATATCCAGGGGCATTTCATCCACGGCTCGGGCGTGGGCCGATCCGCAGAGGTGCCGCGATGGGTGTGGATCTATAGCTACCTGCACTCGATCAGCCTCTGGCCGACGCAGGGGGCCATGGTCATCTGCATGCTGATCCTCGCCCGACCGCACATCATCGCGACGATGAGCGAGAGTACCTGGATCCGCGGCCCGACGTTCATCACCGTGGTGATTACCCTCACCGCCGTGCTCTGCTCCGTGCTGACCTTGTTGTTCACCATCCACTTCATTCGGGATCTGTGCGCCTGACGCGCCCGCCGTGGGGGTAGCCTGCCATGCAAGTCGCCGACATTCTGGGGCCCGACGGCCTCATCGCCCGGCGGCTCGAGCGGTACGAGCATCGCCCCGAGCAGCTCGACATGGCTTCCGCCGTCGAGCGGGCGTTTGAGGCCGGCCGCCATCTGCTCGTCGAGGCGGGCACCGGCGTGGGCAAGAGCTTCGCCTACCTCGTGCCCGCTATTCAGCGGGTCCTCGCCGCCAATCAGCGAGTGGTCATCAGCACCCACACCATCGCCCTGCAAGAGCAGATCATCGAGCGGGATATCCCCTTCCTGCAAGCCGTTTGGCCCGACGAGTTCACCGCCGTGCTGGTCAAAGGCCGCCACAACTACCTCGGCATTCGCCGCCTGCGCCAGGCCAGTGAGCGTCAGCATTCGCTCCTGGCGGCCACACCCCAGTTGCGCGAACTCCATCGCATCGAGGACTGGGCCTACCACACAAGCGACGGCTCGCTCGCCGACCTCACCCCCGGACCCGACCCGCTGGTCTGGGAACTGGTCCGCAGCGAGCACGGCAACTGCCTCGGCCGACGGTGCGAATACTACAACAAATGCTTCTATCAGCGGGCTCGCCGTCGGGCGCACAACGCCCACGTCCTCGTCGTCAACCACGCCCTGCTGCTGTCGGATCTCGCCCTGCGACACGTCGGCAAGTCGATCCTGCCGGAGTACCAACTCGCGATCATCGACGAGGCCCACTGCTTCGAGGGCGTGGCCGCCGAGCACTTCGGCAAGAGCGTCACCCAGGGCCAGGTTCGCTACCTGCTCAACCGCCTGCACCACGAACGCAGCGGCCGCGGCTTCCTGCGCATCCACGGCACCCGCGACGCGATCGAGGCCACGCAGCAGGCCCGGCAGGCGGCGGAGGCGTTCTGGCGCAACCTCGCCGACTGGCATGACCTGCACGGCAGACCCAACGGACGGCTGACCGAGCCAGTCCCCGTGCCCAACACCCTCTCACCCAGCCTCCAAGAGCTGGAGAGCGCGCTCAAGGCCTTGCGCCGCGACCTGGAAGACGACAAGGATCGCTACGAGCTGGCCAGCCTCGAGCAGCGCGTCGCCGAACTGGCTTTGACGCTCCAGGCGACGCTCGAGAGTACCTCGACCGACACTGTCCGCTGGCTCGATGCGACAAGCGGGTCGCGCCCCAGCCTGGGCCTCTACGAGGCCCCGATCACCGTGGCCGACCGATTGCGAGAACTGCTCTTCGACGAAACCCACAGCGTCATCCTGACCAGTGCCACCCTGGCCGTCGGGCGCAAAGACGGGTTCCGCTACCTCCGCTCCCGGCTGGGCCTCACCGAGCCCGACGAGGCCGACGAGTTGCAGCTCGGCTCACCGTTCGACTTCGAGCATCAGGCGGAGCTGCACATCGAGATGGGACTGCCCGATCCGGATGACGCCTCGTTCCTCTCTTCAGCGGCCGAGGTGATCGAACGCCGTGTGTGCGAATCCGCCGGCCGAGCGTTCGTGCTTTTCACCAGCTACCAGATGATGAACGAGATGGCCGCCCTGCTGCTGCCGCGCTTCGAGCAGGCGGGCCTCAAACTCTTGGTCCAAGGCGAGGGCTTGCCCCGTTCGCTGATGCTCGAACGCTTCCGCCGCGAGCCCGGGTCGATCATCTTCGGCACCGACAGCTTCTGGCAGGGCGTGGACGTGCCCGGCGACGCCCTGGTCAACGTCATCATCGTCAAGCTGCCCTTCGCGGTGCCCGATCGACCGCTCATCGAGGCCCGCATCGAGCAGATCCGGGCAGCCGGCGGCAACCCCTTCCGCGAGTACCAGTTGCCCGAGGCCATCCTCAAGTTCAAGCAGGGCTTCGGCCGACTCATCCGCACCCGCTTCGACCGCGGCACGGTCGTGGTCCTCGACCGCCGCATCAAGACCCGCCGTTACAGTCGCTCTTTCCTCAACGCCATCCCCCCCTGCCCGGTGATCCTCCACGAGTAGGTGTGCCCCCCGGAAGAGCCGCGACCGTAAGGGAGCGGTTCCGCGGGGAAAAGAACCGCTCCCTTACGGTCGCGGCTCTGCTGGTCCGCCTGGACGCGGCTCCTTGTGTTGTGAACTCGTGGCGCCGTATAATGCTGGGAACACCGGTGGACGAGGCGCCTCTGCCCACCGGTGCGTCCGCTCGCATTTCCGGAGACCTCGATCATGTTCTCACGCAAAACCCTGCTCGTGTTGCTGTCGTGCTGTGTCCTGCCGCTGCTTCTGGGGCAAGTGTGCATCCCCCAACAGGATCCTACCGACCCGGAGACCCTGGCCCGCTTCGACGAAGTATGCAACACCTTCGACCAGAAGTACTCATACTTCGTCCACAAGGAGGTGGACTGGCAGGAAATGCGGGAGTTGTATCGGCCGCTCTTCGAGTACTACCTAACGCCCGCCGAGTTCGCGGAGGAACTCAACGACATGCTCCAGGTGCTGCACGACTGGCATGTGAATGTCTTCCCGCCCGAGGGTGACGCGCTCGGCTACGAAGGCACCTACGAGACCAACTACCCGCCCACGCCCATCGCTGACTACACCGTGGGTGGGGCCGGCTACGAAAGCCTCGGCGGAGGCGTCATCCGCCATGCCTTGATCGGCGACAACATCGCCCACATCCGCATCGATTCGCTCGATACCGACGCCTTCAGCGCGATCACCGACAACATGATCGGCAACCTGTTCGTGCAATACCAGAACGCGGCCGGCATGATCATCGACATTCGAGCCAACAACGGCGGCAACGAAGACAACGCCATCCGGTTCGCCTCGCGACTCACCGACGCCACGGTGACCTATGGCTACACGGAAACCCGCAACGGCCCCGACCACGACGACTTCGACCCGCCCGTGGCCAAGCAGCTCACGCCCAGTGATCGGCTGCATTACGACGGTCCGGTGGTCGGACTCATCGGACAGCGTTGCCTCAGCTCGGCCGAGTGGTTCACCCTCATGCTCCGGGCATCGGGCGCGACCCTCATCGGCGACGACACCCGCGGCAGCTCGGGCAACCCCGAGACCTTCTCGCTATCCAACGGCGTAGAGTATCGCCTCTCCCGCTGGGTGGCCTGGACCGCCGACGCCGACGGCGAGATGGAATCCATCTTCGAGGATATGGGCATCACCCCAGACATCCATGTCCCGCCGGGCGAGGGCGCGAGTAACAGCTACACTGCCACCCGCGACTATGTGCTCGAACGGGCCCTGGAGTATCTGGGCGACTGACCAACCGCGGGTACGTATTGGGGCACCCGGCGACTGGCTCTTCTGTGCCGGCCTGGAGGCGGTTCGCTCGCATCAGTCACTTGACGGCATGGCGATGCCGTCGCGTCGGAAGGCGGGCGAGGGCGGAGTCACGGACCAGACGATACGCCCGTCGCCACGCCGCAAGCGACGTGGGTCGGTGACGCAAGCGGCACCGCTAAACGGTTTGTGAGTCGCCACAGCCTGTCCGCCGTGCTGATGGGGGCGACCGCTGCTGGACAACCCCATCCAGCGCTGTCATACGAAGGATAGGCGCGGCGTCATCGCTCAGCATGCTTCTCATGGGCGGTGCTGTTAGAATGCACCTGTATGGAGAAGCCACCGAACCTACCCGACACGTCACCTGTCGCCAGTCGGATCGACTTCGACGTGCCCTGCCCCGAATGCCGGTACAACCTGCGCGGACTGACCGTACCCCGCTGCCCGGAATGCGGCGAGGAGTTTGACTGGGACGAGATCACGACACTCCCGCACAAGAACCCAAGAATGCACGAAGGCACATGGGATGCGATTGTCGTGGCCGGGCTTATCGTGCTGGTGCTGATGATGATACTGGCTCTGGCCTTGATTTCTGGCGAGCTCTACCTGGAGTCGATTCTCCTCCCCTTCGTGATCTGCGCCCCTTTCGCGGTGATCTGCCTGCTCGCGGCCGTCCAGGCGGGTGTGGAGATCGGCTTTGCCTCGCTGGCGATCGGGGCTCCGACGTGGAGGCGGTTCCGTGCCTGGTGGGAAGGCGTGCTCATCGGTTACGGGGCGTGTTCACTGGTTGCCTGGCCATGGGGAGGCTGTCTCCATGCTCCCACGAAGGTCGCGTACGCGATTCAGTTCTCCGGGCATCCGGTATGGCGAATGTGGCCGCTGTTCGTGAGCACCGGCCTTGCCGTTCTCGTTGTGCAGTGGTGGGTGGTACGGAGAATGACCCGGCGATGGGGCGACCCGATACCGGACCGGCGGTTGTGGCTCGGCTGTCTGCTGGCCAAACTGGTTACGGCCGTGGCGTGGGTCACGATCGCAGCAGGTTTCCTTCGAGTCAGGTAAGCGGTTGTCGGCGTTGGAGCATTTCTCGACTCAATCCTCGACTTTCATGCAATGGTCGCAGCGGCCGCCGCTATGGGCGGGCAGCGAGCTTCGCCCCCAAGAATACGCCGGTCGCCACGGGGGGCGACCGCTACGAGGAGTCGGAAAGCGAGTTGGCCCTGTCGCAAGCGACAGGGGGCGCCGCAAGCGGCACCGCTAAACGGTTTGTGAGCAACACCGCATGCGGCACCGCTAAACGGGCTGCAAGCAACGCCGCACGCGACACCGCTCAACGGGATATGTGAGTGCCTCCCCCAACGGTCGTGCACCGTGAACACCCCTTGCCGTACGAAGGTCCGTTAACTCAAGTCGGCGTCATGGTTATCCGACGATTGGGCCAGGATGCCTCCTGCGGTGTGCGCGCGGCCGAGGCTGGTAACGGTGACCGCGGACGTATCCTCCGCGTTGGGGACAGTTTATGGCCCATGTTTGTCTGGTCAACCCGCCGGGCATCAAAACCACGAGCGGCCTGCAGATGCACACGCCCAACCCGCCGACCGGGCTGGCGTACATCGCAGCAGCGGTTCGGGCGGCGGGGCATCGGGTGACGGTGATCGACGCGACCGGTTCGGCGCTCGATCAGATCCGCCCCATGGCCGGCCGACCGGACATCCTCGTGCAGGGCCTGACACCCGCACAGATCGCCGCCCAAGTCCCCGCCGACGCCGACGCCCTCGGGCTGAGCTGCCTTTTCAGTACGTTGTGGCCCATTTCGCGGCAGGTTCTGGAGGCC
>JAAYDF010000030.1 GCA_012729395.1 Phycisphaerae bacterium
AACGAAATGGCGACGAAAGAAACCGAAGCGATGGCGGTGTATGAAGCGTACAATGCGTGGCTTGCGTCACGAGAGGAAGTTGGGAACGCGACGGAGATCATGAACAAAGCTTACGCATCGTATAAGGCTGTGGAATTCAAGGGGGACGAAAAAGCTGCTATCGCAGCGTGGAAGGCGTTTGAAATCGCTGCGAGTAGACGTCGGGCGCGTGCGGCCGATTCTCTCGCCGCTTACGAAGCGTATAAGGTGGTTCGGGAACTCTAACGAAGGAAGGTAGGTAGGTGAGATGGCGACGAAGAAAACCAAAAAGGTAGCGGTCAAGGCGGAGCGGCCGGGGAAGCGGCTGCCGCGGTGCGCGATGACGGCGCGTATCCTCTGCGAAGATACGCGCAAGTTCTGGACGCTGAATGAATTGATTTCAGTTGCGGACAAGCGCCATGCGGAGCTTGGCGGGAAGCGAAATATCAAGGAAGCTACCTTCAGCGCCAAGCGGGCGGTGTCGATCTGCCGCGCAATCGGACTTGCGGAGATGTGTGAGGGGAAGATTCGCGTCATTGGGAAGGTAGTCTGACGGAGCGGCGGGTGGAAGGGAAGCGGGCGGGACGGTATACTGAAGCCGTCCCGCCCGCGTTTATGGAGTCCGAAGAAATGGCGAGCAAGAACACCAAACGGGCAGTCGGCTACTGCCGCACGTCCGGGGAAGCACAGAGAGACAACACCTCAATCCCCTCTCAACAGGAAGCTATCGAAGCGTGGGCGGAGCGAAACGGGTATACGCTCATCCGGCACTACACCGACGAAGCCAAGTCCGGGGCCAAAGTCGCGGGAAGGGACGGTTTTCAAAAGCTCATGCGGGACGCGGCGGGGGGAAAGTTCGATGTCGCGGTAGTGTACCAAATCTCTAGGTGGGGACGGGACGGGACAGATATCATGGAGTCGGCCCGAACTCTCGGCAGGGACTTCGGGGTTGACGTGATCGACACGGCCGGTCACTTCGATACCCGCGACAGGACCAACCCCCTCGCACGCCATATCTTCGCAGGGCTCGCCGACCAGGAACGGCTTATGATCCTACAGCGTACAATCCGGGGGAGAATCGCTAGGGCAAAGGCGGGTTTACCCTGGAGCGGCAAGCCGCCGGTCGGCCGATCCTACGACAAGGCAACCGGGAAGTGGTACGTCAACGAACAGGGGCGGCAACTCGCCATCATCCTCAAACGCTACGCGGCGGGGGAAGCCGTTGTAGACCTAGCGCGGGAGTTCCCCATCCCTTCCTTCAAGGGTCAACTCTCAGGTTGGATAGCCAACGGCCAACTTTCGGGCACGTACAAGGTCCGCTTCCATTCACCCGATATCGGGTTAGATGAAACGGTGGAAGTCCCCGCTATCCCCGAGATCGTAACTCCGGCCGTATGGGCGAAAGTCAGAGCGCGGGCCGATCACAACCGCACCTTCAACCGTACAGACGCAACCCCCAAGTATCTTCTCTCCGGCTTCCTTTACTGCTCCACTTGCAAAAAGGCGCTTACAGGCCAGACGGACAGCGGATACACGTACTATCGCCACAGTCGGGGAGCGGGATGCGAAAAGGGCGGGAAGGCGGACTGGTCCCGCGTCCGGGCGGAGCGTCTAACCGAAACTGTCCTGGACTATCTGTATCGGTTCTATCTGGATGAACCCGCCTTCAATCGGGCCGTAACCGCCGCCCTTCCGAGTTCCGAAGACAGGGACGCCATAACGAAGGAAAGGGACCAGGCCGCCAAACGTCTCGCCAAGGTACAGGCCAAGCTAAGCCGTCTCGTCAACGCGGTCGCAGACGGAGCGGATTCAAGCATCCTCATCCGCGAACAAGACAGCATCAAAGCAGACCTCTCCCGCTACGGCGGGGAAGTCGAAAAGCTCACGGAACAACTCGCCACAATGCCTTCAGCCAAAGAGGTCGGGGAAGCCGCCGCGCTTCTCAGGCTCCATCTTGTTCAGCAGCACAAAGGGAAGGATTGGCGGAAGCTCCCGCACGAAGCCGTCCAGGGCTTCCTCCATCACCTCTTCGGCGACAACCCCAAACGGACCGGGACAGGCATCTTCATCCGCAAAGATTCCAAAGGCACGATCCACGTCGCGTTCAAGGGTCAGGTAGCTATCCCACACCAAGTCGCTATTGTAGACGGTCACGGGCGGGTAGTCTCTCCGGCCGAAGCGAAGGAAGCCCAGAGGCTCAGCCGTAAGCTACGGGAAACGGCCGGTAAACCAGTCCGGGATAACTTGTTGATGGATGTGCCCAGCCGTATGGCACGAACAACAACAAGCCGCCTCGGTCCTGGCAACGGCCCCCGCCGATTCTGTCACGGACCCGAATGGGCTGTCGGGAATCGCTCCGGCTTGACAGCCGACGCCGCAGGGGCCACAATACCCGTTTAGGCCGAGGGTGCCCTTTCGCGAGGCTCCCGGTCCGTGCGTACGTTTGGCCCGTGGTGCAATTGGTAGCACGCCTGACTCTGGATCAGGAAGTTCTAGGTTCGAGTCCTAGCGGGCCAGGTTTTGAGAGCCCCAAACTTCTATGTAAGTTCCCGCCAGAAACACCCGAAAACGCCTTGTTTTGTTGGGTGTTTCGACCGCTTCCCTGTGGAGTGTTCGGGGAGCAGTCTTGCAGGGGCTCGCACGCTTGGGAACCATTTTTGCATACTTTTTGGTCCCGTATTTGGTCCCACGGAACCAACGGGGTATCCGTGGTCCCTTCGGCCACCGCCACGGCCGCCGGTGGGTCGTACGTCGGCAGCTTGGCCGCCGCCCCGAAGGTGTCGAGTAGAGACAGGTCGGTGTACGTCCCGTGGGTCAATCGGGGGTCGGTGTGCCGGGCCAGCGCCTGCACTACCCGGCCGGGAGTTCCCGACCGCTGAAGGTTGGTCACGAAGGTCAGCCGCAGTCCGTGGAAGCCACCGATTCGCCTCTCCGCGTCCAGATAGGCCACGCCAGCCCGCTCCAACAACCGAAGCCATGGCTTGAGGGCCGGCGGTCGCGTCACGCAGTCCGTAGGAGCCGCGTCAGAGGGCCTACGAGCCGCAAGCGCCGGGGGCAGGGGTAAGACATCCCCCCGCCCGCTCTTGGTCGCTTCGGGCCGCAATTGCAGGTAAGACCGGCCCTCAAGGTGAACATCCCGCCATTGCAGATCCCGGATTTCCCCGCGTCGTAAGCCCGTCCCCAGGGCCAGCCGAACTGCGAGGTCATATCGTCCCGCGTGCTTCAGAATAGCCATGATTTCATGGTCAGAGAACGCCCGGCGTACCCGTCTTCGCTCGGTGGCGTCAATTCTGCCGATCGTGGCCAACGGGTCGCGGTCCGGGTGCTCGTTGCTCACAGCCCAACCCAGGAAGCCCCGGACCGTGGCGAGAATGTTGTTCAGCGTGCGGGCCGACACCTCGACGCGCCGGGCCTCGACATACTTCACCCACGCCGGCCGCCACACGGTCCGCCGCTTGTTGGAGGGCCACGAGCCAGCCCGTGGATACGCTCCGGTCGGTGCAGAGACTTACCCGTCCTTCTCCGTCACCGTTTGCGGTACACTTCCCGCCGATGCCCCACACGCACCACCAGGACCAAAAGCACATCGTCCCGGATGGTGTAGATGATGCGGAAGTCGCCCGCGCGGATCCGCCACAGGTCATCTTCTCCGCTCAGCTTCTCCGCCCCAGCGGGCCGGGGATCGTCCGCCAAGCCGTCAATCTTCCGGGCCACGCGCAGGAGGTCCCGCCTTTCGAGGCCAGCCAAGTCCCGCTCTGCCGATGGCTTTAGCTCGATGCGGTACGATCGTCGGCGCGCCTTGTGCTTGGCTGCCGTGGGCCGCTGGTTCGGGTCCGCCTTCGGTATGTTTCGCTTAGAGGCCAAGTCGCTTCCTCACTTCAGCCCAAGGCGCCGCCCCCGGCTCTTTCAGCGCTTCGCGGGCTGCTTCCAGGTCCATGCGGTCCTCCAGCTCGATGAGCAGCTCCAGATCCTCCAGCGGGACCAGCGCCGCCACGTCCTTGCCCCGGCGGCCCACGACGATCCGCTCGCCA
This sequence comes from Phycisphaerae bacterium, assembly GCA_012729395.1. Taxonomy (GTDB): domain Bacteria; phylum Planctomycetota; class Phycisphaerae; order UBA1845; family PWPN01; genus JAAYDF01. The sequence goes on from JAAYDF010000030.1 coordinate 4,050, forward strand.
CCATAAGCTACCCGATTCAAGGCGTCCGTGAAGTTCGCCCGCACCGCCCCAAGATTCGCTCGACTCATCTTATCGCCCCTGTACTTGTACACGAAATACCGTCAGTACAAGTATGGCGCACAAACCACCGGAAGTCAAGGCGCTCAACTCGCCGGTGGCCCTTACGCTCCCGTCCGCCCCCGCCCCGGTAGGCACTATCGCCCACGTTTTACCCAGGCGCGCGCGGGACGATGGGGGCGCCCTCAGGGGCCGGCCTTTGCCGATCGTCGGTTGTCTCGCCTCCACCTCTCCCCCCTACCCATACCCTCCCCAGCGGGCGCCCTTGGCGTCCTTTGCGTCCCTCTTCTCACTTGCCCCCCCGGACAAGTCAAAACGGCAAGAGGCCCAAGTCAAGCCCGTAGCTGCTCTGGATGCGCTCGAGATCCTTCAGCCGGGCATCTGCCAATCGCTGCCCTGCCGATTTCCTGGTCTCGATGCCATACGGCCGCAGGACCGCCCCGACCCGGTTCGGGGACCACATGCGCCCGAACGTGTCCGCGTCTTGCTCCCTTGCCATGTTCAAGAGCCCCTTGCAGTTTATGTACTGCCCGGCCTTCACCTGGTCGGCGAGAATGGTTAGCAGCGTTTCGTCGGCATCCGGCATCGTGTCTTCGCGGTTCGCTTCGACCGTTGCGGCCGCGTGTTCTTCCATCCTGCTCTTCAGCCTGGCCACCCCTTGCGATTCGAGCCAGCCGGGCCTTCCGGCCCCATCGTCGCCACGGGGACCGCCACGCCCGAGACTTCGTCTGTATGGAGAAGTTCGGGCCGCACGATCCGGCGTACGTCCATCTCGTTGACCGCCGCGCTTGAGGCAGGGGCTATCCCGCTCACCTCTGACACGATCCGTAGCAGCTCCGCGTCGAGGGTCTCCCGGTCAATGCTCGGCAGCCGCTTGTACCGCCATCGACAAGATCTGAGTCTCACGAGCAGGTCACCTGTTTGGAAGCTGTCTCCTCGGACTGCACGGGCGAGTGTTCCTCTGCTATTGGCCGTCCAACCAAGGTGCAACCGCACGCCGTCCGGTTCTTCAGTGGCAGCAGTTGCCTTCCGTGGCGGTGAGGCTCACCGAAACCTGGGCCGGTATCGGCACCCGGCGGGCGGCGCGGATTTGCATGAGCTTGCGGTACAGGCCATTGAGCATGAGCAGCGTCAGGAACACGCCCAAGGGCCAGGCGTACCATGGCGGCGTCTCGCCGTGGCCGTGGCAGGCGTCCGCGGTGGCGACGGAAAACGCAGGTGACGAAGCCACCCACAGATCCGTCACGATTCCGAACACCAGGGCAACAATCACGATGCTGATCAGGTAGAGGGCCAAGCCGCGCCCGCCCAGATCCTTGCCCACCACGAACATGCTCGCGGTACTTGTCGCGGGCCCGACCAGCAGGAACACCACGGCAGCTCCGGGGCTCAGGCCCTTGGCGATCAGAGCGGCGGCGACGGGGGTCGAGCTGGTGGCACAGACGTACATGGGCAGTCCGATCGGGACCATGAGCAGCATTGCCAGGGGGCCCGAGCCGACGTACTCGGGCAGCAGATCGGCGGGCAACGCGGCGGAGACCAAGCCGGCCAGCACGAAGCCCAGAAGCAGCCAGTGCCCGAGCCTCTCGAACATGCTCACGAAGCCATGACGCAACGCCTGCCGGGCGCCGGCGACGAGGCCGATCTTCGATGACCGGACCGACGCGGTCGCTTTGCCGTGGCAGCAACTACGAGCCTGCCCAGCGGCGTGTCCCGTCGCGGCTGCCTCGCCCTCGCAGCAAGCACGGGGCTGCTCAGTCGCCCCGCCCCGGCTGGGGGACGTGAGGGGATCATCCGCGGAACTCGCCTGTGGATCTTCGGGGACAAGACGATCGATCATCGTGCCGGCCAGTATGGCGGCGACGACCGCGGCGATGGGGCGCACGATCGCGAGGACCGGGCCGAGCAGTGCATATGAGACAGCGATCGAGTCCACGCCGGTAGCGGGCGTACTGACAAGGAAGCTGGCCGTCGCCCCCCGGCTGGCTCCCTGGCGGCGAAGCGACGAGGCGATCGGGAGGACGCTGCACGAGCACAGCGGCAAGGGCGCCCCCAGCAGTGTGGCCTTGAGCACACCCGCCAAGCCGGGCTTGCCGAAGTGCTTGGTCACCTTGGCAAAGGGGACGAGTACGTAGATCACGCCGGCCAACAAGAAACCGCCCACCAGCCAAGGAGCCGCTTGAAGGATGATCCCCCGAGTCTCAATCGCCCAGTCACTCAGAAAACTCAACACCGTGCCGTGCCTCCGCACAAGGAACCACCTCTGCAGTTTGGGGTATTATAGGGAGCGGGAACGGTTTGGGCGCGATTCGTTTCGCCGCGGGCCAAAACGGGGACAGGCACCGCCGCAGCGGTCTGCGTCAGCGACTGAACTTGCCCGCACCCGGCCATGTCAAGCATGCTCAGCCATCCGACTCCCTGCCCGCAACCCGCGTGCTGCTCGTCTCTTGCCCGCCGTTCCCTGCTTTGTGGTACAATGCGGCGGGCGGAGTGGGCGAGGCGATCGCTCGGTCGCCCCTTCGGGGGCCATGGCCGGGAGGAAAGTCCGAACTGGGCAGGGCACGGTGGTCGCTAACGGCGACCCGGAGTGATCCGAGGGACAGTGCCACAGAAAACATACCGCCGGGCTGGTGTGGCTGAGTTGCGGCCAAAAAGGTGTCAGGAACCTTTTTTGAGGTCGTGGCTCCTGCGGTCGCGGCCTCACAAAAGGTTCCTGACACCTTTTTGGCCGCAACTCAGCCACACCAGCCCGGTAAGGGTGAAAAGGTGCGGTAAGAGCGCACCGCGTCACCGGTGACGGTGATGGCAGGGCAAACCCCACCGCCAGCAAGCCCAAATAGGCAGCGAGAGGCGGCCCGCCTCGTTTGAGCTGCGGGTAGGGTGCTTGAGCGGTCTGGCAACAGGCCGCCCAGATGAATGATCGCCGTCCGCCTCGGCGGATAACAGAATTCGGCTTATTCGCCCGCTCCGCCTATTCTTGTCGCATGGTATTGAACATCGGCCGACGATCCGCGATGATAAGGTGGTTCAGTTGGCCCCGTAATCGGAGACTCGATCCGTGCCCAAGTTCTCGCTTCGCAGATACGACATACAAGCCGTCGTCAGTACGATCGTGTCATTTGTCTCGCTCGGCGCGCTCCTGGTTCTCGGTGGGCTGCTGGCCCGCAATATCAACTGGGCGGACAAGGTAATCGTTTATGGAAACCGCAAGTACGAGCTGTTGATCCAGTTGCTCGCGGCATTGACCGGCCTGCTGGCGCTGACGGGGTTCGGTTTCGGCGCGAACAGTGCCGGCCAGCGCCGCAACGAGAAGGCCGGTTTGTCGTGGGTCGGCTTCTTCATCGGGGCCGGCGTGCTTTGCTTGACCGTCATCGTTGTGTTTCTGTTCCGCGCGCGCAAGGAGTTTGTCGGGTAACGGCACTCCATTGCCGTCGCCGGGAGCACCGTCGCCCCAGGGGCTACTGCATATGCGCATTTCGCTGTTTGTGACTTGCCTGACGGATTTGTACTTTCCTGAAGTGGGTGAGAGCGTCGTCCGCATTCTCCACCGATTGGGCCACGAGGTGGACTTTCCGGCGGCGCAGACCTGCTGCGGTCAGCCCGCGTTGAACAGCGGTTACGCCGACGAAGCTCGGGCGGTCGCCAAGCGGATGATCGGGCTCTTCGAGCATGCCGAGACGGTAGTGACGCCCTCGGGTTCCTGCTGCTCCGTGATCCGGGAGTACTACCCACACCTTTTCGAGAACGACCCGGTTATGCATGGCAAGGCGGTGGCTTTGGCCGACAAGACGTTCGAACTCGTCGAGTTGCTGCAGAAGAGACTGAAGGTGGACTGGTCGAGATGGCGTCTCTCTTACCCCGGTACGGCCACGTTCCACTACAGTTGCCATCATCGGGGCATCGGCATGTCGCCGGAGGATGTGCTGGGGCTGGTTCGGGAGTTCAAGGATCTGGAATACAGGCCGCTGGAGAAGATGGAGCAATGCTGCGGTTTCGGCGGCACGTTCGCGGTCAAGTACGGGGACATCTCCGGGGCGATGGTGCGTGATAAGGTTGCGTGTATCAAGGCGACCGGAGCCCGGACGTTGATCTGCAACGACGGCGGTTGCACGCTGAACATCGTCGGTGCCTGCCGTCGGGAGGGGGTGGATATCGAGGCGGTGCACATTGCCCAGATGCTGGACGCCGCAATGCGCAACGGCGGCGGGCAAGCGGTTGACTCGACCGTAGCGGCCGCCCCCCGTGGCGACCGGGAGTGGGAGGCTAAGCAGTGACTCAGGCACAAACGCACGAGCACGCGACGAAACCCGACTTCAAACGAAGCAGCACCCTCGCTTTGGCGAACAAACGGCTGGGTTCGGCCATGGACGCCGCGACCCGGCGCCAAGACAATGGCCGACGAGCCATCATGCCCGAGTTGGGCGACCCCTTGGCGATCCGCGAGCTGGGGGCCCGGATCAAGAACCACACGCTTCACAACTTGGACCGCTATCTGACGCAACTGGTGGAGAACGTGCGGCGCCACGGTGGCGTGGTGCACTTTGCCGAGACGGGCGAGCAGGCACGGGAGATCATCACGGACATCGCCCGGCAGGCCAAGGCGCGGACCATCGTCAAGGGCAAGTCGATGGTCTCCGAGGAGATCGAGCTGAACGACGCCCTGGAGGCGGCGGGTTTCGAGGTAGCCGAGACGGACCTGGGCGAGTACATCCTGCAGTTGGCCGGCGAGAAGCCGTCGCACATTGTCACTCCCGTGCTGCACAAAACGCGCGAGGACATTGGCAAGCTGTTTGCTGAGAAACTCGGTATACCGTATACCTCTGACCCGGAGGAGCTGACCGCGGTCGCGCGGCGGGTGTTGCGAGAGAAGTTTCGGACGGCGGACATGGGCATCACCGGCGTCAACTTCGCCGTGGCCGAGACGGGCACACTGTGCATCGTAACCAACGAAGGCAACGGCCGCATGTGCACTTCGCGGCCACGCGTGCTCGTCTCGCTAATGGGCATGGAGAAGGTCGTTCCGCGAATGGTAGACCTGGCCGTCATGCTCAAATTGCTGGCCAAGAGCGCGACCGGTCAACGGATCACGTGCTACACAAACCTGATGACCGGCCCCAAGCGGCCGGCGGACGCCGACGGCCCGGAGGAGTTCCACCTGGTTATCATGGACCGTGGCCGCTCGTCGATCCTGGCCAGCGATTACTGGGAAGCCCTGCGGTGCATCCGTTGTGGGGCATGTCTGAACGCCTGCCCGGTCTACCGCAAACTGGGGGGGCATGCGTACGAGAGCGTCTATCCCGGACCGATCGGCAAAGTCATCACCCCCCTGCTGACCGATCTGGCGATGTACAATCATCTGCCTCAGGCCTCGAGTCTGTGCGAAGCGTGCTTCGAGGCCTGCCCGATGCGGATCAACATCCCGGCCATGCTGCTGGGACTACGCAGCACACTGGTGCGAACCAAGCAGGCTCCGCTTGGTTGGCGATTGGGCTTCAAAGGCTGGCGGATGGGGATGAGTTCGCATTTTCTGTATAGCTGGGGCGCTCGGTTCGGTCGATGGGGACTGCGCTTGCTGTCCAAGAACGGCTGGACCTCTTGGCTGCCCGGCCCGTTCTCGCCGTGGACGCAGTATCGCGATCTACCGGGCATGGCCCCGCGGCCGTTCCACCGGCGATGGGCGAACCTCAAGAAGGAACTCGACGAGGAGGCTGGACGCTGATGGCCGGCAGCACACAAGAAGCGTTTCTCAAACGGGTTCGCTCGGCCCTGAGCAACCACACTCAACCGACCGATCTGCCAAGTGCCTTGGATGTTGCTCGTGTGATTCAGCCCGGGGGCGACGTCGTCGCTCTGTTCCTGGCTCGTGTCGAGGAGGCCAAGGCCTCGCCACATCGCGTACGAGACGAAGCCGAACTGGCGGAGAAGATCGCATCCATCGTGCGGGAGGCGGGCGGGCGAACGGCTCTGGTGCCTGGCGAAGCCATGCCGGCCCGAGACCAGATCATCGCCCGGCTGCAGGCCGACGGTATCCAGTTACTCGATCCCGACGACCCGGATGCGGCTTTCGTGGCCGACGTGGGTATCACCGCGGCTTCCGCGGCCGTCGCGGAAACGGCTTCAATGAGCCTGACCAGCGGCGACGGGCGTCGGCGACTGGCCAGCTTGGCGGTGCCCTGCCATATCGGCATTGTGCGGGCCGAGCAGATTGTGCCCGATCTGTTGGACTGGGCGGAGAAGCACGAGACTCCTCCGCAAGCCAACGAGGTGCTCGTCTCTGCTCCCAGCAAGACCGCGGATATCGAGCTTTCGCTCGTCATGGGCGTGCATGGCCCACGATACGAACATGTCGTCGTGCTCGGATAACCAGCGAATAGGGGCTTCAGCGGGCTTCCCTGCTCGCGGCTCGGCGAAGCCGCAACCGGGGCATGCCCCCCTCGGGCGACCTGCATCGCGGATCGTCCTTGACATCGCTTCATCTGCTGCTGTAAACTGCCATAAACGCGGGAGGGGGGCACACCCCAATCCGTAATCCATGTACAGGTTTCAGGAGCTTTCGGTATGCACATCAGGACCGAAGCGACCCGGGCGGCCTGTCTCGCCATCCTGCTGACATGGCTTGCCGTCGGTGGCACACTGTTGGCTGCACCGACCACCGAGCAGGAAGCCGAAAAGGCGGTGACCGGCTGGCTGCGGATGGATCCCAAGCCGATGGGGATCGAGTTCGGCCAACAAGTGGCCAAGGTTGCATCCTTCATGGGTGCCGACGGCCAACCCGTTTACTACATCGTCTATGTCCAACCTTCCGGTTTTGTGGTCGTACCGGCAGACGATGAGATCGAGCCGATCATTGCGTTCAGCCTATCGGGCAGCTATGACCCTTCGCCGGACAACCCGCTGGGAGCGCTGGTCACACAAGACCTCAACGGACGCATGGCCAGGGTCCGGGAGGTCCAGGCCGCACAGGGCGATGAGGACGCACCGGCCAACATGTCCGACTCGGGGCGGCGGTGGACCCATCTCGTCCAGGCCGCCGAGGCTCCGGTGCAGGAGGGACTGTCGTCCGTCTCCGACGTGCGCGTCGCCCCATTCGTCCAGAGCAAATGGAGTCAGTCACGAACATGCAGCAACCCCTGCTATAACTACTACACACCCAACGGCTACCCTTGCGGCTGCGTGGCTACCGCGACGGCCCAGTTGATGCGTTTTCATCAGCACCCTGCGGTGGGTATCGGGGTCAAGGCTTGTACGATCCTGGTAGACGGCGCCACACAGACGGTCAACACACGCGGGGGCGATGGGTTGGGCGGAGCGTATGACTGGGACGGCATGGTGCTTGCTCCCGACTGCGACACCACAACCGCGCAGCGGGCGGCGATCGGGGCTCTCTGCTACGACGCGGGGCTCGCTGTCACCATGAGCTACACCAGTAGCGACTCGGGCGCCGACGCCTTGCGGGCGAAAGACGCGTTGACCGGTACATTCGGCTACAGCCGTGCCGTCAAGGGATACAACAACGCCAGCAACATCGGCGCCGGACTCGACGGAATGGTCAACCCGAACCTGGACGCGCGCCAACCTGTGATCCTGGGCATCAGCCGCACCGGCGGCGGGCATGCCATCATCGCCGATGGGTACGGTTATGCTGCCTCCACCCTTTACCACCATCTCAATATGGGCTGGGCGGGCTCGTATGATGCCTGGTACAACCTCCCCGACATTGACTCCTCACCGGCCTACACCTCCGTCTACAAATGCGTCTACAACGTCTTCGTCACCGGCACGGGTGAGATCATCAGCGGACGGGTGACGGATGAATTCGGTGATCCGGTGAGCGGCGCGACCGTGACTGGGCAACGAACTGCCGGCGGAACCTACGACACTGTGACTGACAGCCGTGGAATTTACGCGTTAGCCAAGGTTCCATCCGCTTCAGGCTACATCGTGAGCGTCACGAAACCCGGTTATCTCTTCGCCGACCAGAGTACCTCGACCGGAACATCGGACGACTATGCAAGTACGTCCGGCAATATATGGGGGCTCGATTTCATCGGCTATGAGGTTCTGGACGATCCGCCGGCCCCCACCGCCTCGGTCGATGTCTGGTGTGACCGGACACTCACTCGGGCGGACCCGCCCCCCAATGTCACCTACTATTGGCAGGGCACCTCCTGCGGCGAGACCACCGGCAATTCGAGCGTGACGTACATCGCCAGGGCCAGCGGCACGTACTACCTCCGGGCTCGTTCGGCGAGCGGGCACTGGAGCCCAGGATGCGGCTCGGTGACCGTCTCCGTCAATCCGATACTGGCTGATCTCGACTGTGACGGCGACGTAGATCTGGACGATTCTGGTATACAGCAACGCTGCCTGTCGGGCTGGGGCATCACGCAATCGGATGCCGCCTGCCGGAACACGGACCTCAACGGAGACACCTGGATCGACACCTACGACTACGCCATCCTCAGGGGCTGCATGGGCGGCGCCAACCTGGAACCCGACCCCGGGTGTCTGCCGTAGCCGGGTCCTGCCGCGTCGAGTTGGCCCCCGGCTCAGGCGCTCGCCCTATCGGGCCTTGTGGCCAGGATCGGGTATGGCAATCCGCAACCGCCGGCCCATCCCGCTGTCTACCGCGGGTGATTCATGCTATAATTGAACCATGCCATTCAACGCGCGTCGCGGAGCGGTTATTCGGCAAAGTCGAGGTGAAAGATGACACATCGCAGCATTCGAAACGTGGTGCTTCTGGCCGCAGTAGCCATCCTCTGGGTACAGCTCCCTGGCACATCTGAGGCCTTCACCGGTGACCCAACCTACCTTGAGCTGCCCTACGGCGAGGGGTTTGTCCCAACCGCTTTGGAGGCCGATAACGAAACAGCACAGCGATCGGCCCACATGGCCTATATCGTCGAGCAGGCGGGCACGATCATCTCCGCCGCTGGCGAGACCCTCCTGCCGCCCGGCACACGATTCGACCGCCTGAGCCGCACCGCGGGCACCCCCGCCATCGTGGAATTAAGCCTTCCAGAGGAGGCGGGCAAGCTGATCATCGACGCCATCCAGGCTTCCACCATCGAGCGGGTTCTGGCTCGAGCGTTTGGCGACGATCCTGAGCTGGCCGGAGTTGTGGTCCGATTACGCGTCGGAGAGGGCCCCTACCGCGACATCGAGGACTTCGGTCCGCGCGCTGCCGACCTGCCTCCCGACAGCGAGATCAGCGATGACTCCGGCCTTACCGCTAGGCAAGGGCAGCAGAACCGAGCGGCCGCGGCACTGGTGGAAACACCAGCGGTGGAAGCGATCGGTGGCCCCATTGCTCACGGTGACGGTCAGCCCCAGGGCGCCCTCAGCGGGGTGGTCGTTTACATCAGTGCCGGACACGGCTGGACTGCAGGTGGGTCAAGCTGGTATCTCCAGCGCCCCCTACTGCTCAATATGGTTGAGGATTACGGCAATATCGACCAGCTCAACTCCTTCGCTCACCGTCTGTACAACGCGGGCGCGGTCGTCGTGCCCTATCGTCCGGTTGGCTACCAGCCCGTCGAAATCGTTTTGGACAACGACGACCCCGGCGTGACCTTCACCGGATCATGGAGCAACAGCAGTACGACGAGCGGCTACTACGAAAACGGGGCGACCGCGAGCGGCGTACCCTATCGCTACGCGGCAGCCAGTTCGACCGAGACCGCCGTTGCCCGGTACACCCCGGCGATCCCGACCAGCGGCTTCTGGCCGGTCTATTGCTGGACCAAGGACGACACCGACCGCGTCAAGCAGACCTACCGCGTCAAGCACAGCGGCGGAACAGCCACCGTGGTCATCGATCACCAGATTGTCGGCAAGGGCTGGATGTGGCTGGGCGAGTACCACTTTGAGGCGGGAACCGGCGGCTATGTCGAGATCTCCAACCAATCCAACCAGACCGGCGTGGTCATCTCCGACGCCATTCGCTTCGGCAATGGCATGGGCGATATGGTCGGCACCGGCCCCGGAACCATCAGCGGATACTCCCGCGAGGAAGAGGCCTCGCGATACTGGGCTCAGAGCGAAGCAGGCGTCAACGCGGTCGGCCTGCCGACGAGCATCTGGTCCGGCTTCACCAGCGATGCCAACGATAACGTCGGCACCGCCGCTCGGTGGAGCGCCTACATGAACCGCCAGAACATCAACGATGACCGCTGGCGGCGGGCATACGTCGAGTTTCACACCAACGCGGCAGGATGCGCATCCCCCCCCTGCTCGGCCAAAGGTACTGTCGCCCTGGTCAATGAAGCTAACCCCACCACCAACCAAATACAGTTCTCCACGATCGTCGGAGACAAGATAGAAGCCGACATGGTCCTGATCCAGGACCAATTCGAGTACACCTGGGGAGTACGATCCAACCCATACTCCGGTGCGTATGGCGCCATCTCGACCAACAATAACGACAACGAATTCGATGCCACGCTCATTGAGGTCGCTTTCCACGACAACACACAGGATACCGCTAATCTCCGCAGCGTGAAGGTGCGCGACGCCGTCGCCCGTTCAACGGTGCAGGGGCTGATCATGTTCCTGTCGAACACCAGCATCTTCCCGGACACACAAGTCCCGCAGGTGTTCCCCCCCGAGCCCCCTGGCCGAGTCCAGGCCATCCACGACGGGGAGGGTAACGTGGTCGTATCCTGGTCGGCGGCGCCATCCGGCGGGGCCAACGGCAGCTCGGCCACCGGGTACAAGGTCTACCGCTCCCCCAACGGCTACGGCTTCGGCCAGGCCGTCACCCTGGGCAACGTGCTGAGTACCACCCTGACCGACATCCCGGCCGGCGAAACCGTCTACCTGCGAGTCGCCTCGTTCAACGCCGGCGGCGAATCCATGCCCTCCGAAGTCATCGCGGTTCGTCGGCCCGCCACAGGCACGCCGTCCGTGCTCATCGTGAACGGCTTCGATCGGGTCAGCCGCCAACAGAACCTCATCCAGACAATCCCCTCCGGCGCCATGGAGCGGCAAATCGCCAGGAAGGTCAACTCCTTCGACTACATCGTACAGCACGCCAACGCCCTGGCGGACCATGATTACACCTTCGACTCCTGCTCCAACGAGGCAGTCATCGAAGGGAACATCTCATTGACGCCGTATGTCACCGTCGTATGGATCCTCGGCGAGGAAGGCTCCCTCGATCAGACTTTCGACACAACCGAGCGACTTCGCGTCACCGAGTACCTCGGCAACGGTGGCACCCTGTTCGTCTCAGGCTCCGAGATCGCCTACGAACTGGACTACCTCAATGTCGGACGCAGCTTCTACCGCAACGTCCTTGGCGCCCAGTACGTCGGTGACGATGCTGGCTCATACCAGGTGACCGGCCAGGACGGCATCCTCGCGGATATCGGCGCGTTGAACTTCTCGCCCGCGAGCGGCGCGCCGTACGACGCGGATTACCCCGACCGGATCATCCCACAAACAGGGGGTGAAACTAACCTCCGATATGTCGGCGGCACGAGTGACGGCGCAGGCATCCAGTATGACGCCGGCTTATATCGCACCGTAGTCTTCGGATTCCCCTTCGAAACCATCACGTCCGCCGCGATTCGCAGCAATATCATGCGGAAGGTCGTGTCCTGGCTGCAGACCGGACTGGTGGGCTGCCCACCCACGTTGTTGGCCAACTTCGAACAGTACGAGCCCGGCGACCGAGCTATGTTCCAAGATCCAAGGCTCTCTGGATCGACACAGGCCGACTTGGCGGAATCTCCAAACACCGCTCTGGTCTTCGCAACCTCGTCCTTCGGTGGATCACGGGCCATCAATGTCCAATGGTCGTGGATCGACACCACCCCCCAACGGTGGCTGCGGCTGACCACCAACAACGTCACCAATCAGGGCAATCCGACTATCGATCTGACCCGGCCATTACGTTTCCGTATGCGGTTCACGCCAGGATCCCTCCGCGTGTGCATCGGGGTCCGCGAGACGAACACCGACGCACCGCTCGGTGCGGACGGCGGGGCGACCGGCTCGATTGAATGGATCGGTGCAGGCGGAACCATCGATGGCGCGCCCCTGGGCAAACTGCTGAGCAACCAGGGTTTCGCTTGGCAGACCCTCTCTTTCGTGCCGACCGCGGCAAACGTCCTCGCATTCACCGGCAACGGAATCCTTGAGGGAACCTATGGCAAGGGCGTGCTCGAGCATCTGGCCTTCTCAGTGGTCGATACCCAGGGGCCGCTCACTGTTAATCTCGACCTTTTCGAGCAGTTGTGCCCCCTCAACGCTGATCTGGACGACGACAGCGATGTGGATCTGTCTGACTTCGCCATATGGCAGAACTGCGTGAGCGGCGTCGGTGTTCCCCATCGCAACGAGGCGTGTGCCCACGTCGACCTCGACGGCGACGCCGATGTCGACACCGAGGATCTCGACCTGCTCCGGCAGTGCTTCAGCGGCGAGGGAATTCCAGCCGATCCGGTCTGCCTGCAGGCCTCCAATCCGGAGTAGGCTCAGAGGTCGGGCATGGACAACTCGTCCAACCTTGCTGCAGCGTTTGACCGGAACGGTCTTCTTCGGACCTCGACGAGCTGGAGGTAAGCGACGGCGTCAGGATTGCAGGCCTTGCCGGGCGGTGGCGATGAGGGCGGCGGCCCCGTCGGCTTGCAGCCTGGTGAGTACCGTGGCGGCCAGATCCGGCCACCGGTTGGGGGGGCCGTCGACCGTAGCCTGGATCCGCGAGGTGCCCCGGGGGTCCAGGACGACGGCATGGCAGCGAAGGAAGCCAGCCGCCTTCACCGCCAGCACCCCGACCGGTGCACGGCAGCCGGCATCTAAGCCCGCAAGCACCCGCCGCTCGCAGCAGACGGCCGTCGCGGTGGCTTGGTCATGGATCGGCGCCAGGCACGTCGCAACGCGCTCATCGCCGCGCCGCCCTTCGAGAGCCAGGGCCCCCTGCCCCGGCGCGGGGAGCATGAAATCCGGCTCGAGCGGATGGACAACCCCATGCGCCAATCCCGCCCGATTCAGGCCCGCCAGGGCCAGCACCGCTCCCGCACAATCGCCGCGCCGGATCTTGTTGATCCGCGTATCCACGTTGCCGCGAAGAGCGACGAAGCGAAGATCCGGCCGATGATGCAGCAGTTGTGCCTGGCGTCGCAGACTGCTGGTGCCGATGGTGCTTTCTTGGGGAACATCGGCGAACGCCCTGCCGTCGGCGGACACCCAGGCATCGCGGGGGTCTTCGCGAGCCGGCCAGGCGAGCACCTCCAGGCCCTCGCCCAAGTCGGTGGGCAGATCCTTGGCGGAGTGGACCGCGACGTCGATGCTCCCGGCCCGCAGAGCGTTTTCGAGTTCCTCGGTGAAAAGCCCCTTGCCGCCAATCTCCGGCAAAGGCCGACCCTGCTGACGGTCGCCGGCGGTGGTGATGATCTCGACGCGGATTCCGAGAGCCGGGTGCGCAGCCCGCAGCCGATCGACCACCCATTGCGTCTGCGTCCGGGCCAGCAGGGAGCCGCGTGTCCCGATGACCAGCAAACGCAATGGGGGCAAGCTACTCACTGCATGGCCCGGATGATGGCTTCGGTGAAGGATTGCGTAGTGCCCTTGCCGCCGATGTCAGGGGTGAGTTGCTCGGGATTGTGCTCCAGCAACACAGCATCGTAGGCGTTGCGGATACGATCGGCAGCAACAGTCTCGCCCATGAAGTTGAGCATCATGACCCCGCTCATGATACAGGCCAGCGGATTGGCGATGCCCTTGCGGGCGATGTCCGGAGCCGAGCCGTGTACCGCCTCGAAGACCGCGCAGGTCCGCCCGATGTTCGCTCCTGGCACCACGCCCAGCCCGCCGACCAGTCCCGCGGCTAGATCGCTGAGGATGTCGCCGTAGAGGTTCTCGAGCAACAGCACGTCAAACCGCGTAGGATCGCTGACCAACTGCATGCAGCCGTTGTCGATAATCAGTTCATCGCAGGCCACGCGGTCGGCGTATTCCTTGCCGACCTTGCGCACGCACCGCAAGAACAGGCCGTCGGACATCTTGAGGATGTTGGCTTTGTGAAAAACAGTGATCTTGCGGCGGCCTCGCGAGCCGGCATAGTCGAAGGCGAACCGGGCGATCCGCGTGCAGGCTTTTTCCGTCGCGATCTTCAGACTCTGCACGACGCCCTCGACGATCTCGTTTTCGATGCCGGAGTACAGTCCCTCGGTATTCTCGCGGATGATGACCAGCTCGACGTTCTCGAACCGGGTCTTGATGCCGGGCAATGAGCGAACCGGACGGACGGCGGCAAACAGGTTGAGTCGCTTGCGAAGCTGGACGTTGACGCTGCCGTGGCCTCCCCCGATGGGTGTGGTAATCGGTCCTTTAAGCGCGATGCCGTGCCCCTCGATCGCGGCGATGGTCCGCTCGGGCAGCACGCTGCCGCAGAATTCGAGCGCCGTCGCCCCCGCGGGCAGAAGCACCCACTCGATGGCCACGCCCGAAGCTTCGATTACTTGCCGGGCCGCCGAGGTCACCTCGGGACCTATCCCGTCGCCCGGCAGCAGACACACCGTATGGGTCATGCTCAGACACCCTTTGCTGAACCTGCCGGTCACGTCGCGCCGGCATCGCGACCGTCGGGTTGCGCCCCTTGCGTTCCCGCCGCGAAGTGCGATTATAGCCGAGCGTCGCTCGCGAGCAACGAACATCCGAAGCGAGCCATGCCGAACAAGCCGGCTCGGCAACGCCGCTTCCGCAAACACCGTTTGGCCGCCACCGAGGCGCGGCGTCGGTAGAATACGCCCATGACCGCAACGCCTGACAACGATTCCACCGCGTCTGTCCACGAAAGCCCCGCCTTACCGCCGGGCATCCCGGCATGGCAGGCCGTACTGGCCGTTGTTCTCGCAGAAGGTGTGAGCCGCCTGAGATTCACGGCCCTGGACGAGCATGCCCGCGGCGCGCTGGCCGGCCTGGAAGCCCTCGGCGTCGCAACCCGCCTCGACAGGCAATCAGACACCTTGGAGGTGCAACGGGCAGGTGGCCTCTGGCCCACGGGCGAGGCACAGCTCTACGGCACCACCCCGCAAGCCGCTTGGGCGCTCATCGCCGCCTGCACGCTCGGCTTGGGGCGGTACGAAATCACCGGCAACCACACGTTGCCGCCAGTCACGGGCTTGGTCAACGCCCTGCGCGATCTTGGAGCGGGTATCGGCTACGCCGACCAGAAAGGGCACCTGCCGGTCACCATTCTCGCACGCGGACTCGACGGCGGCACGATCCGCCTCGCTCCCGAACCGGCTCCCCCATGGTTGTCCGCCCTGCTGCTCGTGGCTCCCTGTGCCAGGGGGGATGTCTTCCTCGACGCACCCCCCGAGGCCGCGATTCGCAAAACGATGGCCGTCACGCTCGCCCTGATGGAGACCTTCGGTGCGACCGTTGTCACCGATCGCCACGGACGCATCATCATCCCCGCTCCTCAGCATTATCGAAGAGCACCGGTGCGCCTGTGATGAGCCCATGCGTAGAGCGTCTCACGCAATAGCGTAGCGGCCCAAGCCCCTGGCGGATGTAACCACCCCACAGAATGCGCCGGTCACCGCGGCTCGGCTGGACTCGCCGAAGTCAGGGAGCGACCTCTACGATGGGTCGCGAAGCGCTCCAGCCCCGCCCCAATCACTCCCCCACCAACTGCGCCGCGCCGGTCACTTCGACTGTTTGCGAACGATAACGTCGAAGCTATTGACCATGGATCGGTAGGTGCCGGCCACAATCGCTCCGTAGAGCCCGACGGCCACCACGGTGCCTATGACCATGAGCGCTTGGACGGACTGGGCCGTGCCGCCGGCCGCCCTGCCAGCACTCATGATCTGCTCTGGGTCTAGCACCAGGATCACTGCGGCCACGAAGGTCAGCGGTGCGATAAGGGCTCCAAACTCGGCACCGGTGCCAGCCGCCCCGAATCCGCAAGCCGACAGCCCAAACGCCGCAACCACGAGAATCGCCATCGCCGCCAGCACGGCCTGAACCGAGCGGGCGCTCTTGAGCGACATCTGCAGTCCGACCATGCAGGCAAACGCCGCGTAGACCGCCAGGAGCAACGGCAGAATCAAAGCCGAAACCAAACCGACCAGCGGCGGATCGACCCCCCTGAACCAATCCAGACCGGCCGCCAGCAAAACCGTCACGGCCGGAACGCACATCAGCGGCACCGCGAAGCTGATGAGTCCCCGCAGCTTGCCCCAGATGATGTAGCGACTGGTCAGCGGCGTGGAGATGAGCAGTTCCATCGTGCCGTCGTCACGTTCGCGTGTGATCGCCGTCGCCGCCGTGTTGGCCGCCATGAACAACACCATCACGAACTCGACCATCACCACCCCGATCAGCCATTGGCGGGCAGACGCGATCGTGGAGAATTGCCCTCCGCCGTACAACACCAGGAACAGAACGGCGGCCAACATCCCACCGATCAGGTAGGTATTGCGCATTAGCCCGCTGCTGGCCCCGGCACCTCGCGTCACCGCTTCACGCCAAGCCACGGGGTTGCTCCAAACGTGCCGCGCTCGCCGCGTCTTTCGGTCCCGACCCAACAAGCGCGCCAGCCGGCGCTTCAGCAGAATGCCCCAATTGCTCTCCCCCTGCTTGACCCCCCGGCGAACGAACAACGTTGCCACACCGATCAACACGCCCGACACCAGGATCATCGTCAGCATGTAGGCCGCGTAAGGGGCCGCCAGCATGAGGTTGAGCGGCCACGTGTAATCCGCGACAAGCAGTGCGTCCGGTGGTATCGCCCGGTTGAGGGCCGTCGTCAGGGCCCAGTATGGATGCACGAGCGACAGCCAAGTCATCCCCTCGCTCACGCCCGGTACGATAGACTCCGGCACATAGGTCTGCGGGAGCCAACCCAGCCCCAGCCCGACGGCCAGGAAGAAGGCAATCCCCACGTAGAACGAGAACACCGTGCCGCGGGTACCCACGCGCACCACGCTGATCAGAATGGCCAGCGAACCGGTCACCATCGCCGTACACGCTGAAATGCCAAAGCTCAGGAGAATCTCCCGACTGGTCACCCCGCCGAAAAGCATCGTGATGCAGAACACCGGCAGGCCCGCCACCAACAAGGTGATGACGAAGAACAGGCGACTCATCAGCGAACCCAGCACGATCTGGGCGTTGGTCAGCGGGGTGGTCAGCAGAACATTGAAGGTCTCCGCGTCCTTCTCCTGCGAGATAGCCCCCGCCGTGAATATCGGGGCCAAAAGGCAGGTCATCGCCAACTGCAACGTGGAGATCAACTTGAACACCTGCGACGAGCTCTTGGCCAATTCGACCAGCGACGAGCTGACCCCCTGCACATACTGCGACACGAGCAGGACGCAGAACAAAATCGTCAGGTAACCGGCGCGGATCCACAAGTGCTGCATCCGCCGACTCCCGCCTTGCACCACGCGCACGACGATGGGGTTGGCGGGCAAGATCCGCCACAGCCACAAGCCCACTTCTTCAACAATCGGTTTCATCCCGTCACCGCCGTACGTCTTCGTTGCACGAACGTCGCCCTGGGGCGCCGGCCCTCAACACCAAGGCGATATGCCGAGGCTACCATCAAGACCCCGCTCTTTCACATCGCGATCACGGTCCTCGCCAGCATTTCGGCATCGCCCTCCCACCCGTTATCGCGGGCCCAGCCCCAGGATCTGCAAATCCATGCTATCCAGGCTCATGCCGTGCTTCTCCGCCCGCTCCCTCAGCTTCTGATCGCCCGATTCCCGCTGCTCGTTCGTGGCCAAGGCGGTGAGACTCTCGCAGAACTCCTGCTCGACATCCTTCAAGGGAGCGATCAACTCCTTGTAGTCCTGCTCCAGGTGATACACCCACGGAGCCAGCGGCTCGCGACCCAGCGACCAGCGAAGATGATACTTCATACGGTTCTCACGACATCGGTCCCGCCACGAAGGCGTCATGAGCTCCTCGGCTTGCGCCCGATGGGTCACGAGAAGCTGCCGGGCCTCCGCCGTCTGCTCCGCCGTGAAATCGAAGAACGCCGCCGCCTCGCGCACATAGGCTTCCCAACTGCTCGGCGACAACCGTCGAAGATCCTCCTCCGCCCGCCGTCGGGCACGACGAAGCTCCAGCGTCCCTCGCGGCGGGTGCCCACGATTCTCCGGATCGCCTTCTTCCTCCATCTCCGCCAACGCACGGAAAATATCCTCGCCCTCCTTGACATCCCCGTCCGCCCAACGCTTCATCATCCCTTCAAGCCGGTCCACCCCCTGAAAATCCCGCCGCAACCGGTCCTTCAGTTGCTCCCATTGCTTGTCCGACAGCAGCGGCCGGGCGTCGCGGGCAAAATCTCGCATGAAATCCCTGACCACGGGAAGCAGTTCTACCGTTCGCTCCGCAAATTGCTGGCTCAGCTCGGTATTGAATGGCCGCCCACGCATCTGCATCATGGATTCAATGCTGAACTCGATCAGATCGCACATCTTGTCGCCGTGATTCTCCATCATGTCCGTAATGCGCTCGCCCATCCGTCTGCTCAGCTCGACTTCCTGCCTTTCGTTTAAGCTGACATCCCGGGCGAACTCCTCCTGAAGCCAGCGACGGCTGAATATCCGGGCGAGATCCGGCGTCAGGCAGAATCCATGGCGCGTCGGCGTCATCACGTCCGCGGGCAGGGCTGGCCCCTCAGGTGGTGCCGCATCCCCTCCAGGCTCCGCCTGTCCCGCGCCCCAAGGACACAAGACCGCCGCCAAGAGCAACACCCCTAATCTCGTGTATCCTCTGCACATGCCTTGTCCCTTCGCCAGATTCCACCGGAAGAAGCGATCCGCATCAAGCCGATCGAGCTTCCACCAATCACTCCGGAGCGGTCTCCAACACCCCGATCTCTGCCGCCGTGTCGTCTCGCTTAGGTGCTGTGTCCGGCAAGGCGCTGTCCCCGCTGTACCCATCCAAGCCTTTGTCTTCCAACATTCCCAGAACCCGTCCCTCCGCCGCCTGGCGTTGGGCGTAAGTAGGTATCCCGTCAATCCGCCGCTTGAGGTCCATCTCGATGGTCTCGATCGGATCCGACATCCGGGCAAACTCTCGCTCCACCATGTGCCGCAACGGATGCGCGGCACCGATGTGCAGATGGTGCAACATATGGAACCACACCCGGTTCCGCAGGGCCGATTCGCGCCAGTCGCCGGCCTTGGTTAACGCCTCAACACGTTCCATGCACTCTCTCAGGATGGAATCCGCGGTGCTCGACTGCGACTCGTCCAGAGCATAGAACTTCTTCGCGTCCTCCACGTACCTTGCCCAGCCCGCCCATGTTCCCTGGTCGACCTCACGCTCGGCCATTTTGCGGGCGCTGGTATACGCCTGCGACCGCCCCTGCTGGTCCGGTTTCAGATCCTGATTGTCGCGAAACGGATCCTCGAACGGACGAACCTCCCCGCGGGACCATCGCTCCATTGTCTTCTCAAACACATCAAGCCCGGTGTTGAGAGCCATCAGATCCCCACCCAGCTTGAGTTGCTGCCGCGTCTCCAGCATCGGCCGCAAGTCCTGGCCGATCGCGTTGAACGTCTCCCGAAGCAAGGGCACGATCGGCCCCATCGCCTCCCCCATTGCCTGGCCCGCCTTCGGGTTCAGTCCCGGCGGACCACCCATCCCCTCTTTCTCGATCTCCCCCTCGATCATCCGCGTCACCATCCGCTCCAGAACCTCGTGATATCCCTGCCCATCGAGCTGATGGGCAAGCGTCATCAGGCGGTGCGCAACCTGTTCGCTCAACTCTTCCACCTGCTCGGGTTTGAGGTTGTACCTTTGCACGGCCACATCCTCAGCGTAAAGCCGCCCCAACGATCGAGCCATGCCCGGCGTGAACCGAATCCCCGGACTGGTCCGAGCCTCTCTTGTTGGGTGGTCGCCCTCCTGGCCCCAGGCAGCGAGGCAACAGACCGCCATCACCAGCGTAATGCCACCGTATAGCCAACACGGCCTCGTCATCGCGGCACCCACCCTCTCAATCTCGCCCCTTCACCACGCCGCCTCATTGCACAATCCCTTTGGTCAATCGCAGAAACGCCGTCTCCAGATTGACCTCTTCCTCTTTCAGCTCGGTGATCGCCAGCCGGTTGTCAATGAGTGCACGAGCCAGAAACGAAAAATCATGGACCTCGCCGGCCAACTCGACCGAGAGCTTACCATTCGACACCTGCACACTCTTCACCGCTTCCAGCCGCTGCAACACCTTGATGGCCGTGTCCGAATGGCTGGCCACGCCCACCTGCACCCGCGTGCCCATCTGAGCCCTTCGCGTCGCCTCACGCACCGAACCATGGAACAGCAGTTCCCCCCGCTCAATGATGCCCACCGTCGAACACAGCTCCGCCAGCTCGTGCAGGATGTGCGAGCTGATGACGATGGTCTTGCCCATCCGATGCAGTTCCTTGAGCAGTTCGCGAATCTCGATGCGGGCCCTGGGGTCCAACCCGCTGGCCGGCTCATCGAGCAGCAACACCTTCGGATCGTGCAGCAACACGCGGGCGATGCTCAGCCGCTGCTTCATGCCCCGCGAAAGCGAGTCAACCAGGGCTTCCCGCTTGTAGGCCAGATCCGTCAGATCCAGGATGTCGTTCACAATCCGCCTGCGCTGTTGCCCGGTGATCCCGTACGCAGATGCGAAGAAATCAAGGTATTCCTGCACCACCATATCGCTGTACGCGCCGAAGAAGTCCGGCACGTAGCCGATCAGCGGTCGGATCCGGCGAGACTGGTAACCCACCACATGCCCACAGATACGCGCTTCGCCCCAGGTCGGCTGCAGCAACGTGGCCAGGATCTTGATCGTGGTCGTCTTGCCCGCACCGTTGGGGCCGATGTACCCGAAGCATTCCCCCTCCTCAATGCTGAGGTGCAGGTTGTTCAGAGCCACCAGCTCGCCATAACGCTTCGTCAGGTTGATTGTTTCGATGATCACCGTATTCGCGTCTCACTGGTCCTGTTGTTGCCCCGGTTCCTGAGCGTGCGTCCCCCTGTTACTGAATAGGCACCGCGATTCGGTACATGATTTCCGGCTCGGTTGGCGGAATCGGACGCCAGGGATCCTGAGGCCGATCCGACCGGCGATAGCATAACCGCACCGGCCCCGGCGTCCGACTGAAGCCGATGAACAACGCCGTGTCCCGCATCAACTGCGCCGACCGGTCCAGCCGGTGCCCATATCGACGAATGACCTCGTAGCGATCGCTCACCAATCGACGCGGGTTGATCTCGTTCTGAATGGTCATCACCAGCAGTGCCCGCTGGAAGTCCAGCGTGTCCGGGTCCGGCTTCGCCTGCTCGCGGCCGGCCCCATCCAGCCAGACTCGGGAGATCAACCTGCCCAGCCAATCCTCCTCGAGCAGGGTCGCCAGCGGCTGCCGCAGAGGCGGCGCGGCAGCGGAGCCGGGGGTGGCCGCGAGTTTCTCCCGTGTCACAAGGTCTTGCCAAGTCACCTGCTGGTCGTCTTGCAGGTTGCCAATCCGGTAGGCCTCAATCCCCAACTCGCGGTACCCACCCCCCGGCCGCCAGTCCTGAGCCGCCACCACCAGGTAGCAGTTCGACAAATCCGTACCCAAGTCGTTCCGCAGCCAGCTATCCGGGCGCAGCTCGATACTCCCTTCGCGAAGCCGATGCAACGCACCGTCAAGTTGCCCTTCAAGCTCGCCCTGCCAATGAGCCTCGAACTGCTTGAGCGTCGCCCTCAGAGGCAGGGATCGAAGCTGCCCCACCACCGCCGCCGCCTCGTACCGATCCGTCGCCGCAAATCCTTCCGCTCGCCCACCCAGGGGCGGCAAGGCCCGGATCGAGCAAGACGCCTCAGTCTGCCTGTCCGGAGCCGATGCGTCCTGCGGTACCCGGAGATCCACCCGGATGTGGGCTGGAGCCTTGAGCCCCAGGAAACTCACCGCTGTCGCTTCGTCCGTGCCCGCCCAGCCGTCCACCACGGCGATTTCCTGCACACGGTAGCCAATCCCACGGAACCATCGCACCGCCGCGATGCTGACCAAA
This sequence comes from Phycisphaerae bacterium, assembly GCA_012729395.1. Taxonomy (GTDB): domain Bacteria; phylum Planctomycetota; class Phycisphaerae; order UBA1845; family PWPN01; genus JAAYDF01. Next base: position 26,109 of record JAAYDF010000030.1, read on the forward strand.
CTGGCCGCGAGAGCCACACCCGCGAAAGCAACCCACGAATGCCGCTCGATGCGCCGACGACGAAGCCAAGCCCAGCTTCCCGCCGTAGCAGCCAGCAGGTACATCACCACAAATACGATGGCCACGAACAAGTAGAGCCATGCCGTCACACCGAACGCGATCATCTGGCTGACGATCCCAAAAAGATCCACTTCACTCCGCCAGCCCATCCCGTTGTCTGAATCCACGGTCTGCCGCCGAACGCCCACCAGGTCGCCCAACATGGCGACTTTCCGCCGGCTGGCCTGAAGCAAATCTCGCAACTCCGCCGCAACCAGCACCACCTCGCCCCGCCCGCATGGTCGCCGCACCACCAACAGCAAGTCTGAGCCCGGCTCGTCGCTCGCCCCGCCGATGTCACGCGACGCCGGCACCAGAACCGTCGCCCCAGCCAGCAGGTCCGCCCGCCTCACCGGGCAGTATGTCATCGGTGGATCCAGTCGCCCGCCCGGCCCGTCAAACGCGCCGATCCCCAACCACTCCGACAACCACAACGGCGGCTCGGTCATCGTCTCCGCACCACGTAGAACCGCGGGCAGAATCTCCCGAAAACCCTCCCGGTTTACCAGCTCCCAGTCCCTGCTCGCCGCCAAGATCAGCGTCCCGCCTTGACGCGTCCACTCCAACAGGGCATTGCGCTGTGCCAAATCCAGAATCGACGGGTCCGCGGCATCCCACACAATCACGTCCGCCAGATCCAGCCCCGCCGCCGCGTCCGGCAAATCGCCAGGCGAACTCCGGGCCACCACCAGATCCTGTTGGACCTGCGGATCCCGCAGCAGCTCCCTCAGTAAGGCAACCGGCGCCGTCGAGATGTCCAGGATCACACGATATCCCGGAGGAGTGTCCGTCACTTGGCCCGGCGGGATCAGCTCGCGCACAGGCCGCCCCTGATCGTCATGAAGCTCCGCGAACTGCCCCGTCGAGGTATAGACGCGGACCCTGAAATGCTCGTTTCGCTGCTCTATGCCGCCCGGAACGTACAGAAAATACCGCCGCGTGCCCTGAACCACCACCTCGCGCCGGGCCAGCACCTCGTCCCGGTCGCGGTCCGGCTGGCGAACCTCGATCACGCCCTCGAAGCGGTCCCGCCCGTCGTTGGCCAGTTCCACCAACACCGGGGTCCAGGCGCCAGCCCGATAGTGATAGGTCCCGTGCTCGTACTGATCCCCCCCACTCCCCTGGAACCCCACGTACACCACCCGTCCGCGCAGCGGCGCAGCGATCGCCGTCCCAGACCCCCAAGCCAGGAACACAACGGCCAGGAACACGGCATGATACCGGCGAGCCATGGACAAACCCCGCTGCTGCAATCAGTCACCGTTCAGCTTTGTCTACACCGCCTCCCGCCTCCCGGTTTCAACCCTAACACCCAGTTGTGCCCGTGGCCACCATTGTATGGACACAGAGGGCAAGCCTCAACACCCACTGGAAGCTCGCCCGTTTCCTCGCTCTCCCACCCGACGTCCAGCCCGCCTAACCGCCTTGACCCTCCGTGTCCGCCGACCTACAGTTGACTGAGCATGATGACCAAACGCGAACGAGTCCAAGCCGTTCTCGGCAGCACCCGGCCGGATTGCCCGCCGGTCAGTTGCTGGCATCATTTTCCACCCGACCAAATCAGCGGCCAAGCCGCCGTCGACGCTCACCTGCGGCACCTGGAGACCTACGATTTCGACTTCCTCAAGATCATGAACGACCATCCCTACCCCCGCGGTGAGGTCACGACTGTCCAATCCGTCGCAGATCTACGGAAGATCAAACCTCAGCCCGGTGATGCGGGACCGCTGGCTGGCCAGCTCGACATCGTGCGCATTCTTGCCCGGCGACTTGCTCCCGACGTCCCCACCTGTACGACCGTCTTCAATACCTGGGCCACTCTTCGCCAGCTCACCCAGCCCCCCAGCGATCGGCACGGCCCGCCGAAGCTCGACGGTACCGACGAACGAGACGAGGTCATCGCCACTCTGCTCAAGGAGGACCGCGATGCCGTGCAGGCCGCCCTCCTGGCGATCGCCCAAACTCAGGTCGCCTTCGTCCTCGAATGTCTCAAGGCCGGCGCCGAGGGCATCTTCCTGTCCGTCCGCGACGACTGGGTAGATCGGCCGGCCAACGGGAAAGACACGTACCGCGACCTCGTCCGGCCCGCAGACCTGATGATCCTCGAAGCCGCGGCATCCGCGTCACTCAACATCCTGCACATCTGCGGCCGGCCTCTGGATTTCAAGGGCTTCGCTCAATACCCCGTACACGTGCTGAATTGGGCGGATCGTGCGGCCGGGCCCAGCATCGCCTATGCCCGCGATCGGGTGAAACCGGCCATCGCCGGCGGCGTCGACAATCTCAACACATTGCCCAACGGCTCCGCCGAAGACTGTGCCGCCCAGGTCCACGATGCGATCAGGCAGGCAAAGGACCACCCCCTCATGATTACTCCGGGCTGCACTTTCGACGGCCAGGCAGTGCCGCCCGCCAACATTCACGCCATGGTTCGCGCGGCAAGGAGCGGGTACGCATGATCGCGCGTCAACCTCGGCTTGTCTCAAGTGATGACTGAAAGGAACCATAGGTGGAACGAACACTGATCATTCTCAAACCCGATTGCGTTCAGCGTCGCCTTATCGGTCGGGTCATTCAGCGTTTTGAGGAAAAGGGCCTCTCCATCGCGGCCATGAAACTGATGCAGATCAGCCGTTCGCTGGCCGAGCGCCATTACGCCGTCCACGAGGGCAAGCCCTTCTATCCCGGCCTGATCGAGTACATCACCGCCGGCCCGGTCGTCGTCATGGTAGTCGCCGGCCCGCGAGCCATCGCCGTATGCCGCAAGCTCATGGGCAAAACCTTCGGCTTCGAGGCTGAACCAGGCAGCATCCGCGGCGACTTCGGCGCCAGCACCACCTACAACCTGGTCCACGGCAGTGATTCAGTCGAGTCGGCCGCTACCGAAATCGCCCTGTACTTCGAGCCTGACCAGATTCTCGGCGATCGGCTTCCCGATGCCGCATGGATCAGCAAGCCCAACGAAGCCTGACCACCTCGGTGGACCACTGATCCGGCGGGGGCGCTTGCGTGCGCGTTTTCAGGCGAGTCCCAGTTCCGCCCAACGGCGGGTCACGCGGTCCTTGATGTGGGGGGGCATTTCCAAAGCCATCGGCCAGCGACGTACGGTACCTTCGCCGGGCACCTTGCGCGTCGCGTCGATGCCCATCTTGCTGCCCGCTCCCTCGAATGGCGCCGCGTGATCCAGGATGTCCAGCGGGCCGTCGGCGATCACCGTGTCGCGACGCGGGTCCACGTTCGCCCCAACGGCGAACATGACCTCCTGCTCGTTGTGCACGTCCACGTGCTCGTCGACCACAACGATAAACTTGCTGAACATCATCTGCCCGGCTCCCCAGATGCTGTGGATCACCTTGCGGGCTTGATAGGGATATTCCTTGCGGATCTTGATAAAAACGAAGTTGTGAAAAGCACCGAAGATCGGCAGGTGGTAGTCGATCACGTCGGGAATCAGCATCTGCAAGAGAGGCCGAAAGACGCGCTCCGTCGCCTTGCCGAGGTAGTAGTCCTCCATCGGCGGCGCACCCACAATGGTCGTGGGGTAGATCGGGTTGCGGCGATGGGTGATAGCGGTCACGCGAAAAACCGGGTAAGGGCCGGACAGCGAGTAGAAGCCGGTGTGGTCCCCGAACGGGCCCTCCATGAAGCGATCCCGCGGGTCGACCAGCCCCTCGATCACAATCTCGGCATGGGCGGGCACATCGAGCGGGATGGTCTTGGCGGGCACAAGGTCGACGGCCCCTTGATTGAGGAAGCCCGCGAGCATGAGCTCGCTGATACCCGGCGGCAACGGACAGGTGGCGGCATAGGTAAGCACGGGCTCGCCCCCGAGGACGATGGCCATGGGCATGGGTTCGCCTGCGGCCGCGTACTTGCGGAAGATCCGAGCCCCGTCGTGGTGAACATGCCAGTGCGCCGCCGCCAGCCGCGGGCCAAACACCTGGATACGGTACATGCCCACGTTGGTGTGCCCGGTGTCTGGATCGCGGGCGTAGACGCCTGCCAAGGTGATGTACCGCCCGGTGCGGCCCTCGTGGCCTGCCGCCTCGATCACCGGCTGGGCCGGCGGCGGGATCTCCGGGGGCTCCGACGCCAGATCGCCGTCGGCCGGCCAGCACTGGATGATCGGCAACGACAGGAAATCCGCGTCGTCCGTGTGCACCACCTCCTGGCAGACCCCTGAGCGGACGACCCGCGGCCCCATACCCGCCATCTTCACCAAGTCCGGCAGCTTCTTCATTTTCTCGAGCAGCGTTGTGGGCAACTCGGGCTTGACCATCTGCTGAACACGGCCCGCCAACTCTTCCAGATCAATGCAACCGAGAGCCAGTTTGACCCGCTCATAGCTGCCGAAGGCGTTGATCAGCAGCGGGATCTTTGAGCCGCGCACGTTCTCGAATAGCAACGCACGGCCCCCCAAGCCCCCGTGCACCGGATCGGTCGCCGGCGCGCCCGCTAAGCCCTCCGGGCAGGGCGATTTCATCACCCGGTCCGCGATCTCCGTGAGTTCCAGAACAGGATCGACCTCGGCGGTAATCCGCTGAAGTTGACCCCGCTTCTCCAATTCCGCCACGAATGACTGCAGATCCGCAAAGGGCATCAGGCCTCACCTACTTCTCCCCCAGCACCCGCTTGCGCACAGCGTGGTACGCGGTCACCACCAAGTTGTTCTGAACGAACAAGGTCTCCATCAAGCGGCGAGGAGGAGTGAAGTTGACCCGCTCGTCCTGGAGCTTGCCGTCGGCGTCCGTCCAGCCCGTTTTCACGAAGAGGGGGATACGCCCCTGCCCGCTATCCGCCCAGTAGCGGCTATTGTAGTTCGCCAGGAAGTCAATGCCCACCTCGTACTCGAATCGCCGGTCCGCGTCGGAGTACCCGATCATGTAGACGTTATAATGACGCCCTTGAAAAATCATCTGATGAGCGATCCGCCCGCTGGGCATCTTGCTGAACCACGAATGCAGGTAGTCAAACTCGAACTTCGCCAGATTGAGCCCCGGGAAGATGCGCGTCATCCACAAGGGGGCGGCCCGGCCTTCGATGCTGCCGCCATGGATAATCAACTCCCCTTCGCCAACCTCGAAGTTCGGATCACCCGGCAACGGCAACAGCTTCTGATTCGTCTCGTCGATGAGCGTCAGCGGACCCGTCGCGGTCATGCCCGGGAACATGCGCTTGAGATAACCCTCGACCAACGGCCCCGGCTGAATCTCATCTGCCGTGTAGGTGAGGCGGTAGGTGGGCTCCGCAATCTGAGTATGCGAGACCACCTCGCCGGTAACCAACCCGCCGTCCACCAAGCCCCGAAACCCTACCGTGACCGGCCCTCTCCGCACATTCAGCCCGGCCCAGGCCACATCCGCGGTCAATAACTGCTCTGGCGGCAGAGTCACCGCAAGCGTGTCGATATGAAGATCAACGTCCAGCTCCGTTCGTTGTAGCCATTCGAGGACGGCACCCGCAAGCACATCCCCCCCATCCGCTTCCTCGGAAACCTCCTCGGACGCCGAGGCCTTTGGCAACCGCTCACGCACGAGACTCCATTGCCGATAAAGGTCCGGCAAGCTCAACTCGTCGCACACCACTGTCAACCTGCCCGGCCGCGAAACATCCAGCAATGGCAGAAAACCGGCAACCGCCAATCGTGACTTGCCCCAGGCACCCTCGATGCGGTCAACCTCGACGCCCTGCCCATCGAACGACACCCTGCCGTCCAACTCGATCACTTCCCCGCCCATGCCGATCAGGAAATCTTCGAACTCGGCACGACTTGCTCCGAGAGCCAGCCGTCGCCGATCGCCGGCCAGATTCCATTCAAGCTCCGCTCGCCCACCGACGATATCCAGCAGGCTTCCCGGCAGTGCCTCCGCAATGGACTCCGGCCTCAGCAGCCGCACGTGGGTCTGAAGATCCAAACGATCCCACCTCAGTTCAAGCACCGAGTCGCCCGCCAAACGCACCTCGCCGTGTGTACGCACCTCGTTGTCATCGAAGAAAACGGAAAGGTCACGAACACCCACCCCGCAGGAACGCCCCGCAAGCCAATCATCGACCGTCAGATCGAACGTGATCCGCGCTGCCGCCCCAGGCGGCTTACGTATTCGCGGAGCCAGCGAACTCTCGAAGGGCAAGGCAAACGTCAGCGTCTGGGCATCCAGTACCCCAATCAGTTCAACCTGGTCCGGACGGGCCTTCAGTCGCAGGTCGGCGATCACCCCACCGACCAGCTTGAATTGCTCGCACCATCCACGAACACGCGGGTGGAACTCGAGCACCGCTTCATCAAGAACCACCGTGCCGCCCGCTTGCACCTCGGCGGCAAGAACCCTCGGCAGACCCGCCGGCGCCCGGTCAGTGTCCTCAACCCCGGAAGACGGCCTCCCCCAGAAATCCTCCAGGAAAGCCCGGGCCGGCATCAACGCCGCGTTCCCGCCCGCCGGCCATCCGACAGCGACACTCCCCGACAGCGGACCCAGAGAAGATCCCCCCCACCGCAGGTACCCACCGGTCAGCGTCCACAACTCCGCATTGGGTTCGCTGTCGTCCGGCGCCGACCTCCAATGCATTCGGAACGTCGCTGGCACGCCGGCCACCTTCTTCGCCGCCGGATCACCCTCGATCTCAAAACCCATGCCCGTCGCGTCTATCACCAACCCCAGATCATGCCCCTCCGGCGACAGCACGCAGGTTAGTTCCGCATCCAAAGACCCCGTCGGCCGATAGCTCTCCAACGCGAGCGCCGCCCGCGGTACAAGCCGCAACCAATCGTTCACGTCCGGCACGGAGATCGCCACGTCCGCTTGATGACAAAGCGATGCTGAATCCCGAGCATCCTCCTTGCCGAGACGCACGTGAGCACTCGCCCGCCCACCGGCTTGGTTTAGCACGAATCCAAGCGTGTGCTCGTTTTGACCCGGAAGCGACTCGTAACGATGATTCAAGACAACACTGAGTGGCCGGCCTGAAGGCTTGTCAATCAGATCGTCCCAGCGGACACTCAGATCGTCCGCCTCCACCTCGGCCTGCCAGCGAGCGACGAGATCGCCCGGCCAAGCCGAGACACAACCCTGCAACACAACGCTCGCCGAGCCCGCCAGATCACGGATACCCTGCGAACCGAGCCAAGTAGTCCATTCCGGCCACGGCTCCCCCAGGCGCTGCGGCTGCTCCACCCGCAGCGGCAGCCACCATGACACATCCGCGGAGAGCGATCTGGCGCCTTCAGCCCATGACGCATCCGCGAAGTCAACCGCGTACTCACACCAGGCATCCGCCCCGCCCAGCCGAAACTGGCCGGCGCCGTACGACACCACACACTCTGGCGCATCGATCCGCCCTACCTGGCCGTGTCTCACAGTCAGTCCCAGCGAGGCTTCAAGAGGCTCTCCTCGCGGTTTGACCAGGCAGCCCGGAACAATCACCTCAGCGTCGCCTGGCAACGTGACGGCCAGGGTCACCCGACTCGTCGTGAAACCCGGTTCGCAGGACAGGGCTGCCTGTGCCGACCCCTGCCACTCTGTGGAGCCAGCCCAAGATCCCAACTCCGGCAGCACACGCACCATCTCCGCGAGATCCCTGCAACTCAGGTCAAGATGCCCTCGCACTTCCGGCAGCATGGACCGCAATCGTGCAGGCAAGGAACCCCTCGGATTGTCTGCCGTCGGGCTGCCGCCGAGACTCGCCATCTCGCTTGGCGGAATCCAGGGCAAATCGAGCGATCCCGCAACCGTGCAACCTCCCACAACCAGATTCAGCGTCGAGTAAACGCGGGGGGCCTCCCTGCGCGAGACTTTCACATCCCACATCGCCGACTTGCCCAGGCCGGCCGCCGCGTCCAGGTGAATCCCATCAGCACCAGTCAACTGGAACGATGCCCCGTCGGCCTGCACCATCAGGCTCACATGGTCCTCATCGAGTTGGCGGTTGATGTCCAATTGGAGATTCGCAGGGCCCGCAATCACCAAACCGGCCTCGTTCGCCCAACGCCCGAGTTCCGGCCACTCGCGGGCCAGCCAAGGCCAATCCGTGATCGTGCCGGCGATGTGCAACTCAGAAGGGTCGCTGTCGTCCAGGTCAAAACGTAGAGACGGCCGTGCACCATCACCGGTGCCTTCAAACCGCACGCCAGGCGTTACGCAGGAAAGGGCGTGAATCAGAATCACATCGGTGTTGGGGTCCAGGAAGCCGGAGCCGCGTAACTGAGCGTCGGGCACGTGAGCCACATGCTCCACTCCCGGCCGCCGAATGTGCACCCCGTCCAGGCTGATCGCCACCTCGTAATCCAGGCCTAGGTCAGGCTGCACCGTGAAGGTGATACCGCCCGAGGTCGTCCCGCTGACCTGCTCGATAGGTAGTTTTGGAATGAGCGTCAACGGCAGATCGGTGAGCGTCAGGCCATGCCACTCGAACTCGATCTCACCTCCGAGCTTGACGCCGCTCTTGAGCCGGGGCACCGTCACGTGGGCCTGAATGCTCAGCCGTCGCAGCCGGGATGCCCCAAGTGAGTCTTCCTTCCGGCCGGCCCGCACTTCACCCAGAAAGCGGACAATCCCGGTCTGCTGCTCGAGCCGGCACTCAAGCTGATCCATCACCAGCGTCTCGTTCGCGCGTGCCGTCTGGATGTGGCAGACCAGATCACGGATCACGAAATGCAGCGAAGGCAGGCGGCGACCGTCTCGGGTACCCAGGTTGTCCAGCCTGGATTCTCCGCCCCCATCCAAAGTGAGGAACAACTCCGGATTCTCGATCTCGATCTGGTTCACGCGGCCGGTCAGCATGGTGGTCATCGGGGTGAAGGCACAGTGGATGCGTTCGACCCTGGCCAGCGGCGTCTCGGGCGAAGAGGGTGTTCCTCCGATTCGGAAACCCTCAAGCACGACGCCGTCGATCCAACCGACGTGGATTCGGTCGATGGATACCGGGCGATTGAGATCGGAGCTGAGCTGCTCGGTCAACTGGCCGGCCAGCCAGTCCTTGGGCAACCACCAGGGCAGAGCGGCGTAGCCCGCCGCCACGAGGACCAGCAGCCCCCCCGCCAAGTGCGTCAACCATCGAAGGATCTTCCGCCGCTGCGGCACAAGATCCGAGGCTGAAGCGGCTGGCGTCATGGCATCATTCCTGCGGCCGATCCGGCGGCACCTGGCGTGCCCGGATCGCGACAACCGCGAACCGGTGCAGGCAGATTGTATGGGCCAAGCGGGGTTCTGTTCAACGCATCCGAAATGGCCGGGTCCGCAACCGCTTGTCGGGAACCGACAAGAACGCTATAAAAGTCATCGATCCTGGCCGGCAGGCCGCGCCGGCCAGCAAAGCCCAAGTGTCGGACGGCCGTCGGGCTCGCGCGGGAATAATATGAGAATTGGCGTGCTTTCCGATACCCACGATCGCCTGTCCGTCATAGACAGTGCCTTGGCGCTCTTCAGGCAGCGTGGCGTCGAGCTGATACTGCATCCGGGCGACGTGGTCGCCCCCTTCGCCGCCAAGCGGCTGCTTGCCTGGACCGGCCCCATGCGCATTACCTACGGCAACAACGACGGCGAACGCCGAGGCCTCAAGAACGTCCTGCCGCACATCGAGGACGGCCCGCTGCTTTTCGAGGCCGGCGGACGTCGCGTCCTGCTGCATCACTTCGTCGATTGGTGCTCGCCGGAAGTGATCGCCAAAGCTGACATCATCGTCACCGGGCACACCCATGAGGTGGTGAACGCGGTTCGCGACGGCCGGCTCTTCCTCAATTCGGGTGAATGCTGCGGCTGGGTCACCGGCCGCTGCACCGTGGCTATTTTGGACACCGCCGGTCCCTCGGCGGAGATCATCGAGGTGAAGCCATGACCGCACGATTGACCGCCGCACGCGGAGGTCTGATTGCCTTGATCGCCTTGACCTGCCTGCAAACGGGGTGTGTCCGCCGAACACTCACCCTGAACTCTGATCCTCAGGGAGCCCGCGTGTTTCTCAATGATGATGAAGTCGGCACCAGTCCCGTCAGCGTGGACTTCACCTGGTATGGCACTTACGACGTGATCTTGCGCAAGGATGGTTACGAGACGCTCAAAACACACCATCGCGTCGAGCCGCCCTGGTATCAATGGCCGGTCATCGACTTCTTCGCGGAGGTTGTCCTGCCGTGCAACCTGCACGACCAGCACGAGGCGACCTTCGCACTCGAACCAGCCCAACCGATCGACTCAGAGGCCCTGCGGCAGGAAGCCATCCAGTTTCGCGAGCAATCCCTGTTTGCGCCGGAATGAACGCGGGGCGACGAAGCAGACCGGGTATTGAACAGCTACCTTGTTTTTCGGTGAATTAGCCAAGCACCCGCCATCCCGGCAGCATTCAGTCTTCGTCTTCCTGACGCTCAAACGCGCCCACGTCGACGAGCGGCGGCTCGCCCGCCCCCGTATCCGGGTACGGATCGTCCACCAGCCGCGGCCGGGAGCCAAAATCCGTGGGGGGTAGAGACTGCACGCCCGCGACAACCGCATTGGTATCCACCAGGTTGCTGCCGGCGTCCAGACAGGGCGATTGCGCCTGCAAGCGGAGATCCCCAAGGTCTCCGTTGCCCGGCGCGGGGTCCCGTGCGAACCGAGGGGCGTGGTCTTCCAGATTGTTCCCGATGTTGCCCTCGCCGCCGAGCTCGCCCGTCCAGCCTTGAATGTTGGAGTACGAGATCGGGACCGCCCCCTGCTCGACGAGGATCTGCATGGCCTCGGTTTGCTCTGTCGCTGCCGTGTTCCCCCAGAGGATGCAGTTGGCCATCGCTCCCCCAAGGCTCGAAGCGAAATGAACGCCCCCCGCCGCGTTGGAGGCGAAGTTACCCGCGATGGTGCAGTTGGTCAGCGTCGGCCTGCCGTAGTAGCTGTAGACCGCGCCGCCGCTGGAGTAGTCGCCATGGGCGGTATTGCCTACAAAAATGCAATTCACGAGAGCGGGACTGCCGCCCCCGACATACAGCCCAGCGCCATAAGTCGCCCCGTTCAGCGCAAACAGGCAGTTCCTGATCGTGGGGCCGCCTCCAAGGACGAGCATGCCTCCACCCAAGCCGTCCTCTTCGATTCCGTCGGCCTGGCCCCTGCTGATGATGAAACCATCAAGAACAGCCGTCTCCGTCACCGACTGCGCCGTCACCACGTGGTAGCAGTCGTCCGAAGAGACGCCCGGTTGTCCGAGCTCTCCGCTCAGGAACGTGCGATTCAGCATCAAGTTCCGCTGCCCCAGTTCGGTCTCGCCACCGGGATACACGCCGGAACCTGCACCGGCGAACCCCCCGTAGATGGCCACGCCGTCGAGCAAGTTGAAGGTTGCGGTGCGCTCGCCATCCTCATCTGGCCTGTAAATGCCCCGGGCCACCCAGACCTGGTTGACCAACGGTTTCGCACATTGGGCGAAAGCGAGTGCCTCGCGCAGCGAACCGTAGGCCGTCTCCCATGTCGCCCCATCCTGATTGGCCTGAGACCGAGTGGCGTCTACATACACCACGCCCGTCTCGAACTCGCAGGAGTCGGCAACCCCGTTGCCGTTGCAGTCCATCCCGTCGCAGATCTGCACAATACAGGCATCGGGGCAACCCGGGGCACAGCGGTCGCCGCCGCAAGTCGGATCGCAGGAAGGATCACCCCCGCAGGCTGGAGCGCATGCGTCGCCATCGTACACACAATCGCACTCATTCCAGCCGGGACAGGCCGGGTCATCACAAGGGTCGCTGCAGAGGAACTCGCACTGCGTCGCCTGGCAGCTGGAGCCATCTCCTTGGGACGTACCGCCTAGGCTCCCGCACTCGACTTCAAGTACATCTTCGCAAATCCCATGAAGCAGGCAGCATGCGACGGTCGAAAACTCACACTCGTCGGGTGTGCCGTTCTCGTCCTCGTCGTAACTACGACCGCTGGCAATGTCGCAGCTATCGAGGAACCCGTTGCCGTTGCAGTCGCCACACGCCGGGGCGTCGTCGCAGTTCACCAGGTCGTCACGGTCATCGATGCCGTTGCCGTCGCAGTCCCGGCATGCGGGGTCCGCCGGAACATTAGCCCCATTGAAACACCGGAAGAACAAAGCCAGATCCACTCCGTCGACGTCATCGTCCCCGTCAAGCAGCATCTTGCCGCACTCGGGATCCAACTGCGGAGAATCCTGGCCCGTCTGACACAACTGGAACAACGCGAAGTCATCCAAGTCCACGTCCCCATCCCGGTCATAGTCCACCTTCACCGGGCGGGCCGGGCAGCCGACCTCGTCAACCTCCAGGTCTGGAATACTGTTCGGGCATTCATCGTTACAGTCGGTGACGTCATCGCTATCAACATCCGTATCGGGGATACCACACCCGCAGACCCCGGGCGCCGTCTTCTTAGGATCCTTCCGGCAACCGTCGATGCAGTCCGGAACATCGTCGCCGTCGGTGTCGTCATCCGGCACGCCGCAGCCACAAATCCCAGGCTCGGTCTTGTTAGGATCATCAGGGCACAGGTCCGAGGGCAAACCACATCCGGGGATCTCCGGTCGGCCGCAACCGCACTCGCCCGCCGAGGTCTTGAGAGGATCGTTCGGGCAACCATCAATGCAGTTCGGCACATCGTCGCCGTCGGAGTCGACGTCCGAGACATTGCAGCCACAGACTCCGGGAGCGGTCTTGTTCGGGTCGTCCGGGCAACCGTCAATACAGTCCGCCACCTCGTCGCCGTCCGTATCCATGTCGGATACGCCACAGTCGCAAATACCCGGCTCGGTCTTCGCACGATCGTTCGGGCAGCCGTCAATACAGTCCGCGACACCGTCGCCGTCCGTATCCACGTCGGACACGCCACAGTCGCAGATACCCGGCTCGGTCTTCGCACGATCGTTCGGACAGCCGTCAATACAGTCCGCGACACCGTCGCCGTCCGTATCCACGTCGGACACGCCGCAGTCGCAGATACCCGGCTCGGTCTTAGCGCGATCATTCGGGCAACCGTCAATACAATCCGCGACACCGTCGCCGTCCGTATCCACGTCGGACACGCCGCAGTCGCAGATACCCGGCTCGGTCTTCGCACGATCATTCGGACAGCCGTCAATACAATCCGCGACACCGTCGCCGTCGGTATCGGTATCCGGCACACCACAGCCACATTGCCCTCGCGACATTTTGTTCGGATCGTTGGGGCACTCGTCTGCCGGATCCGGAATCACGTACTCGATCAGATCGCCCGAAGTGAACTCCCGGCCGACCACATAGCTTGCCGAAGGGGTAGGAGCGCCGCTCACGTAAGCACCGTTGACAGCTACGGAAGTGGCGACGTCCGGACCAATCGTATCCATGCGTTGGCCGGCCGGTACGGCCAACACCGTCCGCCTGACCTCGACTTGGTTGACGAAGAAGCGAACAAGAACGCCGGCATCAACGCCGCTCTCGCTGATGACCGCCAGACTGACGGGCTCGCCGATCTCTGGCACAGTCTCGCCGGCCGGCTCGTTCGGATTGATACCCCCGGGGCCGGCCGAATCATCGGGTACATTAAACCCCGGGCAACCCATCAACATGGAGCCTATGACTACCGTTAAGCTTGCCAGTATCGTCGTTCGCATGGGACGCCCTCTTCCGCAAAGGCCAAGCAAGGCAAAGGCGGAAGAACCGCCCTTGCTGAACTCGGTATCAGTATTCTCCTGATTCTTCATTATACCCACAGTCTGGCAAAAGCCGCGCATCAGGAGCTGACATGGCAACCCGGAGGCGAATAACATACGCCGTGACTGCCGG
>JAAYDF010000331.1 GCA_012729395.1 Phycisphaerae bacterium
ATTCCGGCCTAAGCCGAAATCATACGCGAACGCGAGGCTCAACACCAGCAGTGCGGCCTGCGCGAGCGGTTAAACTCCGCGCGTCATGACCCCTCGCCGCACGGCAGTACCATTCATCCTGACACCATTTTCTGGTCAGCCGGCGGCGGTCACTCCGAAGGAGGCCAAGCCGCCCGCTTCGTCATCGTAGAAGTCGAACAGCTTGTCGAGGCTGGTGATCTTGAAGACTTTGCGCAGCTCCGGCCTGAGGCTGCAGATTGCCGCTCGCCCTTTGATTTGCCGGGTTTTCTTCTGCAGCGTCACCAGGACGCCCAGCGCCGAGGAAGAGAGCAGTTTGACCTTGGCGAAGTCCAGGAGAATCTTCCTACAGGCTTGCTTGTCAACCAGCTCGTCCAACTGCTTGCCAAGCTGATCCACCTGGACAGTGTCCAGGATCGAGGTCTCGTTGAAGTTAACGACGGTGACGTCGTGGATCTGATGAATCATCAAGGCTGGCATACGAGCATCTCCCAAACAGGGTGAACGAGCAGGGCTTCGCCGAGCATTTTACGCGACAGCCGCGTTTATTTCGAGCGGCGAGGGTTCGGAGTTCGTTTTTCGGCCGGGCTGGTCAGGGCGACTCGCAGAACCTGGTCGACGGTGGCGGCAAAGGAGAACTTCAGCTTGCGGCGCACTTCGGGCGGGATGTCCTGCAGATCTTTGCGATTGTCGGCTGGCAGGATGACCCGGCGGATACCGGCTCGGTGAGCGGCGATGACCTTTTCCTTGACTCCCCCGATGGCGAGCACCCGGCCGGTGAGGGTGATTTCGCCTGTCATAGCCACGTCGTGTTGGCAAGGCCGCCTGCTGTGGAGCGAGACGATGGCGGTGAAGATGGCGATACCCGCGGACGGGCCGTCCTTGGGGATGGCTCCGGCGGGGACGTGGACGTGCACGTCGGTGCGCCGCAGGGTGTCGGGCGTGATGCCGAAATCGCCGGCCCGGGCTTTGACCACACTGAATGCTGCCTGGGCGGATTCGCGCATGATTTCGCCCAGTTGTCCGGTGAGGGTGAGCCTGCCCTCGCCGGCGATGGCGGCGGCCTCGATGAACAGGATCTCGCCGCCGGCCGGGGTGAAGGCCAGGCCGGTGGCTACGCCCGGTATGCCCGTGCGTTGAGCGAGTTGGTGCTCATAGGGCGGTGGGCCGAGGTATTTGATGATCTTGTCGTCGGTGACTTTCAGTTTGAGGTTTCGGCCTTGGGCCACGCGGCGAGCAACCGCCCGGCAGATGGCTCCGATTTGCCGCTCCAGCTCGCGCACGCCCGCCTCGCGGGTGTAGCGCGTCGCGAGCGTCTCCAATACCGACGGGGCAAAGCCGATATGGCTTGCCCGCAGCCCGTTTTCCCGCAATTGGCGCGGCACGAGGTACTTCTTGGCTATCGATAACTTCTCTTGGGTGGTGTAGCCCGCCAGCTGAAGCGTCTCCATGCGGTCCTGCAATGGAGCCGGGATGGGGTCGTGGTAGTTGGCCGTCGCGATGAACAGGACCTTCGAGAGATCGAAAGGCACATCGAGGTAGTTGTCGGTGAAGCTGTGGTTCTGCTGCGGGTCGAGCACTTCGAGCAGGGCACTGGCCGGGTCGCCGCGAAAATCCTTCCCGATCTTGTCGACCTCGTCGAGCATGAACACGGGGTTGCCGGACGCGACCTTGCGGATCTCCTGCAGGATGCGGCCGGGCATGGCGCCGATGTAGGTTCGTCGGTGTCCGCGGAGTTGGGCCTCGTCGTGCAGCCCGCCGAGAGACATGCGGACGAACTTGCGGCCCAAGGCTCGGGCGATGGATTGGCCCAGCGAGGTTTTGCCGACGCCCGGCGGGCCGAGGAAGCACAGGATCGGGCCGCGACCCTGGGGGTTCAGTTTTCGCACCGCCAGGAATTCGAGAATGCGCTTCTTGACTTTCTCCAGGCCGTAGTGATCCTCGTTCAGGATCCGCTCCGCTCGCCGCAGGTCGAGTTGGTCCTCGGTCTGCATCGTCCAGGGCAGATCGCACAGCCAAGTCAGGTAGTCGACGGCCACGGAGTACTCGGGTGAAGCCTGCGGGATGCGGGCCAAGCGTTCGAGCTCCCGTTCCGCCTCCTTGCGGGCGGCCTCGGGCATCCCTGTCGCCTCGATTCGCTCGCGAAATCGCGTCAACTCGGCGGTCCGGCCGTCCGTTTCCCCAAGTTCGCGCTGAATGGCCTTGAGCTGTTCCTGCAGGTAGTACTCGCGTTGCGACTTGTCGATCTGGGTCCGCACCTGCGACTGGATCTTGTTGGCCAGTTCGAGGAGATCGACTTGCTCGGCTAAAGCCGTGTTGATCTTGCGAAGTCTCGCGGCCACATCAAAGGTTTCGAGCAACTCCTGCCGGTTGATTAGCCCGACGGACAGATTGGCCGCCAGGAAGTCCGCGACACCGCCGGCCGTATCGATGTTATCCAGGACGATTCGGGCTTCCTCGGGCACGCTGGGTGACAGCTCGAAGACCCGGTAGGCGGCCTGCTTGGCGGTGTGGAGGAGGGCATCGAGTTGCGGGCCGGGCTCCTCGTGGTCCTGCCGCGCTTGTATACGGGCGGTCAAGAATGGACTGGAAGACACCATCTCCACGAGCCCGAAGCGCATGACTCCATGCACAATGACATTGAGCGTTCCGTCGGGCAGGGTCAGTAGTTTGAGTATGGCGCAAACCGTCCCGATGCGATAAATGTCGTCCAGGGTGGGGTCGTCTGTGTCGCGGTAACGCTGAGCGATGACGCCGATCAGTTTGTCGCCGGCGACGGCTCGCTCGACGAGACGTTTGGACTTCTCCCGACCAATGTTGAGCGGCATGATCGTGCCGGGGAAGGCGACCGAGTCACGGATGGGGAGAATCGGCAGGATCTCGGGGATCTGCGGTTCTTGGCTGGACTCGGCGGGCGGTTTTTCTGCCGGCGGTTTGCGGCTCTTGGCGACAGTTTTGCCTGCAGCGCGCCGCCCGCCCACCCGGGAGGGTGCCCGGCGGGGCTCATCACCGGCGGGTGCCGGGTGCTCCGCCGATGAATCCGGCGTTTCGCTTGGCTGCTGCTGCGTATCCTCGGTTTTCTTGCCGTCCGCGTCGTCCATAGCCGGTCGCGCCCCAATGTGCCCTCGAAAGCCGATTACGGCAGAAGATGCTATCGCTTGGCTTGCGGTGGGTCAAAGTGTCGCCGCGCGGTCGCACACCGTTTGCCCGACTATTTATCGAATCTTCCGGCGGACGGCTTGACCCTGTGAGGTTTGTGTCGGCTTGATTCCTGCCTGCCGGCCCGCTATATCGGTGGAGACCTGATGGTCGTATACGCAGCCGCGGGCCCGCGTCCATGGCCCCGCAGATCCATAGAAAGGAGACTTATCTCATGGCCAAGACCTGCAACGTCGCTCTCATCGGACAGGGCTTCATGGGCCGCACGCACAGCAATGCCTATCTTAAGGTCAGCAAGTTCTTCCACGATCTTCCTCTTGATCCGGTCATGCACACCGTGTTTGGCATGGAGCAGGAGAACCCGGCAGCCTTCGCCGCTCGCTGGGGCTGGAAGAACTGGGTCACCGATTGGAGGAAGGCGATTCGCGACGCCGACGTGAACTTCGTCGATCTGGTGACGCCGAACTACATGCACATGGAGCCGGCTCTGGCGGCCATGGCGGCGGGCAAGCCGGTGGCTACGGAGAAGCCGATCGCGGGCACCCTGGCCGACGCCCGAGCCATGGTGGAGGCGGCCAAGAAGGCCAAGGTCAAGACCTTCGTCTGGTACAACTACCGTCGCTGCCCGGCCGTGGCCTTGGCCCATGAGCTGGTCAAGGCGGGTAAGCTCGGGCGGATCTTCCACGTTCGTTGCGTGTACCTCCAGGACTGGGGCGGACCCAAGACCCCGCTGCTCTGGCGGTTCCAGAAGAAACTGGCCGGCAGTGGGGCCCATGGCGACCTCAACGCCCACATCGTGGATATGGCCCGGTTCATCACCGGCGACGAGATCGTCGAGGTCAGTGGGGCGATCGCCGAGACGTTCATCAAGGAGCGCGAGATCCCCTCGGCCGCATCAGCGGGCGGGATTGCCGGCGGGGCCAAGGGCGGTGTCAAGATGGGTAAGTCCGACGTCGATGACGCCGTGCTGTTCCTCACCCGGTTCAAGAAAGGTGCGGTCGGCAGCTTCGAGGCCTCGCGACTGGCCACCGGCTACAAGAACCAGAACGGCATCGAGATCCACGGCGAGAAGGGGGCCCTGCGCTTCCGGTTCGAGGACATGAACTACCTCGATTACTACGACAACACCGCGGAGGTGAAGGTGCAGGGCTGGAACCGGATCATGTGCACCTCGGGCGGGAATCACCCCTACGTCGGCGCCTGGTGGCCGGACGCCCACATCCTGGGTTATGAGCACGGGTTCGTCAACCAGGCCGCGGATATCATGCGGGTGCTCGGTGGGCAGACGCCCGTCGTGCCCATCCCCGATTTCGCCGACGCGTACGAGACGCAGCGCGTCCTCGAAGCGGCCCTCCTGGCCGCCAAGAACCGCGCCGCGGTCAAAATGAGCGAAGTGAAGTAACAGGCCAATGAGCTGCGGTGGTTGAGCGGAGCGGTCAGCCTGCATGGCGCCGCTGTGTGTGTGTTCGTGTGCCACTGCTCCGCGTGTTCGTGTGGCGTTGTTCCACGTGTTCGTTCGGTCCCGTGCCACGTGTTCGTGTGGCTGTGAGCAGTGTTTTCGGGTGCAAGGCCACGGCCACGAACAAGTTCGTTCGGTCCCGTGCCCGTCCTGTGCGAATGTGTGGGCGAGTGAGGAGGCACGATGATGAGGTTGGCTTATGCCGGCGTGATCGCGGGAGCCCTGGTTGTTGTGGGCTGCCAGAGCGCAGCGCCGCTCTTCAACGGGCAGGATCTCTCCGGATGGGTGGAGATTGGCAGCGAGAACGCGTGGCAGGTGCGCGACGGAATTCTGCACTGCACCGGTGAAAAGACCGGCTACGCGTGGCTGGGCACCGACCGCAAATACGGCGACTTCGTGCTCGAGTTCGACTGGCGGATTGAGCCGGAAGGCAACGCCGGCGTCTTCCTGCGGGCTCCCGACCGTGAGGGTCGCACGTCGATGAAGGGTTTTGAGGTGCAGGCCCGCGACGATGCCACGGATGAGACGCTGGAGGACGTCAGCGGAGCGGTTTTTCGGCGGATTCCCGCGGCCGGCCGGTTCACTCGCCCGGTGGGCGAGTGGAACCACTTCCGACTGACCATGCGCGGCCGACGACTCCTCGTCGAGTTGAACGGTAAGCTGGCCAGTGATACCAACATCGACACCGTTCCTGCTCTTGAAGGCGATCCCCCGATGTCAGCCGTTCCCAACGAGGGCTACATCGGGCTGCAGAACCACGGTTCACCGTGTGATTTCCGCAATGTGGTGATCCGCAAACTGCGCTGAATCATGTGGCTCAGTCGGGTCGCACGAAACCGCTACCGTTGGACTTGGTGATGCGTGTTCTGGCGGTGATTCTGGCCCGGGCCGGCAGCAAAGGCTTGCCGGACAAATGTGTTCTGCCGCTTTGCGGTCGGCCGATCCTGGCTTATGCGCTCGATCATGCCCGCGAGAGCCGGCTGGTCGAGGCCATCCTGCTGACTACCGATTCCGAGCCCGCCAAGGCGATCGCCCAGGCGATGGGAGCGCAAATCGTAGATCGGCCGGCTGAACTGGCCACCGACACGGCCCCTGTCGACGCCGTCGTCAGGCATGCCGTGCTCGCCTATGAGCAGCAGCACGCAGGGCCTGTAGATGCCGTGGTCATCCTCTACGGCAATATCCCTGTTCGCCGGGAGGGCGTCGTCGACCGTTGTATCGGGCATCTATTCGACACCGGCTGCGATTCAGTCCGCACCGTGGCTCCGATCGGCAAGCTGCATCCCGACTGGCTGCACCGGCTGCACGGTGATCGGCTCGAGCAGTATCGGCCCAACAGCATTCACCGGCGGCAGGATCTCGAGCCGTTGTACTACCATGACGGTGCCGTGGTGGCGGTGACCCGGGCGGCGCTGTTTGCCCCGGAGACCGCCGCAGACCCGCACGCGTTCTTCGGCCGCGATCGCCGGGCAGTGCCTCAGGCTGAGCAGGACACCGTCGACATCGACACCATCGCTGACTTCTATCGAGCGGAGGCCATCCTACGTACCCGCGGCGGCACCTCCGCGATGACGCCGCCCAACGAAGCTGCGGCGGGGGGGCATCACTCTTGAGCGAGATGGAACCGGACTCATTTCGCATCGGGGACAAGGTGATCGGGCCGCCGGGCTTTGCCTACGTGATCGCCGAAGCCGGCGTCAACCACGACGGCGATCCGGTCGTGGCCCGTGACTTGGTGGCCGCCGCCGCCCAAGCGGGTGCCGACGCGGTCAAGTTCCAGGTTTTCTCCGCTGACCGCTTGGTTACCCGGGCGGCACCGACGGCGGGTTACCAGCGGGTGACCGATCAGAGCGAGACCCAATACGATCTGCTCAGCCGACTGGAGTTGAGCGACGATGTGTTTGCAGACTTGGCCGACGTCGCCGCCCAATGTGGCATCGACTTCCTGGCGACGCCGTTTTCGCCGCGTGATCTGGCCTTCCTGCTGGAACTGGGTGTCAAAGCGATCAAGCTGGCTTCCCCTGACATCGTCAACGGGCCGTTGCTCGACGCGGCAGCGGCTTCCGGCAGGCCGGTCATCGCCTCGACCGGCGCCGCCGACCCCACGGAGATCGCCGTGGCCGTTCAGCGATTCCGTCACTCGGGTGCGGGGCCTCTGGCTTTGCTGCATTGCGTGAGCAGCTACCCGGCCCGCGAGTCCGAAGCCAACCTGGCGGCCATCGGCACGCTCGCCCACAGCTTCAACTGCGTGCCCGGCTTCAGCGACCACACCGAGTCAGTCGTCATGGGCGGGTACGCCGTCGCCGCCGGGGCCAGGATCATCGAGAAGCATATGACCCTCGACCGCCGACGCGCTGGGCCGGACCACCGCTTCAGCCTCGAAGCCCACGCCATGGCCCAGTATGTCCGCGGCATTCGCGAGGCCCAGCGGTTCATGGGCGACGGCATGATCGGTACCACCGAGAGCCAGCGTGAGATCCGCGAGTTGTCGCGGTGTAGTCTCGTGGCGGCACGTGATCTCTTGCCGGGCGAGATGCTGTCCGCTGACCTGCTTGTCGCCAAGCGGCCCGGCTTCGGCATCTCGCCCATGCAAATGGAGGCTCTGATCGGACGGCGAGTGTTGCGGCCGATACCCGCTGATACCCCGATCACCTGGGAGGCCCTGGCCCCGGCGGTAGATGGATGACCCGCACCCGCAACAAACGCCGTGTCGCCGTCGTGACCGGAAGCCGGGCTGAGTTCGGCTTGCTGGAGCCCGTTCTGCACGCGATGCGGGAACACCCCGGTCTCGATCCCCGACTCATCGTGACCGGCATGCACCTGCTGCCCAAGTTCGGGCGGACGATCGAGCATATCCGGGCGGCCGGGTGGCCGATTGACGCAACAGTGCGCATGCAGACCGGGGAGGACGCCGCCGCGTCGGAGCCTCTGGCCGTGGCTCGCGGCATAGCCGGGATCGCTCGGGCCCTCCATCGCCTGCGATGCGAAATCGTCGTTGTGCTCGGCGATCGCATCGAAGCTTTCGCCGCCGCGTCCGCCGCCGCGACGGGCCGACTGATCGTCGCCCACATCCACGGCGGTGATCGGGCCACCGGTGACGTGGACGATGCCCTCCGCAACGCGATCACCCGGTTCGCCCACGTGCACCTGGTTGCCTCGAGAGACGCCGCGGATCGCCTCAAACGCATGGGCGAAGCACCCGAGCGTATCCATCGCGTGGGAGCCCCCGGCCTCGACGCGATTCGCGTTTTTCAGAAGATCCAGCAGGCAGATCCGGCTCGCAGTGAGGATCTCCTGCGGGCGAGGATTGGTCCGCTCGCCGACCGGCCCTACGCCGTCGTGCTTCATCACCCCTGCGGCCGGCCTGCTCATGTTGAGGCCGCGACCATGCGACACATCGTCACCGCGGTGACTCAATGCCGTC
The DNA here is from genome assembly GCA_012729395.1 of Phycisphaerae bacterium. Taxonomy (GTDB): domain Bacteria; phylum Planctomycetota; class Phycisphaerae; order UBA1845; family PWPN01; genus JAAYDF01. Next base: position 8,061 of record JAAYDF010000331.1, read on the forward strand.
TGGCGGGAGTCGCCATCTTCCCCAACAGCGACCCGGGCCACGAGGGCATTCTCAAGATCCTTCGGCAGGTAGCCCGCAAGCCTGACTGGCGCCGCTTCTGGTCGCTGCCGCGCGAGGACTACCTGCGGCTGGTCTCCCGGGCGGCAGTCCTGGTCGGCAACTCGTCGAGCGGGATCATCGAGTCCGCCAGCCTGCGGGTGAACGCGGTCAACGTCGGCTCGCGACAGCTCGGCCGGTTGCGTTGCGGCCCAAACGTGATCGACTGCGGCGAGACCGCGGCCGCTATCACCGCCGCTCTCCGAACGGCCCTGGATCGCCCGAGGCCCTCGCCGCGGCGGTCACGCTACGGCGACGCCCAAGCCGGCCCCCGCATCGCAGAGATACTGTACGAGCTGGATATCACCCCCGATTTGCGGCACAAGACCCTGACTTACTAAACGAATCGCGCCCCTTGGCTGTCGGGCAGCTTGCCCCCTCGCAACGGACGAGTCGATCGCTTCATGATCGCCGTGGCGGCATGTAAACTGCTGTGATAAATGATGTTGAGATAATTGCCGGCGGCTTGGCCGAACGCTCCTCCCATCCTCCGCTTCCGCGGCGGCGTGGCCCCGGGATCGCGTGGAGAGTCTGTGCCTCCGTGACATGCGATGAGTTATTCGGCCCAACTTCCATCCCCAGACTCAATTGGCGTCGAGACTGGACCGATGACTTATCAGGCGATCGGGTACGCTCCGGTCGAAGTGTGTCCCTGCTGGCAAGGATCACAGACAATGTCCACATCCTCCGCTACGGCCGACTCTTCCCAGGCGATCAAACTCGCTCTGGCTCGCATCGGTGACATTGCGACCCTTCCGGAGATCACCTCGAAGATCATCTCCGTTGTGGACGACCCTAAGAGCACCGCTCGCGATCTGCACAACATCATCAAGAACGATCCGGCCCTGGCGACCAAGATCCTCAAGGTGGTGAACTCGGCATTCTATGGTCTGCCCGGGCAGGTCTCCGACCTGGATCGGGCGATTGTGCTCCTGGGCCTCAGTGCGGTCAAGAACATCGCCATCTCCGCGTCGATCAGCCGTCTGTTCACCTCCGAGAAACTGTCCGACAGGTTCACCGCTCGCGATGTCTGGCGGCATAGTGTGGCGGTCGGCGTGGTCACGCGTCAGTTCTGCTGCCTGATCGGCAAGCGGGCCTTCTCCGAGGAGGCCTTCCTGGCCGGCCTGATCCACGATCTCGGATTGCTGGTCGAGCGTCAGGCGTTCCCTGACCAGTTGGCCGACGTGATCCGGGCCGCCTCCAAGTGCGAACGCCCGTTCTGCGAGATCGAGCAGGAAATCATCGGGGCGGACCATCAGGCCCTCGGGGCCGCACTCGCCGCCAAGTGGAAGTTCCCCAGGCCCCTTCAGGTCGTCCTCGGATACCACCACAACGTCACCAACCTCACTGAGGATCATCGCCTTCTGCCGACTGTTGTGTATGCCGCCGATGTGCTCTGCTGCCATGAACGCATCGGCTTCCACCTCACCGCCGAGAATCAGACGCTCGACGATCTCTTGCTTGAATCCGTGGGCCTCAGCGAAAACGACGTCAATACCGTCCGAGCCGAATTGCCGGAGCAGATCGAGGCCGCCGAGGCGGTCTTGATGGATTGACAGCCCGGGATGCCGAGCATCGAGCCCAGAAGACGCCGCTTCATGAGGGAATAGCGCGATGCCAACCGCGACGCTGACGGTTCGAGACCTGATGACCGCCGACGTGGTCACCATTTCCATGGACGATACCCTGCGCAGTGCCAAGCAGATCTTCGAGAAAAGGCGGTTTCACCATCTGATCGTGGTCGACAACGGTCGGCCGGTGGGGGTGATTTCAGACCGCGATTTGCTCAAGAACATCAGCCCGTTTGTCGGGGTGCGATTCAACGAACGCCCCCAGGACACCGAGACCCTGCGACGACGCGTCCATCAGGTGATGACACGCAAACTGGTGTCCGTGCAGCCCGAGTCCACACCCGCCGAGGCGGCCCGGCTGCTGCTGGCAAACCGTGTTTCTTGCCTGCCGGTCATCGACGCCAAAGAGAATCTTCTCGGAATCCTCACCACGAAGGACCTCATCCGCTGGCTGGTGATGGACCAGGGCCTTTAGAGCAGTTCACACAGTAGCGTAGCGGTCGCCCCCGGACTTCGGCGAGCTCGCTTCGTCTGAGCTCAGCGTCGAAGACGGCCGAGCCGTGGCGACCGGCGTGCTCGTCGCGGTCAACAAGCGCCAATCGTCGCGTGATCAACGACCGCCAATCGCCAACGAGCCCCAAGCGCGAGCGCGGGGACGCGGCGCGTCAGCGACGTACTCAGAACCCCCACTCGCCAGCGTGATTAACGAGCGTCAATCGCCATCGCGACGAACGAGCGTCAAGCGCGAGCGTGATCAAGGACCGCCAATCGCCAACGAGCCCCAAGCGCGAGCGCGGGGATGTGGAGCGTCAGCGACGTACTCAAAACCCCCACTCGCCATCGCCGGGAAGGGGAGCCGTCCTGTCGGGCCCGAGGACGACAAA
>JAAYDF010000332.1 GCA_012729395.1 Phycisphaerae bacterium
CGCCAGTGCCGGCTTGTTGGTCCTGACGCTGGTCCTGGCCGCGTTTCTTACCCATACCAAGACCCAAGCGCTCATCGTCATCCTGGAGCCTGAGAGTGAGCTTTTCCAGGACACTCGCGTTCAGGCCCGGTTGCCGGTCGGCTGGTCGCGTCTGGACGGGGATGTGGACCTTTTTCCGGGGTGTGTGGCGGCCCTGAAGCCCGCGGAACGCCCGCATGAATTGCTCGTCCTTTTTCGGACCACGCCGCAACGCCTGGCTGTTCCGTCGGTCGAAGGGGCCAGCGTTCTCCGCCAGCTTCTCAGTGCGGTTGAGCCCGGCCTCGATGCCGAGCTGGCACCAGCGATGATCGGGCCTTTGCCGGGTATCGGCGGCGTTTTCAGTGCTCCCACGCGAGGCGGTGGGGGCGGGATGTTTCACTATCTGGCCCGGGTGGCCGTGGCCCCTGACGGGCAGATGGTCGGGCTGATGTACCGTGTGCCCCGGTTGCCCAGGCCGCAGGATCACGAATTGGCTCGGGACGTCAGTCGGTACCTGATGCTGCAGGACCTCGTTGTGGCTCCCGACCCTGCGGCAGCGATGGCGGAGGCGGGCATCGTGATGGAGCCGCCCCGGGACGCCCAGTTGTTCGTCTCGGTGGGCAGCCCTACGCAGCCGGTGTCGCGTTTGCGGCTGAGTTCCGGAGCCAATCTGCCGGCCTGGTATCTCGACATTGCCCGGACCCCGCTGGTCGAATCGCGGACGGTGGAGGATCTGGTGACCGACTGCGCTCAGAATCTCTCGCGGACCGTGGACTCGGAGATCTCAGTCCAGGCGATTGAGCCGGGAGGATCCCAAGGACGCAGTCTTCTGTGGGCGGACCTCAAGGATGCGGAGGATGGGGCCGGGGCGAGTTTCGTGGCCGGGGTGGCGATGGATGCCCACACGGCGCTCATCATGGTGGGTCGCTACGAAGCCCAGGCAAGCGGGGACATCCGGAGATTGTGCGAATCGGTTGTGGCTCGGGCCGAGGTAGTCAGTTTCCATGGGTCACTGAATCTGGACGAGGCCAAGCAGAGGGCTCGGGATCTGTTGAGCGAATTGGCGGAAGAGTCACTCACGACGCTTTGGGGTGGGCGAGTGCGGCAACCTCAAAGATACACCAGGTGTACACCGGGCTTTGCGATATTTGAGGAGGTGACGACGTATCGATCGCGAACCTCCGAGGGCTACCGGTGGTGGGATGTCGACGTGACTCTCGGGCTGGCCTCCCGCCGGGATCGCCGAGCCGAGCTGCAGTTGAGCGAGCAGTACAGTCTGCGCGACGATCACGCGGGTCACAAGTATGCCTACTACCGGCGGACCCCAAGCCGTGTCGAGGCGACCTATGAGGAGCAGCGGATTCCCGGGGAGGCCGAGATCACTCGAGAGATCCGGGCCGAGAAAGCGGAGCCTCGCGTGTGGCGGACGCGGATTGATGACGTGTATGCTTGTGAGCCTGTGCTACTGGCCGCTGCCTCCCGAATGTCGCAGTATACGCCGGGGCGACCCGCGGTTTTCAGTATGACGGAACCGTTCATTCCCCATTTGTGCTATTGCCTGGTGACCCCGTTGGGCCTGCATCCGCTACCGCAGCCCGGCGCGGACGAACTCGCCTGGGCAGTGCGGGTCGAGTCGGATTATGGCTCTCCACCGGTCACGCTGTTTTTCGATAACACGGGCACGCTCGAGGTGGTGGCCCTGGACCATGGCCTGTGGATGGAGCGGAAAACCAAGTGAGAAGTCAGACGCGGAAAGCGAGATGAACCACGTGAGAACTGAGAAGTCGCATGGGAGCGGCGACAGGAGAACGCGACCTATGTTTCGTGTGCGAACATGGCCGAGGTTGATGTGTTCCATCTACCGGTCGCATCCCCTTCATGGCGTTTTGTTTCTGCCGTCTCAGGTGTGTGCACTGGGCTTGGTTCTGTTGCATGCGGGCTTGCTGGCAGGCCAGACCGTGCCCTTGAAGTCGGCGGCGCCATCCTCGACGCAAAAGGGCGACATGGCGCCTGCTTACGTTGACGGGAGTTTCGGGTTCTCGGTCGGCTACCCGGCCGGTGCGGTGATTGAACGAGAAAAACGCTTCGTCACCACCGCCGATCTCGAGATTGTGCGTTTTGTTCAGATGCAGCACACATGGTCTCTGGCGGTATGGCTGTCGTCGAGCCCGCGTCCGGTTAATTCGGAGAGCCTGTTGCGGGATATGGCCGGCCGGCTTTCGGTCGAGCATGAGAACGCCCAAATCGTGCGGCAGGATTCGGTGCGGGTGGGCACTCGAGAGGGAGTCCGGCTGGCGGTGACCTTCAGCGCTGACGAAAGAGAGTGGCTGTGGCAGCAGGCGGCGGTCATCACCAAGCCGAGCGAGTACTTCACGCTGACCTTCATCACCCCCCTGGACGACCGCGAGGTCGCCTCCGGTTTCTTCGACGAGATCCTGGACGGCTTCTCCATTTTGCGTTCCGAGCTCATGCAGGAACGGATCACCGCCGCCTTGCGTCGCGGCGCCACCCTTCTGCAGACCGTTGCGGGCGACCGGACGCGATTCAAAACCCTCACAGCCGAGCGGGATGCGCACCTGCGGCTGGTGCAGGACGGTCGAGACATCGGCTTCATCCGCATACACGAGGGGCCGGGGCAGGTCGACCACTACGAAGGCTTGGCCGTCTGTCAGCAGGGCTGGCTGTTTCCGCAGGACCAGAGTGTGACCCAATTCCAGTACGACATGTTCCTGTCGGCGGATCTTGCCTATGCCCGATGGGACAACCGCGTGCGTGTTCTGACGCCCGGCCAGGAGGGAAAGCCCGCCCACGTCGGTCTCGGCGTTGAGCATGGCTTGCAGCAGAATGACAAGCTCGTGGTCACCTACACCGCCAAGCTCAACGATCTCGAGATGAAGGAGAAGGTTCTCGAACTGGAGAGCACGTTCGGCTCGCCCGCGTGGCTTGCGGTCTTGCCGCGGCTTGTGGACTTGGAGAAGCCTGAAGCCTACGCCTTTTCCACATACGACGGTGAACGCCACGGCCTCATCCTGCGGGTCTTCCAGGTGGTTGGCCCAACCCACATCACGCTCGATGGACAACGCGTGCCGGTCTTCCGCCTCGAGGATAGCGAGGGGCTGATTCCGCCGATCAATCAGATCGACGTCGATGCGGCCGGCCGCATGGTGCGAGTCGGCGCCGGCCCGCTGGAGATGCTGGCCACCACCCCACAGTACGTGCAGCGGAACTACGAAGCCCGGGTCGCCAAGGCCCTCGAAACCATGAAGCAGTACTCCATTCGCCCGCCCTCGCCGCCGGGCAGTGGCTCCCGTTAATCGCGATGAGAGTCCATGCTTGCGGTCCCCGGCGGCTTCGTCCCCGGCGTTGCTCTTCGATAACGTGTTGCCGCCTCAGGGCGGACGCAACTGCTTCGCAATGTGACGCCGGCCGCCTCTCGTGGCTTCTCGGACAGCCCGACAACAACCGGGTGGCGACGCCGGGCAGTTTCCCGCATAATGACTGTGGCTTGTCGGCGTGGGCCGGCGAATTCGCTTCTTGCACGCCTTCTCGCGGGGATGTGAACATGGATACCCGTTTGATCCGGCAGCGGCATAACCCAAGGGTACCGAGCCTGTTTGCTTTGCACGCGTTGCCTTTCCGTTCTCTTCATACCAGGTCGGCGCTGCGGGGCACATGCCTTCAGACGGTCGTGATGCTGGCGACGGCGTTGCCGATGACCTTGACTCCGTCCGTGATGGCCGGCGAGGCCGAGGAAACGCCCGCCCTCGTTCCCCAGCAGCCGATCGATATCGACGACCCGCCGGCCGGCGTCTTCGCCGACGAGTGGTATGCGGTCATGCTGAACGGGCATAAGTGCGGCCAGATGCGCGTCCGCATGGAACGTATTGCTCGCGAGCCGCAGGATGTTATCCAAACCCAGACGCGGATGCGGATGACCATTCGCCGCGACGCGGTCCTGGTGCCCATTGGCGTCGCTCAAAAGACGATCGAGTCACTGGACGGCCGGCCTTTGTCGTTTTCCCGCACGATGTACCTGGGGCAGCAACCGGTCGTCACCGAGGGCACCATCCAGGATGGGCAGGTGACGATCCGCAGCAAGCAACTGGAGCAGGAGATGCCCCCGAAAACGTATCAGTTGCCGGAGGGAGCTTTGCTCGATTGGGGCGTCTTTCGCGAGCAGTTCAAACGCGGACTCGCGCCCGGCACGAAGTACGATCTGCCGCTCTATGAGCCTTCCATCTCACCCGATCGCCTCTGCAAGACCACCATGGAGATCATCGGTCCGGAGTTGATTGACCTGTTCGGCCGTCTCGTGCCGGCCATCAAGACTCAGCAGGTCATGCACATCCCCAATATGCTTGGCCAGGAGGTCGAACAGAAGACCACCGCATGGGTCACCGCGGCCGGGCAGGCCCTCAAGCTTCAGATGTCCGTCATGGACATCCCCATCGAGGTGCTCGCTTGCTCCGAGTCGGTGGCCATGGCCGATGACGATCCGGCCGAGCTGACGATCAACATGCTCGTAGAACTGAACCGCGCCATTCCTGCCGAGCGGGCCAGCCAAGTCACTTACCGTATGGCGCTCAAGAAGGCATCGAGCATCGACAAACTGCCGGAGATCCCGGAGACGGCCATCCAGAAGGTGGAACGCCGCAACGATCACGAACAGATTATCACCGTCACTCGCACGTCCGCGACACCTGAATCCGACTCGCAGGTGAAGTGGACCGAAGCGGAACGTGCCCAATACACGGGCGCCACCGCGATGCTGAACCACGAGGATCCCAAGATTCGCGAGATGGCCGACCATGCCGCCGGCAAAGAAACCGATCCACGCAAGCTGGCCTCGCTTTTCTGCGACTACGTCCATCGCCAGGTCCATGCCAAGAACCTCAGTGTGGGATTCGCGACCGCCAGCGAGGTCGCTCGCACCCGAGAAGGCGATTGCACCGAGCACGGTGTCCTTCTGGCCGCTCTGGGGCGAACCAGAGGTATCCCCACACGGATGGTCACCGGCCTGGTCTATGCCCCGTTCTTCGGGGGCAAGTCCAACGTGCTGGTAGGGCACCTGTGGACCCAGTTCTGGCTGGATGGCCGGTGGGTCGACCTCGACGCCGCTCTCGGTCAGACGGACGTCGATCCCACCCACATCGCGATGGCCTTCGCCGGCGGCTCCGATGCCGGGCTGGCCGACTTGGTCACCTCGACATGGCTCACTCTGGGGCAGTTCGTCATCGATGTGGTCAAGGTTGAGCAGCCCGCGGGGCAATAAGGCAAAACGGGTGTCAGGATGATTTTCTTGAGGGTGAGAGTAACTTGATAGGAGTCCTTGTCTGTCTCAAGAAAATCATCCTGACACCTTTTTGCTCCTGACACCTTTTTGCTCCTGACACCCTTTTTGCTCCGGACAACAGGATGGAGGACCGGTCATGCTTAAGGCAGGATGGGTTGTGGCGGCGATCGCCGCGATGACGTTGGGCTGCATCCCCGCTTTCCCCGATGGCGACGGGACGCCCATGGTGAATTTGCAGATCACCGAATACAAGGATTTCGAGGCATTCCAAAGGATCACTGCGGAGTTGGAAACGCGCGATATCAAGGCGACGATCATGCTGAGCGGTGAGTTCGCGGCCGAGCATTGCGAGCGAATCAGGGAGTTGCACGAGGCTGGCCACGAAATCATGCTGTTCATTCGCCCCGCACCCCTGGGTGGGCAATCGAGAACTCTGTCGGATCTCTCCTACGAGGAGCAACAGGAGCTCATCACCAACGGCAAAGCCGCCTTGGAAAACTGCCTCGGAACGCAGATCACCGGATTCCGATGCACCCAGTTCGATCAGAACGAGGATACCTACCAGATCCTGGATTCGCTCGGCTTCACATACAACTTGGGCTTCGTGGAGAATAGTGCCGCATCGTTTCCCGGTCACGAGGCTGAGACACTTCCCTATCGCTCCGAGGATTACGACTTTTGGGCGGTCCCGATGCACTCCAAGGTTTATCAGGGACGCTTGGTGGCGTTTTGTGATAATCCTTTCCGCGGGGTGACTGCGGCGACTTGGCAACAGTTGCTCCTGGACGAGCTCGATGCGATGACCGTGGCCGGCCGCCCACTGCTGGTCGAGTTTCATCCGTACAACATCACCGACGATGAGGCGCGGTTCGAGGCTTTCGTAGCGTTTCTGAACTACGCGGCGGATCAGCAGGCCCAGTATCTCTCCGTCGCCGATCTGGTGACTCGGGCCAGTGCTCAGTAGCTCTTGACGGACAGCACCACAGATACGAACCGGTAGACCGTTGGCTTGGCCGCAGGTTTCCCAGAGGGCCGCCAGGGACCATGGGCCCGGCGACCCCAAGGAACATGCGCGGGATCGCGGCACGGCGCCGCTTGCTTAGTCCTGTCGAGGTCTGCGAAAAGTGTGTGCGTCGCCGCTACGTTTCCGCTGAATAGCAGCCTATCATCCGCATGGCGGCATGGACGCAGGTCGAACACGGCGGGTGGAATGAAGCAAGGAGGATGAACATGGTCACGAAGAAGCAGGGAGGACGTGTCGAGTTCCGCTTCTGCCGGCCCAATGCCCGGCGCGTTTTCTTGGCCGGCGACTTCAACGGCTGGAATCCATCAGTGACGCCCATGACCCGCACCGCGAGCGGCGAATGGGTGCACGAACTCGAGCTCGGCGAAGGGGTGTACCAATTCAAGTACTTGGCGGACGACGCATGGTTCCTCGACTATGCCGCCTTCGGTATCGAGCAGGGACCGTTCGGCTGGAACTCCGTCATCGTAGTCGACAAGCAAAAATGGTGTCAGGATGGAATGGTACTGCCGTGCGGCGAGGGGTCATGACGCGCGGAGTTTAACCGCTCGCGCAGGCCGCACTGCTGGTGTTGAGCCTCGCGTTCGCGTATGATTTCGGCTTAGGC
>JAAYDF010000333.1 GCA_012729395.1 Phycisphaerae bacterium
AGCGGACGTATGAGAACTACGTCCTTCGGCTGGAATACAAAGGCCCCAAGCACAGCCAGACCGGTCTGCTTCTGCATGCACCACCCCACGGCAAAGCCGGCGACGTGGGTATCCGCATTCAGCTCGGCGACGACGTGGCCGACGGAGCCAAGGCTTTGCCCTCCGGAAGCATCACCGGGGTGCGGCACGCTTCGGTCATCGCCACCGGCGATTTCAACCGGTGGAATACTGTGGAAGTCGTGGTCGACTGGCCCGTGCTGCAAGTGCGGATTAACGACCAGCTCGTGCAGGACGTGAATTGTGCCGCCGACCAAGAGCTCCGCTACCGCCATCGCGTGGGCTACATCGGATTCCAGGATCTCGGCACGCGGCTCTCGCTCCGCAACATCCGGATTCGCGAGTTGCCCCCTCGCGAGGAGAGTCAATGGCTTTCGCTCTTCAATGGGCGCGACTTGACCGGCTGGAAAATCATCGGTTCGCCCTGCTGGGAGGTCGAGGACGGCGTGCTGCACGGCCGGACGACCGGCACCGGGTACCTGGTGAGCGAGCGTGAGTTCGAGAACTTCGAGCTGCGTGCCTACGTCCGAACGAGCCGGCACGCGAACAGCGGGATTTTCTACCGCTGGAAGTCGCTGGTCCCCCCGGACCGCGGCTACGAGGTACAAATCCTTAACATCCCGGATGTGAGCAACCCAACGGGGAGCATCTACGGCCACATGCGAGCCGATCCGCTGGCGGCTACGGACGGAGCGTGGTTCCCCATCCAGATCATCGCCGAGGGGCCGCAGACCGTCGTCCGGGTCAACGGCAAGACCTGCACGGTGGCGGAGAACCTCGCGATTGTCCGTCCCGGGGCCATTGCGCTGCAGATGCACGACCGCCGCAGCGCGATCGAGTTCAAGGACATCCGCATCCGCCCCCTACCCTGACCGCATGGGGGACCGGCCACCTGCGCAAGGATGTCGACGCCGGCGGGAAAGCGGGGCCAGCCACCGCCGGAGCGATCCGCGCCGCCCCCTGGGTTTGCCCTGTCTCGGAGCATGCCTGCAGCTTCATGCTTGGCCGCGGCGAAGCCCGTGCCCCTTCCACGATGCAGGCAACGAGTTACGCACAAATCCACAAAATATGGGTATGAGACCTTGGCAAAACCGCATATAGCGTGTACATTGTGTGCCGCTGGGCTAGGTGACGCCCTGCCGTCTGAGGTGGAAAGACCCAGGCCAGTCCATCGCCGGTCTCGCCGGAGCCGGGTAGGGTTGGGTACACGGAGGTCCCGACACAGGCATGTTTCTCAAGCGACTTACCTGCCAGGGCTTCAAGAGCTTCGCGGACAAGATCGAGTTCGATTTTCCGCCCGGCATCACCGGTGTTGTCGGCCCGAACGGCTGCGGCAAGAGCAACATCGTCGACGCGATCAAGTGGGTGCTCGGCGATCAGAGCGCCAAGAGTCTACGCGGCGAACAGATGCAGGATGTGATCTTCTCCGGCTCGGGTACGCGAAAAGCGGCGGGGATGGCCCAAGTGGATCTGCTGTTTGAGAACAGCGACCGCCGTCTCCCCAGCGATACCGATGAGGTGAAGGTCACCCGGCGGCTCTACCGCACCGGGGAAAGCGAGTACCTGCTCAACAACCAGGCGGTCCGGCTCAAGGACATCAAGGAGCTGTTTCTCGACACGGGCATCGGCGTGTCGGCGTACTCGGTGATCGAGCAGAACAAGGTGACGTACCTGATCCAGGCGAACCCGGCCCAACGGCGAGCGGTGTTCGAGGAAGCGGCGGGGATCAGCCGGTACAAAGCCCGCAAAGTCGAGGCCCAGCGCAAGCTGCAACGGGTCGATCAGAACCTGCTACGGATCGAGGACGTCGTTGAAGAACTCGAGAAGCGGCTGCGGAGCATCAAGTACCAGGCGGGCAAGGCTCGCAATTTCCAGGTCTATGACCAGCAACTCCGGGAGAAGCGGGCGACATACGCGCTGGCCGAGTATCACCGCCTGAGTGAACGCGCCGCCGATCTGACCGAGCAGGCGCGAGCCTTTCAGGATGACGTGACTCGGTTGCGCACGGCCATCTCGTCGGCGGAGGCGCAGGAGAGCCAGTGGCGAACGGAATTGGATGGTCTCGACGCCCAGCGACAGGAGCTGCAACGCCAAGTACTCGCCAACGCGGCCGAGATGACCGAGAAACGCGAGCGGGCACAGCAGTCACGACAACAGGTCGAGATGCTCTCCAAGGTGCGTCTGCGCGAGCTTGAACGGCTGGCCGGTGAGCGTCAGAAACTTCTGCGTCTGGAGCAACAGCTTCAGGAGGTCGAAGGGGCGGCGCAGGCCCTGGACCGGCGATTAGAGGCCGCCCATGCCGTCGAAGATTCCTTGACCGCCGAGGATGGCGTGCTGGGGCGTGAACTGGCGTCGCTCGAATCGCGCGTTGAAGAAGGCAAGATCGCGATTGTCGAGGTTCTCCGTCGCACGGCGCAGGTGAACAACGAGATTGAGTCGCTGACTCGCGAGCAACATCGTCTTGAAGGAGAGGGCGAGCGGCTTCGGGAGCGTCAGCGGCAGGTGGAATCGGAGCTGGCGGAGTTGGCCACGGCACGGGCTGCTCACGATGAGCGGGCTACGGAGCTTGCGGACCTGATTCGCCGTCAGACGCTGGAGTTGGAGCAGAAACAGGAAGCGGCGACGCAACTGGACGCCAACCAGGCGGAGTTGAGTCGTCAACTGGCGGCGGCCAAGGAACACCGCAGCGGCATGTTGAGCCGCAAGCAGACGTTGGTCGACCTGGACCGCAAGCACGAAGGTGTCGACGCCGGCATTCGCGAGTTGCTCCACCGCAAGGAGCAGGATTCGACCGGGCGGGCGTTCCCCTACGTCTGGGGCATGGTTGCCGATCTGATTGCCGCCGACGTATCCAGCGCGGTGCTGATTGAGACCGCGCTGGGCGAGTTCGATCAGTACCTGGTTGTCGAGGACAGTCGGGCCCTGCTGGCGGACGCACAGATGCTGGCGGACTTTCCGGGCCGCATTCCGACACTCTGCCTGGATCTCCTGCCGCCGTTTGTGAATGGGCGGGACTTCACGCAGCAGGAAGGCTTCGTGGCCTACGCGATGAGCCTGGTGCGTTATCCGGCCGCGGGCGAGCGGCTGGTACGTCATCTCCTGGGTCGGACGATCATCGTACGATCGATGGAAGACGCCCTGCGGATGGCGAAGCAGAACCCGCCGATCTACCGGTACGTGACGTTGAGCGGTCAGCTGCTGGACCCGTTGGGCATCTGCCAACTTGGGCCGGCGGGCACTCGGACTGGCCTGATTTCGCGTAAGAGCGAGCTGCGCGAGATTGACTCGCAGATCGCGGAGGTCGAGCAGCGGATCACGAGCATGACCGAGCGTTTGGCCCAGACCTCGGCGGAGGCGGCGGCGATCCAGCGTCGGCAGCAGGAGCTTCGTAACGCCCGGGCGGACGCCCGAACCGCCGAGGCGGAGAACAACGCGGCCCGCAACGCGACGCAAAGCGCGATCGACCGCTTGCGGCGTGTGCAGCCGGAGATTGCCAGCGACCTTCATTCGGTCGATACCCGCATGGCCGACGCCCAACGTCGGGTCGAGCAGAACCGTGTTGTCCTATTGGAGTTGGAGCAGGCGGGCGAACATGGTCGCCAGGAGGTCGCTAACCTCCAGCAGAAAGTTGAGGGCGCCAAGGCTCGCCGTCAAGAGGTAGCTCAGCGGCTGACGCGCGCGAAGATTGAGGCGGCGGAGTTGGGCCAGCAGCGCAGCATGTTGAGCGATCGGTCTCGGGCGCTGCGTACCGGCCGGCAGGGCTGCGAAGAAGCGGTGCGGGCGGCGGCGTTTGAGGCGCAGCAGGCACGAGAGCGGAGCACGCAGGCGGAACGCAGTGTGTTGAACGCCCAGACGCGGCTGGCGGACCTCTACGCCGAGAAGGAGCATCTTGACGGGCAGGTGCTGACCAGTAGCCGGCATCGCGAGGAGATCGCCGTCCGGATCGAGCAACTGGCCGGCGAGATGAAGGATGACCGCAGCCGGCTCGAACAAGCGGAGGTGGATCTGACCGCCCGGCAGATGGATCTTCGCGAGTGCCGCATCCGCACCGAGGAGTTGCTCAGCCGCATCCGGGATGAACTCGATGTGGACTTGCAGCAAGCGTACGCCGGCTATGAGCATCAGGAGCTCGACTGGTCCGCCGTCGAGGCCGAGATCAATGATTTGAAGGACAAGATCCGCCGACTGGGCAACGTCAACCTGGACGCGATTGCCGAGCAGGAGGAGTTGGAGCAACGCGAAGGGTTCCTGACGACCCAGCGAGACGATCTGCGGAGCGCCAAGTCGCAGCTTGAGGAGCTCATCGAGGAGTTGAATCGCCAGTGCAGGGAGCGTTTCACCCAAACGTTTGAGACGGTTCGTGGGCACTTCAACGAGATGTTCCGGCGACTGTTTGGCGGCGGCAAGGCGGACGTTTTCTTCGAGCCGGCGCCGGAGGGCCAACCGCTGGACGTGCTCGAGGCGGGCATTGAGATTCAAGCTCAGCCGCCGGGCAAGGAGCTGCGGACGAACTCGTTGCTGAGCGGTGGCGAGAAAACCATGACGGCGATCGCCCTGCTGATGGCCATTTTCAAGAGCCGGCCGTCGCCCTTCACCCTGCTGGATGAGGTGGACGCGGCGCTTGACGAGGCCAACAACGAGCGGTTCAACCGCATCGTGGGCGAGTTCCTGGAACACACCCAGTTCATCATCATCACGCACCAGAAGCCGACGATGAGCATTGCGGACGTGCTGTACGGCATCACCATGCAGGAAGCGGGCGTCAGCAAGCGGGTCAGCGTCAAGTTCGAGACTGCCGCTGTCGCCTGACGGAGGCATGGGGCGCTGCGAAAATCGCGGGGCTGAACTCCTTTGCGCTCTCATTCATTCCTTTACATTCGGGCGTAACTCGCCATCCGCGGGTGGAATGACCCATGGCGAAGCCCCAATGGCCCAGGAAGTCCGAATGACCCATGACCAACGTCCCCGCTCGCGGTTGGCGTTCTGGCTTCGGGCTTGGTCATTGATTGGTCATTGGGCCTTGGGCATTCGCCATTTTGCCTCGCTTGTCCGCAGGCGGCTGGACCGGCTATACTGTTCGGCGTGAACGGGCGCGGGCGCGATGGGGTGTCGCCCCACAGGCCGCGTCGGATATCGTAGGTGAGGTACGCGATGATGTCAGAAGGCGATAATCAAGCCCAGGGTTCCGTGAAAGACCGAGTCGCCGCGGTGGTGCAGATGCTCCGGCCCGCGTTGCAGGGCGACGGTGGAGACATCGAACTGGTCGACGTGACCGGGGATGGTGTCGTTCATGTTCGGCTGCGGGGTGCCTGTGTGGGCTGCCCATCCGCAAATATGACCCTGAAGATGGGAGTGGAGCGCATTCTCTGCGAGAAAGTGCCGGAGGTAACCGAAGTGGTCTCGGTATGAGAGCCTCGACCTTCGCGGCGCGAGCCGACAGATGAGGGGCGAAAGCCTATGCACAGGCTTTCGCCCCTCGTTGTTCGTTGATGCCGCCCGTTCAAGAGCCGGACGCGGGCAACGCTGTCGAAGTCAGGAGCAGATTGCGGTACTGGGGCACCCCCGCCGTCAAGGTCTCCAGCACAACGGTCAAATCCTTGCCTTCATACAACTCCTTGACTTGTTGCCAGAACTCGGTCGAATTGGCTACCGCGACGCGATCGACGGAGAGAATAACGTCCTGCTCCAGAATCCCCGCCTTGTCACCCGGTCCGTCGGGGTAGACGCTGACCACCAATGCGCCTCCCTGCGGTGCCGCGGCTTCCACCTCGACAGCTCTGAACCCGAGCCCGATATTCGGGGCGGGTTCCGGCACGATGGGCTCAGCCAGCAGGCGTACCTCGGTGGGAGTTCGAGGTACTTTGGCGCGAACATAGCGAATCGAAAGCAACTGTCCCCGACGCGCGGCAATGGCGCTGACGAACGCGGAAGAGCCGGTCACCTGCACTTCGTCCGCGTCATTCTCGCCTTTGATACTGGTGATTACGTCGCCGGCCATGAGTGCGCTCAGCAATGCGGGCGAGTCGAAGAGTAAGGCGCTGATGCTGACACCCTCGACTTCACCGTATCCCCACGATTTGGCCAAGGCGGTCGTCAGCTCCTGCACGGTGAGCCCCACCAAGGGGAGATCCCGATTGGCTTCGGCTCCAATGCTCACCGGAGTGGTCAGATCATCCGCTGACCCCTCCCGGCGGTACTTGAAGGTCAGTTGACCGCCCGGGTTGGCCTTGGCCAGTACGGCGCGGAAGCCGTCCACAGAGGTGATGCTCGTCGAGTCCAGGGCCACGATCACATCACCGACCTGCATCCCCCCCACGGTGCTGGTATCCTCGGGAACCGCGACGATCCGCACGCCGGTGCCGGCGTTCTCGGTGACGTGAAGGCCCAGGAAGGTCGGGACCCCGCCGCTGGTCGGGTCGACCTGGAGAATCAGCGTCAGGAGATCCTTGTAGGAGCCGCGAATCGGGGTACCGTCGTTGGCGAACGCCGGGCGGTAGACATTCACCTGGACCATTCTACCCACAGACACTTTGGCCAGGGCCTGGCGCAGGGCGGCGACATTGGATACCGCGACTTGCTGCCCGTCGAGCGGAGTGACCGATACAATGATATCATTGGCCAGGAGACGATCAGGGTTTAGCCCCGCGTTCTGAGTCTGCTGGGTGACCAGCACCCCTCCCAGCCCCGTGACCGTGACATCCTGGACTTCAACACCCAGATAGGTTGTCGCCTCGGGCGAGAAGGGACATCCGGCCAGCAGCGTGATCCCGATCACCGCGAGAACCGAGAGACTGATTCGATAGCGCGTCATGGGAAGCCTCCAACACATCGACTGCCGCACCGGGCGGGGCGACTCGCCGCCGCCCCCGTCGCGGGCTGCACGCCATTATACAACGTGCGACGAACAACCGCGCTCCCTCGCGGGATGATCCAGGCAACTTGTTGCCGTCAGGACCCAGTCAACTGGTTGACGTCATGGGACCAAGTCAACTCGTTGACGGCGGACCGAGTCAACTTCTTGACGTCATGGGACCGAGTCAATTCATTGACGTAAGGACCAAGGCAACTTGTTGCCGTCAGGATCGAGTCAACTTGTTGATGGTGTCCGGGGTCACTCTTGGTCTACGGTGATCTCCAACGCCGGGCCGGGGGTCAGGAGGATCAGCGAGCCGGTGGCGTCGACGGCGTAGGCGTCGGCGGGCAGCAGGCGAACGGAGCCCGCACCGGGAGCGATGTCCAGCCGCAACGTGGTGACCGCTGTATACGTCGCTCACCACAAGCGAGCCGGGGATGCAAGTCGCGTGAGTGACGAATTTGCTCTCGTAGCCGGTCGCGGATCATGCAAGCAAGCCGGGGACGCAAGTCGCAAGAGTGACAAATCTGCTCTCGTAGCCGGTCGCGAATCATGCAAGCGAGCCGGGGACGCAAGTCCCCGGGTGGCGCCCCTCGCTAAACCATCTGCTCCACGGGATCAGCGATGCCGCATTCCACAAACGAACCTGTCCGGTTCCCAATCTCAATCGCTCTGGCAGTTCGCGGCATGGCCAGGAACATACCATCGACCCAAACGAATGCCAGTAATCGACCACGGCCAGAGGCCGTGGTTTCATGCCGTAATAATCAGTGATGGCCCCTTTTACTCTCCACGCATTGTACCACCGCCACTTCATTACACCCAACCATTTCGGAGTATTGTTTTTCTCAACCCAGCGGGCCCAAAGGGACCTGACAGATGCCTCCCTTGGGTCGCAACGCCGCTTTTCGTCCTGTCGTTAAGACCTTAATGATTGACGATTCGCCTGAGTGGTTGGGGTCGTCCCAAGGAGATCATGGTGACGACCTAGTCAAGTAGCAGAAGACGTTTCTTTTCCGCCCAGAACGGGAGTTTATGACCTAGGCGATGAGGAAGTTTCGTGGAGGCGGATCGAGGATTGGCGGGAAAAGACAGATTAGTCCACGCGACCGACCACAACCACCACCCGGAAGCCGATGTTGACCTCGCGGCGGCCGGGGGCGTAGCCAAGGTTGCGGTACGCCGAACGGAAGACCGTCGGACCGTTGCACCACGACCCGCCGCGATGCACACGGTGGTTGTAGCTGCCGGTGCCCGCTCCCGTGGGGTCCGTGGCCGCGCCTTTCTCGCAGTTCCCGTAACAGTCGCCACACCATTGCCCCACGTTGCCGATCATGTCATAAAGCCCAAAGGCATTGGCCTTGAAACTCCCCACCGGGGAAGTATACACAAACCCGTCGTCCCAGTTAAAGACCTTCATTCCGGCGGGGGCGTTGGGTACCGTCTTCTTGAAGCTCTGGTCAGCGCCGTTGGCCCAGCCTGTTCCGTCATCCGGGTTGTCGCCCCACGGATACGCCGTCTTCGTTCCCGCACGACAGGCGTATTCCCACTGTGCTTCCGTCGGCAGCGCAACGGTCTTGCCGGTCTTCTTCGACAGCCAATCGCAGAAGGCTTTGGCGTCGTTCCAGCTAACCTGCACCACAGGATGATCACCCTTTTGATTGAAACTCGGATTACGCCACGAGCAGCCGTCCATCTTCTTGGGGCTGAGTACGCCATCGCGGTTCTCAATGCCCAATGACGAGCCAGCCTTCTCGGCGTCGGTTTTGTAGCCGCTGTCCTTCACGAACGCCGCGAACTGGTCCACCGTCACATGGGTCACACCCATATAGAACGGCTTGCTGATCGTCACTTCGTGCTGGGTCTCATCTTCTTTGCGATCCTTCTCGGTTTCGGGGCTGCCCATCGAGAACTTCCCCGCCGGAATCTGCACCAGCTTCATCGTCACCTTGTTGCCTAAGTCCAGGCACAGTCCTTTGGCTCCGGCGGTACCGCGCGGGCTGGCCTGCTGTGCCTGTGCGGTTGACTCCTCTGAATCGCAGCCAACCACAGCAAAAAACATCCCGAGCACGAGCATCGCCATACCAAGGATCTTCATCATGTGTGTTCTCCTGTTAACGGAAGCTGTCCTGGTTCAGCCTGAATTGGAGAGTAAGGTCACGCGCTTTACGGAAACATTCCCGCCGTCCGGACTCTGTGTTTTTGGAGGCATAGGGAAATGCTCCGAATGGTGGGAAAGGGTCGGGGGGCGGATCGCGATCTCCGTCCCCCGTGACCACTCGTCGCAAACCCGACCGGCTGTCCCTGGCGGGTTGGACGCCTCCAGAGCCCGCTTCCGTTTCACCGGCTAACTGACATTATCCCCTTCGGTCATCGCCGTTGCAAGCCCGCCGGCGGTGAAACACGATGCCGCGATCATGGGCTCGCAGGCCTCAGGCCTAGCCGCTGCCCGTTGAGCCGCTCGCCGTTGGCGAGCCTCCTCCAGCTTGCGGTCCCGCTCGGCGAAGATCACCGGCTCACGGCCGGCCAGCTTGTCAACAGGGGCCACGTAGCCGATGGCACTGTGCAGCCGGACGGTGTTGTAATAGGCCACGAAGTCGGTCACCAGCCGCGGGGCATCCTCCAGACTCAGCGGCGTCCCCGGCCGGATGCACTCGCTCTTGAGCGACTTGTGCCACCGCTCCAGCTTTCCGTTGCTCTGCGGATAGTAAGGCGACGTCCGCACATGGGTCATCCCGCAGATCCGGATGAACTCCTTGAAGTCCTTGGCGATGAATTGCGGCCCGTTGTCCGGGATGATCTGCGGATACACCCCCGGGAACCTCTCCCGGCCCCGCTGGATGATCAACTCCACCTCGGCCTCCTTCATCGTCTCGCGGATCTCCCAGTGCACGATGTATTGGCTGTAGCCGTCCAGCAGGCTGCACAGGTAGTAGAATGTCCCGCAAACATTGATGTACGACACGTCTACATGCCAATGTTCATGCGGTCGAAGCGGATGCTCGAACCCCGTTCCCTTACGCGACGGCTTGCGGTTCTAGCACCCCAGCCGGCCCGCGGCCTTGAGCACCCGATACACGCTCGACGGGCTCACCGCCACCACGTCCGCGTCCAGCATCATGAACGCCAGTCGCCGGTAGCCCTCCCGCAAATGATCCCGCTCGAAGTCCGGGATCGCCGCCTTCTCCCAGTCTTCCAGCCAGTGGTCGCGCGGCACCCAGGCGTTGTGCTCGTTCACCTTCCCATGCCGGCTCCGCCAGTCGTAGAACGTGCTCGAACTCACGCCCAGCCAGTTCACCATCCGAACCACCGCAACCTCCGTCCGACGCGACCCGCGGTTCACAAAGTCCACCACCTCGTCACGCACGTCATGGGCCACCCACCCAGCCTTCAGATCTCCCCAAGACCTTTTTTAGCGCCATGTGCTCGCCCATCAGCTCGGCCAGAACCTCGTTCTTCTCCCGGACCTTGGCCTCCAGCACCTCGATCTTGCGAGCCTGAGCCTCCTCCTGACGCTTCAGCCGGCCCTTGCCGCCGCCCTCGAAGATCGACGCTCCCTCCTCGAACAGCTTCTTCTGCCAGGCGTAGAACAGGGTCACCGGAACCCCGTGTTTCTCGCACACCTCCGAGATCGGCACCTTCTCGATCAGGTGCTCCCGCAGAATGGCGACCTTCTCAACCCCACTGTAATTCCGCCGCTCTCTCGACATCGCACCATCCTCCGTCTGATACAACCCTATTCCGTAACCCAGACGGCGGGTTTCTCCGATTCCGACGGAAGCAGGACACCAGGGCACGGTGCCCGGTTCGACATCGAGCTTCCATTGAACATGGGTGAGAGGGCGGACGGAGAAAGCACCGATGACATCAGCGGACAGAAGGGCCTCGATTCTGGTCGTCGATGATGTGTTCCACACGGTCGAGGTATTGCAGCGCAACCTGACTGCCGCAGGATATATCGTCTTCACCGCATCCGGAGGCTCCGGGGCAATCGAGATCCTCAATGCCTCTCCGGTCGACCTGGTGGTAACAGATCTGAGAATGCCGAGAGTCATCGGCATTGACCTGGTTCGCCACGTTCGGGCGAACCACCGGGACACCGAAGTGGTCATGGTGACCGACCACCCCACGATCGAGGGGGCCGTTGAAGCCGCCAAGACGGGGGCGGAAGAATACCTGGCCAAGACACTTGCGGATGTGGAGCTGCTACCCGCGTTTCATGAGCGGCAGCCGGCGTGCTGGGTCGGTCACGGCATCGATCCTAGCTGCGAAGCCGGTCCGCTTGGCGATATCCTCGTCGGTCACCAGATGCACATCGAGCAGGCCGCCCGTCCGGTACCCCGTCCGCAGGTAATTCATTTCATCGAGGCAGAGGCTCCAGCCTTCAAACCACAACAGGAGGTCGTTGCGTTGCCTCGCGTCTCCACGAAAGTGGACGAGGAGGTCGATGTCACTGCCGAGGCCGGCGGTCGCGTTCTCTGTGCTGCCGAAGACGTAGAGCGCGACCACCCCGAATCGCTCGGGATCGAGTTGGGAGGCGATGTGCTCGGCGACGCGGAGCCGCCAGATCCAGAACCGGTCGGGGACGCGGGGCGCGACGCCGCCTCCGGGCTCGGCAAGTTGCTCGATGGACGACTGCTCGGCCAGCACGGCGACGGCCTCTGCCAGGTCAGCGTTCATCAGAAGCTGTAGTACCTTGCCCTCGGCGGCCTGAGAGACGTCAATGACCCGGACGACGTCGGCCAAGCGGGTGAACTCGGACAGGAGCGTGGGAAGGAGATTCGGCGCGCCAAGGAGAAACCGCTCGTTGAACGCGACGACCGGGTCGTCGGGAAAGAGGGGGAGGTAGCAGATCCGGGCCTCCACCAGGTCCTGAAAGAAATGGGTGCCGAAGGAGACATCGGGCATGTAATTGCCCTTCTGACGCGCGATCTCGATCAAGGCGGCGGTGTTGTTGATGTCGGAGTAGGTGACCCTCACGCCAAGTTTCATGTCTCCCCGACTCCCCCAGCGGCCGGGGCCCATGAGGATGAATTGCCGCCTTGGCAGCAGCTTATTGAGGCGGCTGACCGCGCGTCCCACGGAGATCAGGTCGTCGCGCTCGGGAAGCTCGCCATACTTGAACGGATCGATGTAGACGAGATGGGTGATGGCAGGCAGACAACCATTGGATACATACCGGTTCGCCGAGAAGACGATGTTCTCGGCGGGGATTTCCTTGGGAATTGGCGCGGGTGAACCGGCCGGCGAGTAGCTCTGCGGCCGGCATTGGAGCAGGTATAAATCCTTGCCGTCGTGGGCGAATTCGAGGTCGACGGGCGTCCCGAGCTCTCCCTCGAGCAGAGCGAGAAGCGCGTGAAGCTCGTTCAGCAGCGGCGTCTCGTGGATCAGGCCGTCGAAGGTGAAGACCAGATCGTCGTGTTCGAAATCTATGTTCATGCCGACGGGCCTGCGCAGGCCGCCGCCGTCGTGGATCGAAACCAAGCGGTGGACCAACGGCAGCTCGGCGCCGCAGGCGCGGAGCAGCTCGCGGGCCTCGATCGTCTCAAAGGTGTTGGTTTTCAGATTGATGGCGTCGAGCTTCCTGGGAGCGTAGTGCAGCACCTCCTCCTCCGCGACATTGACGCGCAGCCCCGGCTGTCCGGGTGCGACCAGGATGGGATAGTCGTTGCTCACGCGGTCCACGGCCCGTGTACCGAGACCGGGGACCATCCGGAGCAACCCATCCTCGCGGCGGATGCGCGGCGACCACGGGAACTCGTTGCGGCTGAAGGCGACGCCCGCGAACGCGGGAAGGAAGTGGTCTCCCACGCGGGCGCCGATGACCGCCTGGATGATGATCCCCATTTCCTCCCTGAAGTCCAACAGCCCGCGTTCCGCCCGATACTCGATCGGATCGGGGCCGTAGGTCGAGGCGTAGACCTCCGCGATCGCGTCGAGCAGGGCATCGAGACACTCCCGTTTGCTGCCCTGATTGGCCAGGAAAAGGCTTTTGTACTTGCCCGAGAATGCGCTGCCTTCGCTGTCTTCGAGGAGGCTCGAGCTACGGATGATCAGCGGCGCGCCCGCCAGTTCGTCGAGAACCATGGAGAGCCCCCGCACGATCTCGGGAGGGAAGCGGCTGTTCTTGAAGGTCAACACCACGTGCGGGTACTCGCGCCGGACCTGGCGGAGGTCCTTGTACTTCTGCTCGATGACGTCATCGAGATTGTTGTAGCGCAGAAACGCGAGCAGCGTGTCGGTGGTGATGTACCAGCTCCTGGGGAATTTCACGTTCGTCAGCAACGGATTGGCGGCGCTCCACTTCCGTATGATCTGTTGCGCGAGAAATAGCCCGGCGCTCTTCCCGCCCAACTGTCCGTGGCTGTCGGGGGAGTAGAGGATCCGGTCGACGATCTCGAAGAAATCACAGATGTCGAGCGAATCCTTGGCGATACGAATGAAGCGCGGTTGCTGCGAGAGAAACCGGGTGGTGAGCGAGACGCGCAGACCTTCTCTCGTGGCCGGGGCGAGACCACTGCCGGCGGGTGACATTTCGCGGAATCGCCGGAGCGCCGCGAGCACGTCGGTGAGCGCGAGGTTTCGATTGCTGACGCGGGTCAGGTAGCCGAGCTTGTCGTCCTGGATCCACTTGCGGAGGTAAGCCAGGAGCTGCTCGCCGGTGTACCGGTCCGCGGCGATCTGGAAGATCCGGTCGCTCAACTGATCGGTGATCTCCAGCGACTGAAGATGGTAAGGTTTGTTGGCCTCCAGATCCGAGCCGCACTCAAAGTCAAGATCGTCGGGCATCAAGGCGTGCCGCAGCCGCTCCGCCTCGGCTACGCCGCTCCAGCAAAGGTGATTGAGCATTTTCTGCGAGACTCGGCCGAAGAGGCCGATGTCGGTGTGGTGAAGCAGATTGAGCACCACACGCCACTCCCGCGTTTCCTCGCGCGGTCGGTCCGCCGGGGTTCTCTGGGCCACCTCGATCAGTTCCTGGTGGCGGATAAAGGAACCGAGGCGGTCGGCAATGGTTCGCAGTAATCGCTTTTCCTGCAACAGGAAGGGGCCGTCGTCGACGGGCGGCATCGCCCGCGTATAGCATACGCGGATCTCGCCGCCCTTCTTGCCATCGATGATGATGTCGGCCGCCAGCGCCCATGAGGTTTCCACGAACCCGGGGATCTGGTAGGCGTCGGACCCGACCGAAATCCTTGCGCAGCACGATTGTGGATACTGCCAGCCCGTGGGAATTGTTTCGACGACCTTGCGGAAAACCTCACCGCGCGGGGCATTGTGTTCGGCAAGCAGCTCTTCGATGCGGTAGAGGCACTCGAGTTCCTTCTCCCGCTCGCGGTAGAAGCCGATCAAATCCTCGGCCGCGCTCTTGCCATCGACCATCGCAACCCCCGTCCCGGCTCCACGGGCAGGGAACCGCGTGTCCCTCCGGAACCGGGAGCCGTTTCTACACCCAGCCGCGATCCCGGCACGCCTGGGCGACGCGCCCGACGGCGATGACGTAGGCAGCGTCGCGGAGAGTCAGTTTTCGTGTCTTCGCCAACACGTTGATGGCTTCAAAGGCCATGGTCATCTTGGTGTCCAGCCGGCCAAGGACCTCGGCCTTCTCCCAGAAGAAGTTCATATTGCACTGGACCTGCTCGAAGTAGCTGCAGGTCACGCCCCCGGCGTTGGCGAGCAGATCGGGAACCAGCAGGATGCCGCGGGCATCAATGACCTTATCGGCCTCCGGCATTGTCGGTCCGTTCGCGCCTTCGATGATGATCTTCACCCGGTCGCTGATTGAAGCGACATTCGCCGCGGTGATCTGGTTCTCCATCGCCGCGGGGATCAGAATGTCAACCTCCTGTTCGAGCCAGGCACCGCCGGGGGCCACCTGGTAGCCCAGCGCCTGGGCCTTGTTCTTGTCGATGCCGCCGAACCGGTCGGTGATCTCGCGGAGTTTGCCCAGATCGACCCCATCGCGTTTAATAAAGCTGTAGGAAGTTTGCTCTGCCTGATCCCAGCAGGAAACGCATGTGACCCGGCCCGAAAGCATCTGGTAAAGCTCGATGGCGTGCTGGGCGACGTTGCCGAATCCCTGGACGCTCGCCGTTGTCTGTGCGATGGGGATGCCGAGTTCCTTCAGCGCTTCGCGCAGCGTGAAGACGAGACCGTAACCGGTGGCCTCCTTTCTCCCAAGCGAACCGCCCATGCCGACCGGCTTGCCGGTGATGAAGCCCGGGAGTCGTTCGCCGCGAACCACCTCGAACTCGTCGAGCATCCAGAGCATGTGCTGGCCGTTGGTCATGACATCGGGTGCCGGCACGTCCTGGCAGGGGCCCATGGCGTTGGCAAGCTGGCGGACCCAGCCGCGGCAGATCTGCTCCTGCTCGCGCATACTGAGGTGGTGCGGATCGCAGATGACCCCGCCCTTACCCCCGCCGAGCGGGATGTCAACCACCGCCGTCTTCCAGGTCATCCACATGGCCAGCGCCCGCACCGTATCGATCGTCTCCATCGGATGGAAGCGCACGCCGCCCTTGGCCGGTCCGCGCGCGTCGTTGTGCTGTACCCTGAAACCGCGGAAGATCTTTATCTTCCCGTCATCCATCCTGACCGGAATGCTGACGTGGTACTCGCGCAAGTTCCCGCGAAGGATGTCCTTTGTCCCCTCGTCGAGGCTGAGAAGCCCGGCAATGCGATCAAATTGCGACTGAGCCACCTCGAAGGGATTGTAAGACTTGTCCATCATAAACGCCCCCATCCTTTCCGCTTGCTGGCTTCGTTGCCCTACTGGTTGTCCGCCACGTTGAAAGGATGTGATGCTATTCAATGTCCGGGAGAACTTCAAGGGGTGTGGCCAGCTTTTTTGGCATCAGGCGGTTTGTCTTGTCCGCCAGTACAGATCCCATTGGCCACTCTGCCGCAGGGCGACCAAGTTCATCAGGGCTGCAGCGTGGTCGGTGTCCCACTTCATGCCGGTCCGCTTGAGCCGTAGCGTCAGGTTCTTGCAGGCCGCCTCGGTGGGGCCTGATCCGATGCCTCCTCAGCAGAATCTGTGGGCGAGTACAGGCTCGGGTAGCTGTCCAAGTGCATGATAGATCGCGACTTCCGCCACTTTCGGCTCCCGATAGTCGTACGCTTTTCTGATCGTCAGTTTGATTTCCGTAGTTCAAGCCCTCCACGATCCCGCTGTTGAGCTCCTTTTTCGCCTTGAACCAGTTGAGGATCAGCTCGCGGTGCGTGCGAATGCTGCGAGCCACCTTCTTGATCGGCTCTAGCCGGCTGTGCATTGCCCGGGCGACCCAGCCATCTAGGAATCGGCCGGCGCAATAGGGTGAGGCGTACTCCCAGAGTAACTGGAAGCTCTGCTTGAGCAGGCAGCCCCGCACGCTCTTGAGATCGTAATGTGGAAGCGGTCCAGAATGTGGATCGCCTGGCCGGTCTTCGGGGCGATCACCTTCAGGTGCGGCTGCCACATGTCGCTGCAGATGAACTCGAGGGCCGCCGTCCGCTCTCGACCCAGCATCTTGAGGAACCGCAGCAACGTCTTGGTGGTGCGATCCTGGCCCACCCACAGCAGCCGTCGGCATCCGGCGTTGATCTGGTACACCACCGTCAAATAGCGATGCCCCTTCTGGAACTGGACCTCATCCACGCCGATCGCCGTGATGCCGTCCAGGTGGCGATGCTCCAGCCCATTTTCCACCACCCAGGCCACCGAGCGGTAGACCTTCTCCCAACTGACCTGGAAGATCGTCGCCACCTCCTTCCAGCTCAGCCGACGCGCCCAGGTCGCCAGGAACACCGCATACGCCCGGGTCAGGTGCCGCTTGCCATCGCCCCAGGGAACCTGCTTTACTGCGCCCGCCTCGCTGCCACCTCCATCGCTCCGCCGATACAACCATCCCGCCGGGCCAAACGGAGCCAGGCTCTGCGGGGACGCAACCTGACAAGGGATAACCCGGCCGACAGTGCGCCGATGGCGCCGAACCCCACTTGCTCAACCAAGCGGGGTCTCTTTACCCCCGCCCTCGGACACCGGAGCCATGCCTCCGAAAATCCCGGGGGTCTGGGGCAGAGCCCCAGTTCACCCATAGACTCTGCTGAAGAGCCATGAGTCCTTTGTCGTGCGGAGTGCGCAGAGCCTGCAGGGGGGCAGGCGGGACTGGACGTCACCAGCCCGATCCTGCTACAATTCCGCCATGAAAAAGCTCCCTCGGACCGGTTGCAGCGGGTCGGTACCCGCGTCGCCTGAAAGCGACGTCTCATCAAAGGTTCAGTTATGCCCGAACCCGCTGGTGAAATTCCTGGAGAAACATCCGAAGGAATTCACCGTGGACGACATCATTGCTTTCATTGCTGAATCAAAAATCCAGATGCTGGATTTTCACTACACGGGAGGAGATGGCAGGATAAAGACCCTGACGTTTGTTGTATCAGGCGAAGAACAGCTGCGCCAGTTGCTGCTTTCGGGCGAGCGCGTCGATGGAAGTTCCCTTTTCCCTTTCATGGAAAGCGGAGCGAGCGATTTGTATGTTGTGCCGAAATTCAGGACCGCGTTCATCAACCCATTCGGCGACATTCCAACGCTTGGCATGTTCTGCCGCTATTTCGACAAGGATGGGAATCCTCTGGAGATGAGCCCGGAGAACATTCTTATTCGTGCTCATGCAAACCTGGTGAACAAGACAGGTTACTCCATGCATGCCATGGGTGAGCTGGAGTACTATGTCATCAGCAAGCGGGAAGCCCTGTTCGAGGCAGTTGACCAGAAAGGTTATCACGAATCAGCTCCGTTCACAAAATGGGAGCATCTCCGCAAAGAAGCCATGCTGAACATCGCCCGGATGGGCGGAACCCTCAAGTACGGACACTCCGAGGTAGGCAATTTCAGTGATGAGTACTACAATTACGAGCAGAATGAAATTGAGTTTCTGCCGACTGATGTTGAAGAGGCTGCAGAACAGCTGGTTCTCGGGAAATGGATTCTCCGCAGCCTGGCCCATAAATACGGCGTGTCGCTGAGTTTCGCCCCAAAGATTACTGTAGGCAAAGCCGGAAGCGGGCTGCATATTCACATGAAGCTGCTGAAAGACGGTGTGAGTGTTACCGGCGATGAAAACGGTCTGAGCGATGTGTCCCGCAGGGCAATTGCCGGAATCATGGATTTGGCCGCTTCGCTTACCGCATTCGGAAACACGGTTCCCACCAGCTATCTGCGTCTGGTACCGCACCAGGAAGCACCCACCAACATTTGCTGGGGCGACCGCAACCGTTCGGTACTTGTCCGCGTTCCGCTGGGCTGGACTGGTGCCGCTTCGCAAATGACGGTCATTGCCAATCCCGGAAGCGAAGCGGCAAAACTCAACACAAACGAAAAACAGACATTCGAATTCCGCTGTCCTGACGGATCTGCCGATACCTACCTGTTGCTTGCCGGTCTCGTGACCGCTGTTACTCACGGTCTCACAGATAACGATGCTCTGCAGAAAGCAAAAGACACCTATGTGAACGTGAATATTTTCCACGAAGAACATCAATCCGTTGCGAAGAGACTGAAGCAACTGCCGATGTGCTGTGCAGACTCCGCTACAGCACTCGAGAAGCAGAAGGAGATCTACCTTGATTCAGGCGTTTTCCCGCAGAGAGTGCTTGATTCACTGGTCAAAAAACTCCGGGGCTATGAAGACTCCGGTCTGAGTGAGCGCCTTTTTGCATTGCCCGATGAGCAAAGGGTTGCAGCCATTGGCGATCTGGTTCAGAAGTACCTGAATTGCTAGAGCGGCATTTTGCCTGCGGACGGGGCGGCGTCACTCATCAAAGAGCAGGAGTCAATGCTACTCGGCGTCATCTCGGTGTGCATTCGACACGATAACCGCAGGAGCCGTCAATGCACTGTAGATTCTCAGACTACTATGCTTGTGAATTCTTTGTGGTGCGCGGGAACGGCTGAGGAAGCCCGCACGCCGAGACCAACGGACCGAAGTCTCGGTGAGCGCCCACCAGAACCATTACTGACGGGGTGACTATCCTGGCGTGCATGTTGGTTGGGCAGGTGCGCATGCACAGGAGAGTCTGAATGTCTCGTTCAACGGATTCCCGAAAGTTGGCGGTTTGGCGTAAGCGGTTCGAGCGGTTCTCGCGTGGCGATGTCGAGCCCCGCTTCGGAACCTGGAATCACCTACGAGGTCGATCCCGACTTCCTGGAGCACCTCCGGCGCGAGGCCATTGAGCAAACCGAACTGCCTTGGGAGCCCTGAACCCAAACGGAAATTCTCAATTTCTGGCTTGAACAAGTCGGGGCCAGGGGGTATACTGCGCTACATATTGCCCGTGAACGGTCCACTGACGCGCGGAACGATGGGATGGCTCCGCGAAATGGGCACAAAGCACCTGACCACCGGTGGGAACGGAAAGCCCGGAGGGCCGGCAGGGTTCGCCGAACGCCCCCCGGCCCCCAAACCCCCACCCCCGGGGCCACGCCGCCGGCCCTCGCGGAATCAAATTCCCTATCAGTCAGTTAACGCTGCAGCGGTCCAGGCTCTTCTCTCTTCGTATGGCTGCGCTCATGGCAAGGCCATCCAATGAGTCGGTAGTCTGGGTGGTTCGCGAGGCCGCTTGAATTCACGGCTCTTTACTCTCTTTGGACGGGAACCAAGTCGGTCTATCTAGCGTCTAACTGTGATAGATGAGCCAGTGTCTGCAAATACACGGAGCGCGTGACGTATGAGAACCACGGCCACATTTTTGACAGTTCTGCTGGTTTATGCGGGGATGACGTACGGATACCTGGTGGAACCGGCATTGAGCCTGGACAAGTTGACCTCGGAAGCAGACGTTATCTTCAAGGGCACGGCGGTTTCCAGCGGGCCGGCGCAGGACGACTGGTTCAAACCGTACGGCGGCTTCATCGTTCGGGAAACGCAATTCAAGATCATCTCCATCATCAAAGGTGATAAGACGGGCGACCAATTGATCTTCCGGCACTACGATGAGGATCGCCAACAACCGTACGGGCGCAGTTTCGAGCCGCAGCATTATCACTTCGAGTCCGGCAAGGCTTACGTGGTTTTCGCCAAGAGGGGCGGCTCCGCCGGCATCTTCCGCCAACTCTGGATGTACCACAAGATCCAAAGAGATCAGGGCGTCGTTCGTTGCGCTGATACCAAGCCCGTAGCGGGCAAGACGACCAAAGAGGTTCTGTGGCGAGAGCTAACGGCGACGCTCACCAGCGACAATGTCGGCGACGCGGTCTACGCCCTCGGCCAACTCGACCAGATGAGCGCGGGCGATTCGCTGCCACTCGGCGGCTTGTCGGACTTCGATCGCAAAGACGTGCTGGCGGCCGTGCAAGGGCTGATGGTCAATCGCGAATCCAATATCGCTCAGGCAGCCATCGGTCTGGTTGGCTCGCACAATCCATACATGTCCGATGAACGGACACTCCACTGGCTGACAGCCGTGGGCAGTGCCAAGGCCCCGGGCATTGGCGCGATGGACCCCAAGATGGGGAACCTCGGTGGGGGACTCTACTGGAAGGATCTCGTCGCGTTGGCCGACGGCAAGGCACCCGACGGCACACGGACGATGGCGATCCGCGCGCTAGGGCTGGCGCGCGAGCCGTCGCTCAAAGAGCCCATCGGGCGATGGCTGACCGATTCCAGCCCGGCAGTCCGCGCCTCGGCTGTCTTGCTGCTAGCGGACTTCCCCGGTCCGGAGGCATCCAGGCACCTGACGGCAATGGGCAACGACCCCGCGCCGAACGTGCGAAGGTGCGTGGCCCATGCCATCGGCTTTGCCCAACAGGCCAAGCTGGCAAACGTGCTGGTGAGGCTCCTTGCGGACAACGAGTTCAAGGTCCGTCAGGCGGCCGCGATGAGCTTGCTGTCCTTCTCGCCGAAGGAAGAGGCCGTTGCCGCGATCTTCCGGGCGAACTTGGAGAATGAGGAGTTCAAGCCGCTGTTTCTTGTGGCGCTGGCCCATGAGGAACCGGCTGAATACCTCGACGCCCTGGCGACGGCCGTGGAAAGGAAAACGGAACCGAAACAGTTTTGGGGTGGGCAGATCCCGGCATTCACCGCCTGGGAAATCCTCTTCCGATTCCTGCAAGCCAGATCCGGTGACGAGATCCGTTCCGGCAAGTTTAACCGCTATCTTGACGCCATGGAAAAAGTGGGCAACTACTCTTCGTCGGAGCCGCGCGATATCTACGCTTTTTACGTCCAGCGTGGCATGAATGAGCGAGCTCAGACGTTTCGTCAGGAAGCCAATAAGGCTGCCTCATATGATCTTGACTATTTCTTCAAGCAAGTGGATGCAAATCCATCGGCGTACAAGAGACAATAACCCCCCCACGCCCGGGGCCACGCCGCCGGCCCTCGCGGAATCGAATTTCCTATCAGTATCGAACCTGCGCAGATTGACTCCACGAAAGTCAGGCCAAGTCCAAAGCCAATGCTCGCTACGTCGCCGGTTTCAGTGCACGGCGCGGGCCGCGTGGGTCACCCGGGCGATCATTCCGCCACCGCGAATCTTCGATTCCCCGCCATTCCGGTGTCTGGCTCTCGTGGTTCGCGTCATGGGACCACGGACGCAGCCCGAGTGATGGCTCCCCGCGAGGCCCCATCTTCCGCGTCCACGGGCCGCGTGGAATCGCTGACTGCTTGCCAGTACAATGGCCGTGGAGGAAGCATCATGTTGGGGGTGAAGCTCCAAACAACCGTGGGCTTGTTCGTGGTCGCCCTGGCCGCGACGGTCAGCGGGCAGATGATCATCCTGGACGACGCCAGTCCGGAGTTTCAGATTCTCTCGGGCACTTGGGCGACCAGCGCCGCCGCCCCCGGGTATTATGGGGACCACTACCTCTTTCGCAGTACCACCTCCACGGGTGGAGCACTCGGGGAAGTCGAATGGCGGCCGAACCTGCCCGCGGACGGCATCTATGAGGTCTCCGTCAACTACGTGGCCGGGACCAACCGGGCCGACAACTCGCCCTTCACCGTCCAGCATCGGGATGGCAGCACCGTGGTGCCGGTCAATCAGCAGATCAATGGCCGTTCCTGGGTCTCGCTGGGCACCTACTCCTTCCAGGCCGGCACCGCCGGCTGCGTGCGACTCAGCAACAACGCCAACCCATCCTATGTCATCGCGGATGCGGTGCGATTCCGCGACCCTTCACAGGTTCCCTCCATCGCACCCGATGACGGGCGGGTCCAGATCGAAGGGACCCTCTTCTCCAAGTCCGGCCCGGACGCCACGATCCTTCAGCGGTTCAGTGATGCGATGCTGGGCGCACCCGGAGGCACTTTCTCGGCCGATATCGCCCGAACCGCCAGTGGCATCGCGGTCCGATTCCGGACCGACAGTAACCGACTGACCGCCGTATTTACCGCGGTGCCCGGGTACCAGGTGCCCGGGCTGTTTTCCATCTACCAGAACGGAGTCTGGAGCGCCAGCCCCGGCACGAGTGAGATCGACCTCATCTCCGATCACCCCGGCCAGGTCGTGAGCTATCGCATTCTCTGCCCGCCCTACGAATCGCTCAGCTTCCTGGGCTTGTACCTGGAACCGAATGCGACCCTGTACCCCGTTCCATCGGACCACCGGCCGCGCTACGCGGCCTTCGGCGATTCGATTACGCACGGTGGCTCGTCCGTTCCGCGAACCGATCAGACCTATCCCTGGCTGCTGGCCGAAGCCAAGGGCTGGCAGGTCTTCAACTTCGGGGTTGGAGGTTCGAAGGTCACGCCCAGTTTCGGCGCGATGCTCGATCATGAACCGCTTGACGTCGCCACCGTCCTGTGGGGTCAGAACCACGTCTCATCCGGCAACGTGTCGCTTTTCGCGTCGGACTACGCCCAGTTCCTGACCAACCTCCGCCAAGCCCACCCCACCTTGGCGATCTACTGCATCACCCTGACCGTGGGCAGCAGCGAGACCGCCGCCCGGGAGGAGTTTCGTCAGGCGGTCCGCGATCTTGTGGCCGCCCGACAGGCGGCCGGGGACCGCCATATCCACGTGATCGAAGGCCTGGCCATTTCCACTCCGGCCGATTTGCGCGACAGCGTGCATTTTTCGCCCACCGGAGCGGCCAACGTCGCAAGCCGGCTGGCCGCCATCATCCAATCGCCCGGCGGAAGTGTCGCCTTCATGGATTTCGATCGGGATGGCGATATCGATGGCCAGGACATGGAGTTGTTCCTACCCTGCCGATCCGGCCCAGACCAGACCCCGTCGTCGTCATGTCCGGACAAGGACCTCGACGGCGACAGCGACGTCGATCAATCCGATTTCGGCATGATCCAGGGCTGCCTCAGCGGTTCGGGCCAGCCTCTCGACCGGACCTGCGTCAATTGACTCAAGCGACTCCGGACAGGAACATGCTCCTGGTACCCCTTGGGGTCCAGGGATGTCGATTCATGGTTCCTCCTCGCCTCCCGGGCAAGATCCGGGCGCATCCTGAATTGAGTGGCATTCACAAGCAGGCTTGACCCGTCAGAGCCGGCGTCTGTGACGCCGGGACCGGGCTCACAGACCCCGGCTCTGATGCCCCCCCTCCGTCGGGAAACCAGATGCATCCGACCGCTGCCACTGATCGCCGGATGCACCCGCAAGATACCCCCATTCCGCGTTGGTCCTGAGAGGAGCCACCAATGCAGGTATGGTACGCCCTGGATATGATGATCGCCGGCTGACAAGAGACGGCACTTGTGCCGCTCGGCCCCCCCCCACCCCCGGGGCCACGTCGCCGGCCCTCGCGGAATCACATTTCCTATCTGTCAGTCAACGCTGCAGCGGTCTAGGCTCTTCTCTCTTCGTATAGCTGCGCTCATGGCAAGGCCATCCAGTGAGTCGGCAGTCTGGGTGGTTCGCGAGGCCGCTCGAATTCAAGAAGAGAGATGCGGCCTAACTTGATGGCATTCGGATCGCTCCCGTTTGGTCGTTTGTCTAATCGTTCGCGACCGACAAGACAGGCAGCTTGGTGCGCGAGGGTCGGGGTATTGTACAATGCCTGGGCAAGGCCCGGCGACGTAGCCGGGTGGGGGCTATCAGGGAAAGGTCGGATCAGTATGATGCTGATGGGCATGTGGAACTCGACGGGGCGGCGTTGGACCATTTTGGGCTTGTGCATTGGCACGCTTAGCATCGCATCTGCCGTGCCGGCCGTGGAGCCGGAAGCCGTGTCAAACAGCCCGTTCGGGGTTGTCTGCCCGTGGCCGGGGATGGATCAAGCCGGAGTCAAATGGTGTCGCGTGGGCGCGGGCGCAACGGCGTTCTGCAACTGGCCCGATATTCAACCATCGCCTGACGCATGGGATTGGTCGCGTTCCGACAACGAGCTGAAGAACATGCTCGATCCGCTGGGCGTGAGCGTGCTACCAATCCTGGGCTACACGCCCAAATGGGCCTCGCGCGCCCCGGAAGACGCTGCCGCTACAGCCTATCCGCCGCAAGACCTTGCCACGTTCGCCCGCTTTGTGCATGCATGCGTTTCGCGCTACAAGCACCGCGTCAGAGTGTGGGAAATATGGAATGAGCCGAACATCGGCTTCCTCAATGGCAGCGCGGCCGACTATGCACAGATGATCAAGACGGCAGCCGTGGCGGCCAAACGGGCCGATCCCGAGTGCCGCATCGCCATCGGCTGCGCCGGTGTGGACATTGATTATCTGCAACGCCTGTATGAGTTCGGCTGCGGGCCATTCTTCGACGTGATGTCGGTCCATCCATACCAATGGGGCACGCAACTCAACGACGGCTGGATGCGTGAAAGACTCGAAGGCTGTCGCGCTCTGCTGGATCGCCACGGCGACGCGGACAAAGAAATCTGGATTACGGAACAGGGTTGGAGCCTGGCTGAGGGCGTCGATGCGCAGCAGCAAGCCAATTTGCTCGTGCAAGCGATGGTCACATCGCTGTCTGTACGTGAGCGTTTCAAGGTAGAGAAGTACTTCTGGTTCTGCGTGAAGGACTGGGGCAGCCCGGGGTTCGGGTTGCTCGACGTTGACGGCAAGCCGAAACCGGCGTTTCATGCCTACCGCGCGCTCACCGCCGAACTGTCACAAGCTCATTACTGCGGCACGTGCGAGGTTCCTGAGGGAGTCCGCGCCCACGTGTTCACGCAAGGCGACAAGCCGGTGGTGGTCCTGTGGAATCCGGCAGCCACCGGCACGATTGCGGTCGAGATGACTGCATCGGCCGGCCCGCTTTCGCTTTGTGGCGTCAACGACGAAGTGCACCAATTGCAGCCCGCACAAGGCAAAGTCACGATCGAAGCGACGCATGCCCCGGCGTTTGTGAGGGGCATGGCAATGGCGGATCTCAATGTGGCCGCGGCTCCGAAAAGGCCCGCGGTACCAGCGGTGCGGCGCACCCCCATGTCGCACGATGTGTGGGTGTCCATCATTCCGCCAGCGACGACATCGCGGCCGTTTATCGCCTTGGGCGGGGGCGCAGAGCTTCCCCTGAATATCCACAATGACAGTTCAGCACCAGCCCAAGGACGCCTTCAACTCGAATTGCGTTACAGAGAGCAGACGCTTGCCGAAGATGAGCTTGCCTTTGCTACGGCCTCGGGCAAAACACAACTTGTCGTGTGGCGGCCCACGCTGTCAGCTCAGAACGCCATGGCGGGCGAGCTCGCCATTCTGCATGTGCGCGGAATGGTGGGCCAAACGCCCTTGGCTCCCATCGATGTGCCGCTCCGCCTTGCCAGCGGCAGGATTATCGAGTTTGCCGCTAATAGCTGGCCCGAGCATCAGTACTTGTTCAAGACGGATAGATCATGCACGGCCGATGGCGTGCGATTCGGCAGCGAGTTCGGCTATCGCTTCGACCTGGGCAACGCCAAATCCGGCCAATTGCGCATGAACGTCGGCGCCAATGGAGCTAACGCCTGGAGTCTTCTGCTCTCCACCGACGACCGGCAATACGCCCTGGAATGCTCCGGCAAGTCGTGGCCTGGGTGGCAGACGGTCGCTTTGGACAAGTACCTCGCGGCTGCTGGCGCCGGGCCGGCAATACTCTATGTGAAGATTCAAGGCATCGACTGCCAAGTGCGCGAAGTCATTCTGCAGACCGACCAGCACGCCGGCACGACCGACAGATGAAACGGCCGAGCTGTTGCCCGTATACCGGCACCGCCAGTGTACCGGCAGCGCGAAGCTTCTCGGCGATCAGCGGCACGCTATGCTCGCGGGTGAGAATGCCGTATTGGCAAAGACTGATATCGCCGCTCGCTTCGTTCGTTGCTCTTTGGACCTGAGGTGAGGTGATACTTGCGTGAACCTTCGACCAAGTCCATCTTGAGCGAATCGTCTCCGGTGCGATGATGGCGTCGAAGGTGTCTTATGACGGAGCGTGCGAGGTACTGGCCGGATCAGTTGGCGGCGTGGGCGCTGAGCGGACTGAGCCAGGCGAAGTTGTGTCGGCAGCGGGGACTGAACGGCGGGACGTTTGCCTGGTGGACGCGGCAACTGCAGACGCGAGACGGCGGGCGAATGAATCGGCCGCGACGAAAATGGCATTCGGGAAATGGCATCCGAGTCCGAAACCCTCTATCGTCTTCTCTGGTGTTTTCTTCGGGCGGCCGACCGGGCGCAGGCTGCTTCCGAGCCTGCCTGCCGGAGACCCGGTTCATCGCGTGATACGCCAGCCCGCCCAAGGTCGTTCGGGGTCGTATTGCCATGAAATCATCTATTGCGGCCTCATGCGATTGCCAATGGCTTCGGCCCCCTTTTAGCCAGCACAACTCCGAACGCACGATGAGACCATACCGCTGCGCCCAGTCTGAGCGAACGCTCCCTCGGTCAACGTCCGAATGTAGGATGACGTAAGCTGCCATCCGATCAGGGGTCTGGCCATCAGTCTTGCGTGAAACAACGGCCCAAGACGGAGGATTGTCCACATGGAAGCTCGAATGGATTTTCCAGTTGGGGTGAATCTCGTGGAGCGATGAGATGCGCTGGTCCCGTTCCAGATCGGCCGGGGCAAGCTTCCCTGCGTCAATCCTCGCGAAAAAGGCGTTCTGACCCAACGGCTGCAGCAACTCCACGCCTTTGCTCGCAAGCGTCTGCCGTTGCTTCGGAAGAACCGGCTCGGCAAACCGCACCAACACGTGGCGGTCACGAGGACCGTCCTGTGCGCTCTGGGCCGTCCAGTTGGCGACCCTCGCATGGATCGCTGCTGGGGTCATCGGATCAGGTAGCCGATCGCCATTTCGCCAAGTCATCTCAGCCCGAGCCAGGGCCAATGGAAAGCAAAGCCCGATAACGATGGCGGCAAGTGAAGCGCAGGGTTTCACAAATGGAATCCTCAAGAGAATCGTAACAGAGAGTCAATGGCCACGGCGAAATACGAGCAAGCCCGAAAGGACGAGCATTGCACTCAAGGAGGGCTCCGGAACAACGTGGACCAGGAAGCTTGGGCCAGGTACTCCAGGGAAGTCCAGCCCGATGGTTGGGCTGAAGCCCCATCGTACGTCCACTGTATCGAGCCCATACGTGCCGATCGCTGTTTCGGCGTCAACGGCGATTTGAATGCTTGCCATGGCGATTACGCCGCACCATGGACTCCTGGGGTGTGTGAATACGCTGAACCCCGATGTAGGGTCGAGAGCGCCTACCATCGAGGAAACCGTTCCCTGGCTTGTCCACGGCGGGTTATCGGTTACCTCTACAATGTCGAACACGCCAACGCTGCTGGCCGTCGCCGCTACACGTACCCACTCAACATTGTAGTCTCTTTCAACATTGATGTCGACGATGAACGTATCGCCGGGCTCGACCGTGATTGCGTGCAGCGTGGTGCTGCCCGGATTATTCAGGCTCACGACCACTGACCCGGCCGACATGGCCGGCGACGCCGCCATCCATACCAGACTTGCCACCAATGCGCTAACTCTCATGGTCGCTCCTCCATCGAATGCCCGCCGGCGCCGCCTCGCGCACAGTCGGCCCGGCCCCCAATCAGTGCATGGCTCTCCAACCACTGCCCTACCAACCGCCTTCAGCCTTCCATTCCGCCCGCCGGCTCCTCAGGCGACGGCTTGCCTCGCTCCACTATCACTCTACCGCACTTTATCACCCCTGTCAAGAAGACCATTCAGACTATAGGTATTTTCTTTCATCCGGGCAGTGGCTCGCCCCCCCCCCCCCCCCCCCCCCCCCCCC
>JAAYDF010000334.1 GCA_012729395.1 Phycisphaerae bacterium
CGTGTGGCACTGCTCTGTGAGCAGTGTTTCGCGTGGTAGCCCTGAAGTGTGGCACTGCTCTCGGAGCAGCGTGGGAAGCGTGTGCGTTCTCGACTCCCCCCGCTCGCTTGCGCTCGGGGCTCGTTGGCTTGCGATGGCGAGTGGGCGTTTGGAGTACGTCGCTGACGCGCCGCGTCCCCGCGCTTGCGCTTGGGGCTCGTTGGCGCTTGACGCTCGTTGATCACGCGACGTTTGTCGCTCGTTGGCGCTTGGCGCTGGTTGATCACGCGACAAACGCCCCGGTCGCCGCGGGGGGCGACCGCTACCGGGAACACGCCGGTCGCCACAGCCTGTCCGCCGCGGCGGAGGTGGCGACCGCTACGAGGGGTCGGGAACCGCGCTCGCATGGAGAAGACTGGCTATTCAGCTCCAGAAGCCGGGCGGACAGCGAGGCGTGTCCATATCGCCGAGATCAGACACCTATTAGATCCCATCGCGGATCCATCGGGCCAGGTCGCGTGCGAAGTAGGTGACCACGAGATCCGCGCCGGCCCGCACGATGGCTGTGGTGCTCTCGA
Source organism: Phycisphaerae bacterium (assembly GCA_012729395.1). Lineage (GTDB taxonomy): Bacteria > Planctomycetota > Phycisphaerae > UBA1845 > PWPN01 > JAAYDF01. Next base: position 558 of record JAAYDF010000334.1, read on the forward strand.
TCACCGCGCCCTTCTCGTCAATCCAGCCGTTGGCCGCCGCCGCTTTGAGGCAGGCGTACTCGCCGCTGACGTGATACGCCGCGGTCGGCAGGCCGAACCGCTCCTTGACCCGCCACAACACGTCGAGGTAATGCACAGCCGGCTTGACCATGACCAGATCCGCACCCTCCTCGATATCCGCGGCCACCTCCCGCATAGCCTCGTCCCCGTTGGCCGGGTCCATCTGATATGTGTGCCGGTTGCCGAACCGCGGAGGCGACTCCGCCGCGTCGCGGAACGGCCCGTAAAAGCTGCTCGCGTACTTGGCCGCGTACGCCATGATCGGCAGATGCGCGAAGCCCGCCTCGTCCAGCCCTCGCCGGATCGCCCCCACCCGGCCGTCCATCATGTCCGACGGCGCCACCACGTCGGCCCCCGCCTCGGCATGCGACACCGCCGCCCGAACCAGCAGCGGTAACGTGGCGTCATTGTCCACGTCCCGCACCCCGTGCCGCTCGGCGATCACCCCGCAATGCCCGTGATCGGTATACTCACACAGGCACACGTCGGTGATCACCACCAGCTCCGGGCAGGCCTCCTTCACCGCGCGAACCGCCCGTTGCACGATACCGTCCGACCGATACGCCTCCGAGCCCACCGCGTCCTTGTGCGTCGGGATGCCGAACAGCAGCACGGCCGGCACGCCCAGACCGGCCAGCTCGCGGCACTGCTCGACCAGAGTGTCCACCGACCACTGGTACTGGCCCGGCATCGAGCGGATCTCCTGCCGTACGCCCGTACCCGACCGCACGAACAGTGGACAGATCAGCCGTTCGACCGACAGCCGCGTCTGCCGCACCATCCGCCGTAGACCTGGGTGCATCCTCAACCGCCGCGGACGATGAATCGGAAAGCTCATCTGCAATCCTCCGCCCCGTGTTACCAGCGTCCCAGCCCCATCCACATCACCAGAATCACCGCGACCAGCAGGGCCACCATCACCGGCCAGAACCAGCCGCCCGCCCGTCGCGTCGCCGGGGAGTGCTCCGCATCCTGCCATTGCCCACAATGCGGGCACCGCGGTGCATCCTCGTGGATCTGCTGCCCGCAGTACAGGCAATCCACCACGTAGTCGCCGTCGTCGTCCTCCAGGTCCATCGCCTGGGGCAAATCGCGCTCGTCGTCTTCTTCAGACCACATCCGCCAGTTTCTCCCAGTTACTTCTGGCCCCGCAGCCCTGTTCATCCCCCGTGCTCTTGTGCCACCTGCCGCGCGGAAATCCGAAACGCCAACTGCTCGAAATGCACGGCGAGATCCACGGAAGTCACCGATACCGTCTCCGGCACGTTGATGGCGACCGGCGCGAAGTTCAGGATCCCCATGATCCCCAGCGGCACGAGCCGATCCGCCAGCGACTGAGCGGCGTCGGCGGGCACGCACAGAATCGCGATCTGGACATCATACTGGGCAATGACCTCGGCGAGTCGTTCGAGCGGCAGCACCCGCAACCCCGGGGTCATACCCACCTGCTCGCCGATCCGGTGGGCGTCGCAGTCAATCGCCGCCACAATTCTGAAGCCTTTCTTGAAAAAACCGCGATAGCTGAGCAGTGCCCGGCCCAGGTTCCCGGCGCCGAGCAGCACCGCGTTCCATGTCCGGTCGGTGCCCAGGATGGAGCGAATGCGGGCGATGAGCTCCTCCACACGGTAGCCCACACCGGGGTACCCGAACTGCCCGAAATAGGCCAAATCCTTGCGTACCTGGGCATCGGTGAGGCCGAGCATCTGCCCCAGCTGCTTGCTCGAAACGGTGTGCCGATCCTGAACCAGGAAGCCCTCCAGCTCGCGAAGGTAGAGGCACAATCGCCGAATGGCGGGCGACGGGACTGGACCCTCCTTGGCCGGTCGGGTCTCGTCGGACGGTGACGGCTTCCCGGTCTGGTCGGTACCCATATCTGGACTGTACAAAGGTACGAAGTCCGCCGTCAAGCACTCCCCTGCCGGGCGGTCTGTAACCTCTTTGGGCAGAGGCGTTTGGTCGATTTGGCCGGTTCTTGACAGAGGCCGGCCGCGCGGATACGGTTAACGCTCTCCAGGTGGAGTCCTGCGTCGCGGGAACGAAGGGTTGCCCGTGGCGGGTGTGGTTAGGAATCTGGGCGGACCGGCACAGCACGGACTAAGGCAGCGCCGGTCCCCTTTGGCTTCAGGGGAGCGGGCCGCTGATCGGCGCCGTTGTAGACTCGTGCAATATCGCAAGACCAACGCTGCATCCGACCCCAATCGAACCGGCACGGACACTGAGACACGAAGCTTGTTGCGGCTCGCGCCGGGACCCGTGAGCTTGGCCGTCTGTCTGGGAATACTGGCGGGTCTGCCCTCCGCCGTTGTCGCCCAAGACGCTGCGGCCGGTCCGAACTGGGAAGTCATCCGCAGGTCAGCCCTTGCCGCGATCGACCGCCGGACGACCCAGGTTTGGGTTGAGAATCAGGTTCAAAGTCTGCTCAACAACGACAATCCGGAGCAGCTGCAAACGGCTGGCGCGGCATTCTACACCGAGCTGCTTCGGCACTACACCGCGCGTGACAGCACGGCTGATTTCAAGAACGGCTTGGCGGAGATTGTGGCCGGCGCGTTCTCACAAGCGTACCAGTCCACAGCGGAAGGCGGCAAAGCACCGCAGCCGCTGGGCACCGCGATGGTGCTGCTGGTTCTGCGGGACTTTGGGCACCGGGCGAGCCTACCCTGTTTCCAGGCGGCGTTGGCGGACAGCACTCCCGCTCCCCGCCTGGTGGCGGCGGAGGGTCTTGCCGGTCTGCGGGACGGGCTGAACGAGCAGGAATGGACCGCGATCGTGCCGGAGGTGCAGCGTGCCGCCGGCCGCGAGATTAACCCGGTGACCCTCAATCGTCTTTATCGGGTGCTCTACATCGAAGTGCCTGCCCGGGCGGAGGGGGCGATCGCCGCGGTTCAAGGCAGTCTGGACGCTCGTCTGACCGGGTTCGAGCAGCAGGATCTGCTGCCTCTGTCCGCCGATGGCGAAGCCGCGGCATGGTTGGCCGCGAAGGCTGCGCTCAGCACGAACACCCAAACACGAACGGGAGTTGCCCTGCGACTGGGGCGACTGCTCGCCAACGCCGTGGATATCTACCTGAGTGTCAGGATCAAGGAAGCCCAGCAGGAACAGATCGAGCGAGCGATTCTGTTGACAGAGCCGGCCCTCGAATCTCTCGTGCGTATCGTCAACCGTACCGCGACCTTCCCCAACCCGACGGTTCGCGACGCGTTGTCGACCGGCGTCGAGGGGCGAGCGGAGAAGATGGATGCGGCGGTGACCCAATGGGTTGGCTCGGAGGAGGTCGCCGGGGTGTTGAGTCAGCCGCCGTTCGGTTTTCCCAGGGGGCTACAGGTTCCGCATCGGATGCGCACCGCCGCGACCGCGCCCGCGACCGCGCCCGCGACAGCGACAGCGTCGGCGCCGGCCAATCCATGAGGCAACCTCGCTGGATCGCGGCCTGGGCTGACGGTATCGTTTTGCCCCCAACATTGGCCGATCAACCATGGCACTTCCTACTGTCAGCATTGTCGGTCGCCCGAACGTCGGCAAGAGCTCCTTGCTCAACATGCTTGCCGGTCGACGGATCAGTATTGTCGAGCCCACAGCCGGCGTGACCCGAGACCGTATCCAGGCTCTTTGCGACCACGAGGGAGTTTACTTCGAGGTCGTTGACACCGGTGGGTACGGCATCGCGGATCAGGACAATCTCGGCGTGCAGGTTGAGCAGCAAATCGGGTTTGCGGTTGAGCAGGCGTCGCTGGTGCTTTTCGTCGTGGATGCTCGTGCGGGGCTGCTGCCGTTGGATCGCCAGGTGGCGGACTGGCTACGAGGCTGCCAACGGCCGGTGCTGCTGCTGGCCAACAAGGTAGATGCGCCGAACACGGCCACCGAGCTGGGCGACTTCCACCGGCTGGGCTACGGTCCTCCCGTGCCGGTGTCGGCGATGCACCGCAGCGGCGAGGAGGAGATCAAGGAATGGATCGTCGCCCATCTGCCCGCGGGCGATACGGCGGCGCCGGACGATCCGGTGATGAAGATCGCCCTGGTGGGTCGGCGGAACGCGGGCAAGAGCACGCTGATTAACGCGCTGGCGGGCCAGGAGCGGGTGATCGTCTCCGAGATTGCGGGCACTACGCGTGACGCGGTGGATGTGCGGTTCGAGCACCACGGGCGGGCGTACATGGCCATCGACACCGCCGGCCTGCGGAAGAAGAGCCGGATTGCCGACGACGTCGAGTACTACAGCTTTCACCGTGCGGAGCTGTCGATTCGCAGAGCGGATGTCGTGCTCTTCCTGCTCGACGCCACGCAGGAGGTTGGGGCGGTTGACAAGAAGCTGGGGCATTACATCGCCGAGCAGTACAAGCCCTGCGTCCTGGTGGTCAACAAATGGGATCTGGCGAAGGATCGAGCCAGCACTGAGGAGTTCGGCGAGTACCTCGATCAGATTCTGCCGGGCATCGCGTATGCCCCGGTGGCGTTCGTGACCGCCAACCAAGGCAAGAACGTGCAGACGGTGATTGACCTGGCGAGCGCCCTGTTCAAGCAGGCGTCGACTCGGGTGCCCACGGCCCAGTTGAACAGCGTGCTGGACGCGGTCATGTCCGGCCCGATTCCTTCGGCGAAGCGGGGGCCGGGGTCGGTCAAGATTCTGTACGGCACACAGGCGGCGGTCTGCCCGCCGACGCTGATTCTGTTTGTGAACGACGCAAGCCGAGTCTCTCCGGGGCTTGAGCGGTTCCTCTTGGGCCGCCTGCGTGATATGCTACCCTTTGCGGAAGTGCCGATCCGGCTGGTGTACCGCGGCCGTCGTGGGGTCCGCGCCGCTCGCGAAGCCGCCGAACGCTCCGGCGAGAGGTAAGCCATGAGCATCCAGATCAAATGCGAGAAGTGCGGGCATGGGATGAGTGTTCCACGCGAGTCGGCTGGCGGATACTCAGCCTGTCCAAGCTGCGGCAACTCGGTCTACATCCCGACGCCCGAGGAGGAGATCGAGGAGCTACCGCTGGCGAAGGAAGATCCCAGCGAGATCGAGCGTGAAGCCGCCCTGCAGGCCGAGCGACGCCGATTGGACATGCAGCTGGCCCGCGAGGAGAAAGGCGGCAGTTCGGAGCCATCTTCGGGGTCGCCCCCGCTCAGACGACCGGCGGCGGCTCCGCCGCACCCGCCGGGCAGCGGGCGGACCACGGTCAAGGGCGTAGTCATCGCCTATCTGACCGCGATGCGCGATTCGGATCTCTCGCGAGCCGAGCAGGCGGCTGCACTTCTGGAACCCTACAAGGCCGAGACATTGCGGATCATCGACCGCTTGGCCGCCGACCAGATCCCCCCCGCCGAGATGGCGGATGTTCCTCCCGCGGTTTTCCAGGGATTCCTCAAGAGTCTCCGCAGCAAGTTGTGATCCATCGCGGCCGGTGCCCAGCCGCCTTGCGGGAGCGCTACGTTCTCGGCGGGCGATGCCCATTCGCTGGGCATGAGGCAGGCTGAGCGGTTTGTGAGGCCAAGGTATCGGGGTTAAGATGCCCAGGTACGGTATCGAAACGGATCGACCGCGACGGGTTCGCCGCGGCAGGAGGTTATTACCATGACGAAGAAGATGAACCGCCGGAAGTTCATTCAGCAGTCAGCGGCGTTGGGTGTGCTGGCCGTCGCCGGGCGGTCGCCGATCGCTCTGGGCGCTCCGCGGCGAGGGGCGAATGAGGAGCTGCGTGTCGCCTGCCTCGGCATCCGAGGGCAGGGCGGCGGTCATATTCACTCGCACGCACACGCGAAGAACGTACGTGTGGTCACCCTGTGTGACATCGACGAGCGTCTGTTCGGCCAACGGATCAAGATGGTCACTGATGCCGGGGCACCCGCTCCGAAGACGGAGTGGGACTTCCGCCGCGTGCTTGACGACAAGGATGTGGATTGCGTCTCGATCGCCACGCCGAACCACTGGCACGCACTGGCGACCATCTGGGCCTGCCAAGCGGGCAAGGACGTGTACGTCGAGAAGCCCTGCTCGCACAACATCTTCGAGGGTCGCAAAGCGGTCGAGGCGGCGGCCCGGTACAAGCGGATCGTGCAGCACGGCACGCAGGCTCGCTCGATCCGTTGTGTCCGGGAGGCGATCCGGCTGCTTCACGAGGGCATTATCGGAGACATCTACATGGCCCGGGCTTGCTGCTTCAAGCGACGGGACTCGATCGGTATCAAGCCCGACTCGCCGGTACCCGCCGGGGTGCACTACAACAACTGGCTTGGGCCGGCCCCCGAGCGAGCGTTCAACGAGAACCGCTTCCACTACGAATGGCACTGGCATTGGGACTACGGCAACGGCGACATCGGCAACCAGGGCGTCCACCAGATGGACATCGCCATGTGGGGCTTGGGCAAGGACCATGAGCTGCCGGTCAAGGTCAGCAGCATGGGCGGCCGGTACACCTACGAAGATCAGGGCCAGACGCCCAATACTCAAATTGCCACCTGCCAGTACGCCGACGGTAAGATGCTCGTGTTCGAGGTCCGCGGCCGGCAGACCAATGATGAGTGGGGTGTCGGCGTGGGCAACCTGTTCTACGGCTCGAAGGGCTACATGGCCATCCGCGGGACGGGTGGGCCGTTCGAAACGGTGATTGACGGCCAGCCGGGGCCCAAGGGTGAAGGCGGAGCCAACGAGGCCTTCACGAACTTCCACGCCGCGGTGCGCAGCGGCAAGGCTTCGGACCTCAACGCCCCGATCGAGGTCGGCCACTACTCAGCCGCTCATTGCCATTTAGCGAACATCGCCTATCGGGTCGGGCGGACTCTGTCTTTCGATCCCCAGGCGGAGCGATTCGTCAGCGACCCGGAGGCCGATGCCCTGCTGACCCGCGATTACCGCGCCCCGTTTGTCGTGCCGCAGACAATGTGAACGTGAACGGAAGGTGTGCGCGAAGCCGCGACCCCAAGGGAGCGTCTGGGTGGCGGTGGTGATCGATGTGGGCAGGCTTCTCTGGCTCGCCTCCGCAATCCCTTCCAGGCGGTGGCGGCGCGGTGGTATGGGCACGTGCGTATGCTGTTTCGATTGTTATTGCTGTTCACCGTGGTGCCGCTGATCGAGCTGACCCTGTTAATTAAGATCGGCCAGCGAATCGGCGCGGGAACCACGATCGCGCTGGTTCTGTTGACCGGCCTGGCCGGGGCGGCTCTTGCCCGACACGAGGGCTGGCGGACATGGACCGCCATACAGCGTGACTTGGCCGCGGGTCGCTTGCCGGGCGATCGCATTGTCGATGCCCTGCTCATTCTCGTCGCGGGCCTATTGCTCATCGCCCCGGGCGTGTTGACCGACTTGGTCGGGGTGGTGCTGCTTGTTGCGCCCACGCGTCGGTTGATGCGGCAGTATCTCAAGCGGCGGTTCGCGGCCCGCATGGTCATCATGAGCCCGGGGCCGGCTCGCCCCACCGACCCTAACCGCCCGCTCAATCGCGACGATGATTTCATCGACGTCGAGGCCCGCCCGCCGGGCCACCGCTCCGACTGACACGAGGAAATGCGCCGGTCGCTACGGCTCGGCTGCGCTCGCCGAAGTCGGGGGACGACCGCTGCGGGGGGAAGAGCAAGGCTTTCTTGCCAGGAATCCCGCCACCAAGGGGACAGGCGGAACGCGCTCGTGTGGCACTGCTCTGTGAGCGGTGCATGCGTGCACGGCTTTCTCGCCATCGGCCCCGCCACCAAGCACGGCCCGGTCGCCACGGGGGGCGACCGCTACGGCGACTCTGTTCGTCGTCCTCGGGCCCGACAGGATGGCTCCAACCCCCGCGATGGCGAGTGGGGGTTTTGAGTACGTCGCTGACGCGCCGCATCCCCGCGCTCGCGCTTGGGGCTCGTTGGCGCTTGACATTCCTTGATCGCGCTGGCGATTGGGGCTCGTTGGCGATTGGCGGTCGTTGATCACGCTCGCGCTTGGGGCTCGTTGGGGCGCGGGGGGTTGCCCGGGGAGGCGTTCACTCGCTGCCAGCCACTACCCACTCGCCGGTGGTCAGGCGTTCAAAGAAGATGTAGCGACGATCCCGCCGGGCAAGCTCGATGCCTTGGTTATCGATGCGCAGAAAAGTTCGGCGGCCGGCGGCCAACGGCAGGTGGGCGATGTGCAATCGCAGGCGACGGACATTGTTGGTCTGCACCTGAATACGGTTCCGCTCGGGGAACTCGCCGGTACAGGTGGCGGGACTGTCTTGGTTGGCCAGGTCGAGAACCTTCAGCCAGCCGGGCTGCTCCTCCTCCGCAGAACGCAGGTACAACCGAACGGTGTACGGCGGTTCCGAGAGATAGCTGGAAGCAGGCATGGTCTCGGGTACCGGTTGAGCCGTCCGCGTTGCGGCCGGAGCGGTATCGGTCGGGCCGGGCCCGACGACCACCGTCGATGGCGGTGGCGGCATGTCCTCCGGTGAGCTGGCTTGAGTAGCCGGCGGCCCCTTGGCGAGGTCAGCGGTTTGGCGTTGGCGTGGCTTGTTGTTGCAGCCGATCATCGCCATGACCACCGGAAAGAGGACCAACATCAACAGCGTGTATACACCGGCGTGACGCGTTCGGCCTCGGCGGGCAAGGGGTTCCATGGGTAGCTCCTCTTCTGCAAGGGCTGCGCGGCGGTCTGGCACTGCTGGATTCTACGCGAGGGCGTGCGGCGAAGCGAGGCGTGTGTGCTCACGAGCCGCGGGCTTTGGGCCCGCGGCTCGTTGGCGGGCGCGGTTGCGGCGTCGGGGGCGATGGGCTAAGGTGCATGCGTGATGACCAACGAGAGGGAGCAAGCCAGATGGGCACAAGCGGAGTCATGATTCGGAGCACGACGATACTCGCGGTCCGCCGGGACGGGCGGGCGGCGCTGGGCGGCGACGGGCAGGTCACGCTGGGCAACACGGCCGTCAAGCACGACGCCAACAAGATCCGCCGCCTCTGCGGGGGCAAGGTATTGTGCGGATTCGCGGGTAGTGCCGCCGACGCCTTCGCCCTGCTTGACCGGTTCGACAGCAAGCTCGAAGCGTTCAAGGGCAACATGCGGCGTGCGGCGATCGAGTTGGCCAAGGATTGGCGCACGGACCGCATGCTGCGCCGGCTGGAGTCGCTGCTGGCGGCGGTTGACCATGAGACTTCGTTGATCATCAGCGGCAGCGGCGAGGTGATCGAGCCGACGGACGGCGTGGTGGGCATCGGCTCGGGGGGCATGTACGCGGCGTCGGCGGCTCGGGCTCTGCTCAAGCATTCCGCCCTGCCGCCCGAGGAGATCGTCCGCGAGTCGCTGCTGATCACTGCGGGGATCTGCATCTACACCAACGACCACCTGACGATCGAGACCCTTTGATTCTTTGCCGGAGGCGATCGACGACCGGCCGTTCGGAGCCGGCAATCGCGCGAACATGAACGACCTGACACCCAGACAGATTGTTGAGGAACTGGACAAGTACATCATCGGCCAGGACGACGCCAAGCGGGCGGTGGCGGTCGCGGTGCGGAATCGCTGGCGGCGGCAGCAGTTGCCGGAAGAGCTGCGGGCCGAGGTCGGCCCCAAGAACATCCTCATGATGGGCCCAACCGGGGTGGGCAAGACTGAGATCGCCCGCCGACTGGCTCGCCTGGTCAACGCCCCGTTCATCAAGGTTGAGGCGACCAAGTACACCGAGGTCGGCTACCACGGTCGCGACGTGGAGAGCATGATCCGCGACCTGCTCGACCTGGCCATCCACATGGTCCGGGGCGAGCAAGCGGAGGTCGTGCGGCAGGAGGCGGAGCGACTCACCGAAGAGCGGCTGCTGGACGTCCTTCTGCCCGACGGCGGGCCCGCGGGTCTCGATCCCAACAGCGAGCAGGCCCAGCAGCGGCAGCGCACCCGCGAGAAGTTCCGGCAACGGCTGCGTGACGGCGAGTTCGACGATCGCGAGATCGAGATCACCGCCGAGGAGAAGGTCATGCCCGTAGGCATGATGGCCACCATCGGCGCCGACCAGCTCGATCCCGAGATGCAGAGTTTCTTTGAGAAACTCATCCCTCAGCAGCCGCGCACTCGCCGGTTGCCATTGCGCGAGGCCCGCAAGGTTCTGCACCAGCAGGCCTGCGAGAAACTCATCGACCGCGAGAAGGTCACGGAGATGGCCATCCGCCGAACAGAGAACAGCGGCATCGTGTTCATCGACGAGATCGACAAGGTGGCCGGCCCGTCCAGCAGCCACGGCCCGGATGTGTCCCGTCAAGGCGTGCAGCGCGATCTCCTGCCGATCGTCGAGGGCTCGACCGTGGGCACGCGGCATGGGCAGGTCCGCACCGACCATATCCTGTTCATCGCCGCCGGGGCCTTCCATGCCAGCAAGCCCGCCGATCTGATGCCCGAGTTGCAGGGCCGCTTCCCTATTCGTGTCGAGCTCGGGGATCTGACGCAGGAGGACTTCGTCCGCATTCTCACTCAGCCGCAGAACGCCCTGACCCGCCAGCAGATCGCCCTGCTGGCCACGGAGGGCGTGCGGCTCAGCTTCACCGACGATGCGGTGCAAGCCATGGCCGAGATCGCCTGCCAAGTCAACCGCAGCACGCTGAACATCGGGGCTCGGCGACTCTACACGATCATGGAGAAAGTGCTGGAGGAACTGGGCTATGAGGCCCCGGAGCGTTCCGGGCAGGCCGTGGTCGTGGATGGAACTCTGGTCCGTGAGCGGTTGGCGGGCATCTGTGACCGGGAAGACGTCAGCCGGTTCATCTTGTAGCGGGCGATCAAGTGGGACGTCGCGGCGGGACGGGGTCCAGCCCACCGAGGCAGAAGGGATGGCAGCGTAGCAGACGCTTCACCCCCAGCCAGCTCCCGCGGACCGCCCCCCACTCGCGGACCGCCTGGAGGAAGTACTCGCTGCACGTCGGGGAAAACCGGCACGAGCCGATCAGCAAAGGGGAAAGGGCCACCCGGTAACCGCTGATGAGCAAGCCAATCAACAGGGCGGGCAAACCGCGGACACAATGCAGCAAGCGAGGCATGGTGCCATTGTAGCGGCTAGGGCACGTCGGTGAAGAGCAGCTCCCGGATTGCCCTGAACCGCAGTGGGGGCTCGCCGCCGCGTTTGCCGCGCCAGTGGCCGGCCCAATACTTGGTGACGGCCGCGTCATAAAGCCGTGGCGAGATCAGCAACGCCGTGGGATGGCTGAGCCGAAGGGCCCGAGCCAGGCGCCAAAGCCGCAGAATGTCCGGCCAAGGAACCTGCAACTTCGCGAGACACCAGAGATACAGGCGGATGGGTTGCGGCTTGTTCTCCCGCCGCTGACGCCGTCGCTCCAGATAACCCAGCAGAGCCACCAGCAACGCGCCGATGACAAACAGCAGAGCCACGAACGATATTTTCCAGTACAGTTGGGGATCGGTCTCCTCGAAGTGACTGCGCATGCTCTCGATAGCGACGCGCTGACGAGGTGAAGCTTGGGCGAGCAGTTGAGGAATCATGGTGCGGCGACCTCCGGTATGCTCGGCACCGGCGAGCTAGTCCGGGCGGGCGAACGACGGGCGGATTCCTCGGTCAACCGCTCGATCATGCTCTGGGCCCGGTGGCGAACGGTGATATCCTCATCCTCCGCGGCCATGCGAGTGATGCGAGCCGTCAGGTTGAACACCCCCATGTGTTCGATCAACCAGAGAGCGCTAATTCGCTGCGCCCGATCGGGGTCGATCAGCATGCGTAGCATCGTCTCCGCCGCCTCGCGAAAACCAAGATTCAGCAAAGCCTTGACGGCGTTCGCCCGAACACGATTGTTTGGCGAGGCCAGCTTGGGCAACAGCTCACTTCCCGCTCCCTCGCCGTAAGTCTTCTCTGCCACTTCGACGGCGTTGGCCTGCACGCGGGTATCGGAATCGCGGAGGGCGTTGTGTACGATCTGACGGGTCGTGCCATTGGGCATCTTCGCGCAAGCCGCGACCGCTGAGCTACGAACCTCCGGCTGCGGATCATGAGTCAACCTGTAGATCTGGTCCGCGAACGCGGGCACGAGTCCCAGCAGCTCAATCACGCGGATAGACCGGACCCGGTTGTGAGGCTCCGTTGCCGAGAGCTGCCTCGCCAGCAGGGCATGGGCTCCAGGCGTGCGCGTGAGCATCTCTTGCCCAAACTGTTCGCGTTCCTCTTTCGTGAGTCGGTCGAATGCCGCCCAGTACCGCTCGAAGGTGACCGGCCGTCCGGCGGGCCGCTCGGAGCGACCGGCGGTCATCGCCACGGGGCCAGGAAGGAGAACCTCCGACAGGGAGTATTCCAACGGCCGACGGCGGACCAGCTCACGCATGGCGATGCACGACACTTCGCTATCAGGAGAAGCGGCCAACTTGCGCAGCATCTCGGTTGCACCGGCGTCATGCCAGTCAGTCAATGTCCAGACCACGGCCCGTCGGCAAAGCGGGTTTTCGTGCATCTGAAGCTGCTTGAGCAACTCGATCTTGCAGTCCGCCGGCAGCCCCATGGACAGGATCCATCGAGGAATCCGACTCTGGGCTCCCGGGGAAACACGCAACAGCTCCATCGCGTGGTGATCGAGGCAGGCCAGATCCTTCACCGCGCTCATGGCTCGTGCCTGCTTGGGTTGCACGAACCGCCACGATTGCCGCAGCCATTCTTCCAGGAAGGCGGAATCGGCACACTTAGCCAACACGTGAGCCACGTGCGGCCGGAATTGGGCGTAATGCAGTGCCTTCATGGCAAACGGCACAAGTCGCGGCGAGAGGGACTCGCTGAACAGGCGCATCGCGACCTGCCCTCGCCGGCCGCCCGGTGCCGTCATGGTGGTCCAGAACTTCGCCCCCAGATCGTCGACCATCCACATCGCCGCCTGGATAACGACCGGCTGGCTGTGCAGGTCATAGGCCATCAGAGCCGCCTGGACCGCCCCCGCCAACTGCCTGCGGTCTTCCGCGTAAGCTTCAAGCAGGGCCATGCGAGCCTGCAGCTCATCGGCCGGCAGATCGATCCGCACCTCATCCGCCGTCACGGCGGGATCCGTCTTGAGAATCTCCTCCGCCAGGAAAAGGAGCGTCTCGGCCGCCTTCTCGCGCACTCGCGATGATCGGTCGTGAAACGTGCCATCCAGCAGGTACGACGCCCGGTAAAGCCGACCTTCCCGAATCAGGTCCAGCACGTTCAGCCGGACCTGCTCATCCCGCGACTGGGCGGCCTCACGCAATACGCCAAACAGACGGTCCGTCTCGCCCAACACGCGATGGCATAAGGTTTCGTCCAGCAGGTGCAGGGCCATCACCAGACCGCGCAGTCCTCGCCGTTGCTGACGAACCAGCAGCGTCTCGACGATTGCCTGCGCAGTCGGCAGGTCGGCGCTCTTCAGTGCCGCGAGCAGGGCATCGTCGGCTGCGGGGTCTCTGGTCTCGACCAGGAGGCGAAAGATGGAACGACCCTGATTCATGCGCGCAAAGCTCCTCGATGTCTTCATCGGCTCCGCGGGATCTTGCATTGAGAATACCGATGTCGTCCGATAAGTGGACGGACGATGATCCAGAACGCTGGTACAAACGTGCGGAACGAGAGGCTGCTCGAAGGAGAAGAGCGGACCGCGTGCGCGCTGGAGCATTTCACGAGACTACGTCGCGACCATCGCCCATGGAGCACGCTGGATCCCCAGCAAGCACGCCGGTCGCCGCGGCTCGGCTGTCTTCGACGCTGAGCTCGCTTCGTCTGAGCTCAGCGTCGAAGACAGACGAAGCGAGCTCGCCGAAGTCAGGGGGCAACCGCTACGCGATTGCGTGGACCGCTCTACAAGCCCAAGGTTTTGACCCAGGCCACACCGGCGCTTCCATTTGCGGGGTCGGCGTAGGGCACGATCTCGCCGCCGAAAACCTCCGGCCGATGTTCCTTCATGATGGTCTCCGCCACGACCCAACCCAGCGCGGCTCCGAAAATCACGTCCGAGAAATGATGCTCCCCGTCATCCATGCGCTGGACGGCGACCAAGCCGGTCAAGCCGAACATGGGTACGCCCACCAGCGGGCCATACGCGTTGTGCAACACTGTGGCCAAGGCCATGGTGCTGGAAACATGGCCGGAGGGCCAGGCGAAGGCCTCACCGTTCGGCGAGTCGGTGCAGGCCGCCGCCTTCAACAGCAACGTCGTCGCGCCGCTGATCGCCAGGGCACTGAACGCCCGCTTGCCGACCTCGTAGGTCTTGATGTCCTGCATTTGCTGACCGGCGAGATACCACACGCCGGCGGCAGCGAAGTGCACGATCGGGTTGCCCAGAGTGGCGAACGTATCGGGCCAATCACCGCCAAACGAGCGATGCCGGTCGTAATGGTCCTCGATACGATCGTCCACCGTATAGCGCACGGCCGCTGACGCTCCGCCCGCCCCCAACAGGAACACAAGGTTGGCTGGATCGCCGAACACCTTCTTGGTGTCATGCCATAACAGCCCGGGGGCCTCCTCCAGATCACGGCGGACGGTGTCGAAGAAGCCCGGCAAGGGTCCACGGTCCATGGGGGCCGGCTGTGTGTCGGCGACCCCACCGGACACGCTCAGCGGCGACCCATCCGCATCCGCCGGCCGGGTCTCGACGTCAACCGCCAGCCGAAACGTAGTGTCCTCCATCCATTGCCCGTGTAGCTCGTCCGGACGAACACGCACCGCTTCCTGAGCCGCCCGCAACCGCCGCGCCGCGACCTCGCCGGCGATCTGGGCCCAGTCGGCTCGCTCTCCACCCAGGCAGCTCTCAACGCCCCAGGCTACACTGCCAGCCAGCAACACGCACACCATCGCCCGCGCCATGACATGCCTCTTTTCAAGGAGTTTCCAGAAGAACCGTGTTCGAGTCGGCCGAACCAGGCGGCGCGTACTTGCTCACCAGATTGCGGATCTTGGGCTGGTCGGGGTTCAACTCGAGCGACTTATGCCAGCAATCGACCGCTTCCTGCCGAAGGCTGACTTCAGTTGGCGATTGAAGGTACTGGCTCATCTTCGTAATGCCCAGACCGGCGTGGGCCTCCGGCATCTTGGGATCGAGGGCCACCGCCTTCTCGTAATGTCTTCGGGCCTCATCCAGCGACCGCTCAAGGAAACAGCAGTAGCCCATCCGCTCGTGGGCCAAGGCCAGTTCCGGGGCGATCTCGATCGCCCGCTCCAGCGACTTATGGGCATTGGCCAGCCGATTCTGCTTGATCAGCGTCGTCGCCAGGTTGATCAGGACCAGCGGCTGCTGAGGATCACGTTCGAGCGACTCGTTGTACGCATGGATAGCCTCGTAGTACTTCTGCTGAGCATCGTAAGCGGCCCCGAGATTGGCATACGCCGCCGCCTCGTCGGGCGCCAGCTCGATCGCCCGCTGGTAATGTGCGATGGCTTCGTTCAGTTCGCCCGCTTGGTGATAACAGGAAGCCAGATTCAGGCGGGCCTGCAGATTCACCGGTTGCAGCTCGCAGGCCTGCAAATAGGCACGAACCGCGTCAGGAAAACGCAGCAGGCGCTGGTACATGCGAGCCAGCGAGAAGTTGTAGTCGAAGTTGGACGGGTCCAGTCGGACCGCCTCGGCAAACCGTCTCGCCGCCGCCTCGAAGTCGCCTTTGCGTTCCCAGATGGCCCCCAGCCCGGCGTGGGCCTCCTTGAGCCGGGGGTTCAGCTCGACGGCGTTCTGCAGCTCGAAGAGGGCCTCGTCGATCTCCTCGGCCTCCAGGTGCTGCTTACCCTGAGCCACCGCCAAGTGTGAGCGGATCAAGGCGAAGGGTTCATATCGCCGGTCCGCGCATCCCACCACCGCCGCCGTCAGACCCCCTGCCAGGGCCATCCTCCTGACGCACCCTTGCATATGAACCTCCCACTCGCTATGCAGCGTTTCGGCTTGCCCGCCGCGTTTCGGTTCACCCACTGCTGGGGCACCGGCCGTCCGGCCTGCCGGGCCCATGATACTTATCGCCCACCCGGTACACAACGCCCCAAGCCACCCGTTTGGCAATCGACCCCAGCCCTCCTACCATGTTCTGAGGCGCACGGCAACGACCCGAGGCCGAGGCCTCACGGGAGACTCTGACCCATGATGCGTTACCTCGTGGCCATTCCGGTATTCAATGAAGCCAGGTATCTGGAATCGGTGCTGCGTACGGTCCGGCACTACGCCTACGATATACTCATCGTGGACGACGGCTCCACGGACCAGACACCGCAACTCCTGGCGGCCGAGCCCGACGTCCACGTGGTCCGCCACCGCGAGAACCGCGGGTACGGCCAGAGCCTGATCGACGCCTTCGCGTTCGCCCAAGCGAGGGGCTACGATTGGCTGGTCACCATGGACTGCGACGAGCAGCATGAGGCCGCCCAGATCCCCGAGTTCCTCGCCGCCGCAGCCTGTGACGATGCCGATATCATCAGCGGCTCTCGCTACCTGCAAAGCCTCCCGGGCAATTCCAAGGCTCCGCCCGACCGACAAGCGATCAACCAGAAGATGACCGACCTGCTCAATGAACTCCTGGGCATGGGTATCACCGACGCGTTTTGCGGCTTCAAAGCCTACCGGGTCTCGGCCCTGGCCCGGCTGGCGATCACCGTGCCCGGTTATGGCATGCCCCTGCAATTCTGGGTCCAGGCCGCCCGCCAGGGCCTGCGGATCCGCGAGATCCCCGTCCCGCTCATCTACAACGATCCCAACCGCCACTTCGGAGGCTCGCTGGATGATCCCGACGCCCGCCTGCTGTACTATTACGATGTGCTGGTGCACGAGTTGGGCGACCTCGGCGGTCATCTGATTCCCCAGCGAATCGCGACCGCAAGAAGCCGCACACCTTAGCCCACAAGGCTCTTGTGCCGGGGACGATGTGTCCGCACCTTTGGAGAACACCGCGTGGCTTAGAGCCCGCAGCACGTTGACGCGATGAGCGCCACAGCCGGCGGATCAGTGAGTCTGAGGACTGACGCTCCATGTAACCGACATGCTTGACTTCGACCGACTGACAACCCCTCGCAACGACGGCGATGTCCTCATCGAGCCCTGCCTGGCGCGCTGGCAGCACCTGCTTGAGGATACCGAGTCGCGCAGAGCAACCGGAGAGATCCTGCTGGCCGGCCGACGCGTCGCTGACCTTCGCCCACTGATTCGGGATCAGCTGGTCAAGCTTGCTTCCCGCGAATCCGCCGCTGAGGGTTGTGTGCCAGGACCAAGCCTCCCCACCAAACCGCTGATTCTGACCGGCCACCAGCCGGCGTTTATTCATCCGGGGGTCTGGGCCAAGCAGGTGGCCGTCCGCCTCGCGGTCGCGGAACACGGCGGAGCCGCGCTCGACCTCATCGTAGATAATGATTCGCCTCAGTCCGCCGCCATCGAGGTCCCTCACGTCGGGCGGGACGGGCTGGTTACCCTACGGGACATAACCTGGAGCCTCGCCCCGGCCGGCAGCGCCTACGAAGGCCGGCCTGCTCTCCCCGCTGGGGAGATTGAAGTCATTCGGCAGAACTTGGCCACATTGATGGGTGAACGCTGGGCCGCGTCCATGATGCCCGATTACCTGGCCGGCTTCGGTGAGGCCCGGAACACGGACTTCGTCGGTCAGCACATGGCAGGACGCGCACGCGTGGACCGGGCCCTGGGGGCGGACCTCCCACAGGTTCGGGTGAGCGAGGCGTTCGGCGGGCCGTTCCTGGCAGACCTCTTGCTCTACGCCGGCCGATTCGCCACAGCCTACAACCGCAGCTTGGCCGACTATCGCCACCGGTACGATGTGCGCAGTCCGGATCGCCCGCTGCCGGACCTCCGCACCGACGGCACATGGACCGAGACGGCCTTGTGGATCTATCAGCCCCTCCAGGTGCGGCGGCGACTGTGGGTCTGCCGGCACGGTGACAGCCTGCTGCTGCGGGCGGACCAGAACAACGCCGGGAGCATCGCCGTCGCGGACCTCCAAGCAGACACCGATGCCGCCCTGCGCTGCCTGGCGCCCTGGCGAATACGCCCCCGAGCGCTGACCCTCACCCTGTGGGCTCGCCTGCTGGCCTGCGACCTGTTCGTGCACGGTATCGGCGGGGCCAAGTACGATCGCATCACTGACGACCTCTTCCGGCATTACTACCACTGCCCACCGCCGCCTTATACCTGTGTCTCGGCCACACTGCGATTGCCGTTGCCGCGACAGCCGGTCACGCCCGAACACCTGGCCGCGGCCGTTCGCCGTATGCGTGACGTGCGGTTCAACCCGGACCGGTATCTGTCGGCTCCCGACCCGCGGCTTCTCGCCGAGCGCCGCCGACTGATTGCCGAGTCGCAGCGTTTGAGGACCGAGCGGGTATCCCGTCCACGACGACATGAGGTCTTCCTGGGCATCCACAAGCTGAACGCCGAGTTGGTTAACCTGCAACCCAACATTGAGGGGCAACTGGGCGCCGACGCTGACCTGCTCGCTCGCCAGCTCGCCAGCAACCGCTTGGCCACCAGCCGTGAGTTCTTCTACGCCCTCCACGAGCGTGACCGCCTCGCGGCGCTCCAAAAAGGTGTCAGGAACCTTTTCGCCGAATAAGCGGCGTTGGCGGCACCGCCAGCTTTACTTACCCGGAGAAAAGGTTCCTGACACCTTTTTGGTTGCGGATCAGCGGACCATACGTTTGAGGAAGTGGTCGGCCTCTTCGTAGCCTTCAAAGCTCCGTTCGAGGGCCCGGAACTCGGGGGTATGCGCACGGTGTCGGCCGGCCGAGGCACGCAAGCCCAGTTTCTTGTGCAGCAGCTCATGGTGCATCACGTGGTCGATGACCAGGGTGGGCACATCGGGCCGGTCGAGGGTGGCGCTGATCATCACCGTGTTACGCACGAAATTGAAATGCCCGAAGGTGCGGTGGGTCAGCGTGCGGCTCCACATAAGCCGGGGCCTGGCCATGGCCCCTTGGAAGTAATGCCGGTTGACACGATCGAACACCTCGGCCAAGTCGTGGGTCATGCCGCGGGTCTGCTCCACGTCGCCCACGAGGCTCTCGAGCTCCGCGGCCACCTCCTGGTACGGCTCGGCCAGCATGGCCGCGGTGATCTGCGTCTTGGTGCGTTCTCCGCTGACCATCTGTCGGCCGAGTTCCCGCACTGTCGAACCATCGAAAGCGATCATCGGCGTCGGCAGCATGATCCGCGTCCCCCGGGCAACCACCGACCAGCGGTACATCGTGCGAGTCGGGCGATAGTGGACCAGCAATGGCGAGCGCCAAGTCTGCTCCCTCCCCGGCAGAGCGGCCAGTACGCCCTGGGTTCGCTCGACGGCCTGGGCGTACCGGGCAAACGCCTGCTCATCCGCGAAGTAGCGGAACCAGGCCACCAGTTCCCGCGTCTGCGGCTTGAGATGCTCGGGGCGCAAGCCATCCCTCGCGATGCTCTGATCCAGCCGGTGGGCGGTCTTGCGGATCACCCCGTGGGTCGCCGCCGGCTTGAGCTGTCGCTCGTGGATCAGCCGGGCGGTGTCGTCGAGCACCCGATCGAGAAACGCTCGCAGGCCGCGGAAAGTGACGCTCTCGGTGTCCGGGCCGCCGCGTGGCTCAGCCGCCTCCACGTGCTGACCCACGCCGATCTTGGCCGGGTGAAGCTGGGCGAGAAAGGCATATGCCCGCCGCGACGGAGTCGGCAGATGAGACACCTTCGCATCATGCAGGCGCAGGATGGCGTCCACCTGAGTGATCGTCTGTTGTACCCGATTCACCAGCGTGTCCCGCTCCGCCCCCGTCAGCGGGCGGCTCAGCGTCCGCCGGGCCCGGTGCGCCGCCTGGACCAATCCCGTGATTCGAAGCCTGTGCATACCCTCAGCCCAATCAGAGCGCCGCCCGCATCTCACACGCGCAGGGACGCCACGCGCCTCTGTCCCTTCTGCCTTTGTCCCTTCTGCCTCTGTGCCTTCCGCCTCTGTGCCTTCTGCCTTTCTCCCCCCCCCCGCATCTCACACGCGCAGGGAGGTCACCGTGACCACGATCACATTGTAAAACACATGGCAACCCGCCGCGATTCCGAACCCGCGATACAAGAAAAGGATCGCCAGGTAGATACCCGCCACCGTGCGGAACAGGAAGTCGCCCAGCACGAACGGGTCCGCCCCCAACGGCGGATGGTGTTGCCCCGCGAACAGCGCCGCCGACAGCAGAATGGCAAACAACCGAGACGCACTCCGCGGAGCCCGGATGATGTTGACCAGCAGGATGTCCAGCGCGGTGATACAGATCAGCCGGAAAACCAACTCCTCATACAAACCCGCGCCCAGGCTGCGAATCGCTTGCGGCCCCCATCCGCCATGCCACTGTGGGGCGCCCGCCAGGAGCGCCTGGTGCAGAACGCGGTTGAAGGCAAACAGCGGAATCGTGCAGACCAGGCTCTCGCCTATCATGGTCACGAGAACCAGGGGGTTGATCCGCCAAGGGTGACGCGCCACCAAGTGTGACGCCAGCAGAATCGCCACCAACGCCAAGGCCGGGAAGATATACCCGAACCGCCCCGCCCCGAGCCAGATGACGATCCGCTCGATGAGGTACGCACTAACAAGTTGCGAGGCCGCCCCTGGTGTGCCGTTCTGCGTGCGATAGATGCCCCACTCGAAAACCGCGATCATGGGCAGGACGAAAAGCAGGTTCGGCCAGGGTCTCAAGGTCGCATAGGAATACTGCAGCCCCAACAGAGAATCGGGCAGCAGCGGACGGCCGGCATCTGCTCCGTCCGATGCCCCTTTGGCTCGTCCTGTCTGTTTCCGACCCATGGCGGGCGATTATCGTCCGCCCGACAGGCTTGGCAATACTGAAACGGCCATTCCGAAATAAAACCCTCCCGTGGGCGATCCAACCCGTTTGAGCATCGAGCCACGGTTGCCATAACCCGAGGCGAGACGGTCGAGGGGCCGGCCCGACTGAACCTTCCCGCGACCGGCAGATCACGCATCCCCGTTCCCCCGTCGGGCAGTGCAGGCTACCACGGCCGTTTGTGTTCATCTCCCGCGTCGGCTATCCTGTCGGCGCGGCCCAGTGGATACCTGCCGGGAACCAGCCGACGCTTGGCGGTCTGTCCGTGTCGGGCCATACAGAAACCAAACTCGAACTCGCCCACAGAGGAACCACGGAGCCATGACGCTCTCACCCATTTTCCGTTCGCACAACGCGGTGGAGGCCCTGAAGTCCCGGGGCTACCTGGACCGCCTCGCGCCCTCCATCGCCGCAGAGCGGGCGTACGTCGATACCCTGCACGGCCTGCTCGCCGACGTGATCGACCGCCGCTACCTCGCGGACCACATCGTGCGCGCGGACGATATCGCGTTCCTTCAAGAGCATTTCTTCCTGACGCTCTTCGATTCGGTGTTTCGGGCCCTGGGTTGCCCCGCACAGAGGCTGCACACCTACGGGCTGCTCAACCTCTGCGTCAAAGGCCTCGTCGTCTCGGGCGATAATCTCTTCGACAACGAGGCGAAGATGGATTTGCCGTTGGCGCTCGGCAAGGGACGGATGTTCGCCTCCATCATGCAGATGCTCTGCTTCGACCACTTGGTGATGCGCATCCTGGAGAAGCATCCGCCCGGCCCACCGGAGGACGGTGCGATTCGCTACCGGCGTGACTTGCTCAACGAGCTGGCCTTCATCGGCACGCTGGAGGGCAGCGAAGAGGCCGGCGTCAACACCATCCTGCCCATGGACACGATGATCGAGCAAGTCCACGAAGTACGTGGCGGCCTGCTCTTCTCGCTGGCGTTCATCGCGCCGCGGGTTTGGGAGCCGGCCGACCAGCAGGATCGCTGGGCCACCGCTCGCCGAGGTATCGCTCGGCTCGGTACCGCCTTCCAGATCGTCGATGACCTCACCGATTTCGAGTTTGACCTCACCCGGCGCAGCCACAACGCTCTCGCCGCTCGCATCGCTCACGACGGTACGCCGGCCGAGAAGGCGGCCTTCGAGCCACTTTGGGCTGGCCAACAGCCCGCCGCCGGCGTGGTCGAGCGGTCATTCCGCGAGTCCGCACGGGCGGTCCTGACCCGGGCCCGCATCGAGGCTGAGCGCGGCTTCGCCGACCTCGCCGAGCTCGGCTTCTGGTATCCGCCGAAAGACGCCGACCTCTTCGTCCGCGCCATCGCCGGCGACGCCGGTGACGACCGCATCGACGCCCTGACGACCCGCAGCGAGGGGAAAGGCGGAAGGTTGAAGGTTGAAGGCTAAAGTCCTTTGGCCTTGAGCCATCCCCCCCCTCCACGGTTACAATACCGCCGATGTTCGGACGGCATCTTTTCCATCTCTCGCTCGCGGCCAAATGCCGCCTGTTGTTCGGCTTTGCCGTGGCACTCATTATCGCCTCGGCACTCTTCGTCCCATGGCGATCCTTGGAGAACTTCGTACACGACCGCAACGCCAGACGGGCGAGGACCTTTGCTCTTCTCGCACGGGCACAACTTGACCCGGCCAGCAAGGATTGGGTGCAACAGCAGGTCCGGCTCAACCAGTGGTGGAACGACAACTGGAGCGTGCTGCGTCTGCCTGAAAGCAGCCCGCCGCGACTGATCCGCCTGCCACAAAGCGAGTCCCCGCGGGTCACCCAGGAGGAGTTGCTCGCCCAGGCGGAGACGGCACAGCGACTCCTGCGCCCGCCCCTGGCTGTCGCCGAACGCTGGTTGCGCAGCTCGTCCCCCGTGCAGACAGGCGAAGCTCTCTGGGCGTCGGTCTCCCAGGAACTGAGAACCCGCGTCGCCGCCAAGTTCCGATCGCTCGGGCGCCATGCCGCCCAGTTGATCGCCGGCGAACAGCTTCTCCTCGACGAATTCCAACTGAAGACCGTGCGAATGTTCCAGGGTCAAGCCCCTGAGGCGACTCCAGGCGGCGAGATCCCCCACGACGCATGGCGAACTGAGAAGGCACGCGGGAAGCCCACCACCTACCGGTACATCCTCGCCGTGCGCGGCTCGGCGACAGGCTCGGGGCAACTCCCGCTGCTCGGCATCATCGACGTCAAGCTCGAAGCCACCGACACCAACGAGGTTCTGCTCTGGACACGAGTCATGATCGTGCTGGCGGGCTTGTGTGCCGGCCTGCTGGCCATCCTGGTCTTCTACCTCATCGTCCAGAAGTTCATCCTCGCCCCTGTCCGCGAGCTGACCGTTCTGGCCGAGGAGATCGCCGACGGCGACTTCAGAGCCCGAGCCGACATCGCCACCGGCGACGAGTTCCAGGAGCTGGCCAACGCTTTTAACGACATGCTCGGACGACTCGAGCGCGCCCGCGTCGAGCTTGAAACGATCAACAAATCGCTGGACACGCGGCTCGGCGAGCTGGCCCAACGCAACGTCGCCCTCTTCGAAGCCAACCGCCTCAAGAGCGAGTTCCTGGCCAACGTCAGCCACGAGCTTCGCACCCCGCTGACCTCGATCATCGGGTTCGCCGACCTGCTGCGCGACATCACCCAGTCCGACGGTCCGGTCGATAAGGCCCGCGGAACACGCTTCGCCCACAACATCCTGACCAGCGGCCGCAACCTGCTCGACCTGATCAACGACCTGCTCGACCTGGCCAAGATCGAAGCCGGCCGCGTCGAACTCCATCGCACCCGGTTCTCGCTGCTTGATATCTGCGAGGCCCTCGACGACTTCATGCGACCCCTGGCCGACAAGAAACAGCTCACCTTGACGGTCGACCTGTCCCCGGACCTGCCTGTCATGCACTCCGACGCCGGCAAACTGCGACAGATCCTCTACAACCTGCTCAGCAACGCGGTCAAATACACGCCCGAAGGCGGCCAGGTCCGGCTCACCGCCATCCTCCTGCCCAACGGAAGCGTCCAGCTCTCCGTGGCCGACACCGGCCCAGGAATCGCCCCGGAGAACCAGGGCAAGATCTTCGAGAAGTTCAGGCAGCTTGATGCCTCCGTCACCCGCGAGCACAGCGGCACCGGTCTCGGTTTGGCCATCAGCAGGGAACTGACCAATCTGCTTGGCGGTACGATTCGCGTCGAAAGCGAACCCGGCAAGGGCGCCGCATTCGTTGTGGAGCTGCCTCTCGAATCCCCCGAGACGGGCCATCGCCCGTTGCCCTCGCTCGTGTGAGAGGAGACAACCGGGGCCGGGACGCCGATCCAATCGACCGGCTCCGCACGAAGCCACATCGCGATGCCTGAGACCAGAGAGGAACACTCGATGGGATCATCGATCACAGCACGAAGAAGTAGCGTCCGCGTCCCGTGGACCCTGGCGAACCATCACTATTCCCCCAGTGGGCGTGTGAGTCATCTTCTCAGAGCTGCGCCCGCAAGGGACCGGGCACTCACTGCGGAGAAGAACCGCTCCCTGATGGTCGCGGCTCTGATACGCCACGCACCGTGCACACATCTTCTGAAGCACCGCCGCAACGTCGGACTCGCCGTTGTCTCAAGCGGTGTCCTGCAACTTGCGGTCGTGGTCGCCGGTTTGGCCGCGGCCACCGCATCCGCCTACACCGCCCCGTCGGTCGAAGGGCTGGGCTTCGAGATCGGGCGACTGGACACCGACAAGGTGGACGCACGGCAACCCAGACTCTTCTGCACGGCGGGGGAAATCAAGCGAGCCCGGCAGCGCGTGCAGGAGGATCTTGCCGCCCGTAAAACAGGGGATCGGCTCATCGAGACCGCCGACCGGCACAAGACCCTGGATATCCGGCCGCTGGACGAGAGCTGGTGGGACACCGTCAAGAACAAGCCCTGGGGCGAGACCTACCCCGACGTATTCCTGCACACCATGAAGGAGCCGCTGGTCTACGGATTAGCCGCCGCGGAATCCGCTCAAGCATGGCAACTGACCGATCGGGAGGAGTACGCCGATCGGGCCGTGGCCGCTCTCATGAACCTGACGCCTTACACTTTCCAGGCCGAGCATTACGACGTCGGCCTCAACTTCAGCATCTGGGGTTTGCATGCCCTGCGGGCTTACGAGATCCTCTACCCCCGCCTCACCGCCGGGCAACGCCGCGAGGTGGACGACTTCATGACCCGGCTCGCCTGGGCGGTCGCCCGCAACCATATGTACTGGATCGAGCACAACGTCGGCGGCGGGCTGAACAACCACTTGGCCTGGCATAACCTCACGCTCGGGCTGTTGGGGCTGTTCTACAATCGCCCGGAGATGGTCGAGGTCTGCATGCAAGGCCCCCGGGGGATGATGCCGATGCTCGAGGAAGGTTTGCTCGACGACGGCCTGTGGTGCGAGTCCAGCCTCGTCTATCACTTCACCGCCGTCGTGCCGATGATCATCATGGGTGATTGCCAGCGACGCATGGGCCGTCAACCGTCCATGCTGCACCTCACCGGAGCCAACGACCGCACACTCAAGCAGGCCTTCGACGCCATGCTCAACACCCTCTTTGCCGACACCATGATCCCACCGATCGGCGACGCCTACGGTGCCCGCACCCATCTATGGCAAATGCCCGTCTACGAGTACGCATGGGCCGCCTGGGGCGATCCCCACTACGCCTGGCTGCTGGCCCAGAACCCCGAGCGGCGGATCGAATCGCTCTTCTCGCCACCCTTGCCGGCAGATCCGCCAGCACCACCCATCGGCACCCTTTTGCGACCCGAGCATGGCTACGCATTTCTGCGTTCGCATCGTGATGCCGAGTACTGGAACACCGACGCATGGTGCGCCTTCTTGACCTACGACCGCTCCAGCGTCCACGCCAACGCCGACAAGCTCAGCCTGATGCTCTTCGGTCAAGGCAGACTCCTGCTGCCGGACGTTGAAGGAAAAGCAACCGTTCCCCACGCGTTCAGCTCACGCATCCAGAGCGAACTCAACCGAGGCGGGCTCAGCCAGAACACGGTGATGATCGACGGCCGCGATCAGCGGTGCGGCCCGGAGATGCTCCGACTGGTCGAGTTCCGCGACCTGCCCGCGGAAAAGCGCATCACCGCCGCCGACGACAAGGGCTTGCTCTACGAGGGCGTGCGGCAAATGCGCACCGTGGCGATGACGCCCGACTATGTGCTCGATGTGTTCCAGGTGGACGCCGGTGGTACCGAACGACAGATCGACTGGATTATCCACGCGCTCGACGAGCGGGCCATCGCGCCACCGGACACCAACCCCCATCTGGCAGGCTGCGAGGCGTTTCCGCTGCCGGACACGGGCGCCTGGGCATGGCTGCGCAACCCCCAGAGCTACATACCTGACGACGACATCCGCATGGAGTGGCGAGCGGACCGCGCCCGGTTGCGACTCCACATGCTCAACCCCTCGGCTGAGCGGGTCATCCTCTGCGGCTACCCGGCCACCGATGAGCCCGATTCGGGCGAGATTCCAATGGTCATCGTTCGTTGCCGCGGCTCGCGGGCGGTCTTCGCCGCGATCTGGCTGATTGGCGACCGACCCGCCCAAGCCGAGTTTCGCACGCTGCCGCCGCGCGATGGCTCGCTGGTCTACGAGGTTGTCACCGACGGTCACGCTCGCCAGCACCTCGTCCCCGGCCTCTGATAAGACCGCGTGTCGCGATCCGAACCGCGACTGAGCAGACCCGCGAGTCAGCAAAGCCGCGACCGTAAGGAAGCGGGTCCTCCAGGATCGCGTCACATACCCAAAAACCGCTCCCTAACGGTCGCGGCTCTGCTGGCTGCCTTTGCCCCTCTGCCCCTTCTGCCTTTGTGCCTCTGTGCCTTCTGCCTCTGACACTGCGGACAGACAAACGTTCCACGGCCCGCGACCACCAGCCGCTCGATGACCGCCCCGCACTTGAGACACGGTTGGCCCGCCCGACCATACACCCGCAAACGCCGCTGAAAGTAGCCCAGTGTGTTCTCCGCCGTCCGGTAGTCGCTGATACTGCTGCCGCCGGCCCGCACGGCTTCAGTCAGCACGCGCCGGATCGCTGCATGCAGCCGTCTCACCGTCGCAGCATCCAAGTCACTGGCCCGCACGGTCGGATGCACCCCGGCCCGGAACAACGACTCATCGCAGTAGATATTCCCCATCCCGCCGATGGGCTGCTGGTCGAGCAGCAGAGCTTTGATCTGACGCCGGCGAGTGAGTGCCGCCCGAAAGACATTCAGCGGCAGATCCAACGCATCGCGACCAGCGGGCGGCAGACGCCGGCCGATCCAGCCCTCGCCGTCCGACTCCGCCCTAGTCACCACCCACAACCCCCCGAAACGCCGCGGGTCGCAAAACCGCAGTTCCGTACGCCGTCGCTGGAAGACAATCCTTAGGTGGGTATGGGGCTCGATCGGGGCTTGGGCGTCCGCCAGCACCAGCCGGCCGGTCATGCCCAAGTGCACGACCAACGACCAGTCGCCGTCCGTCTGCAGCCACACCTGCTTCGCCCGCCGGGAAACCGCCCGAATACGGCGGCCATGCAATGCCACACAAAGCGGAACCGGTCGCCCATGTTGAATGTCGGCCCGCGCGAGATGCACCTCGGCCACGCGCCACCCGACCAGGCGCGACAAGCCGCGTACAACCGTCTCGACTTCCGGCAGCTCAGGCATATCCTCATCATCGCCGCTCGGTCATTCGGGCGTTCGCTCGGCTGAGGGCGGCGCCTCGCCCGGTTGAGTCGCGGGCTCCAGCACCTTGTCGATCGCCTCTTCAAGATGTGAGGCAAGATCCACCTGGTAAGGCTCGACCGGCACCTCCGCCTCGTCGGCCGCCTGCTTGAGCTCTGCCACCAATGCGGTCAACTCCTCCGCCGTCAGATCGTCCCGGATCTGGTCGCTATTCGCATCCCCGACAAACAGCTTACCCATGACCTCTTCCGCTTCACTACGTGAAATCGTCTTCTCCACCAGCCCCCGCTCAAAACGCGAGAAGGCAAGCTTCGCCTCGGCCAGCGTCTCCTCCGTGGGCTTGCAGACCCGCTCGTAACGCCCACGCAGTTCGCTCAACTGCAACAGCGTAAAGAACGGCCCTTCCGAAAGCTCCTCGGCGATCTCGCCCATCTCAGCCCCGGAGATCCGCCCCTCCTTGTAGTCTGTCCCCAGTCTCTCGGCTATGGTCGTAAGCCGGTCTTTCTGGTCCTGCGGCAGGTTCGACTCGGCAATCACTCCCTTAATCGGCTCCAGCATCGCGCCAACCACGATCGACCGGAAGTTCATATAAAGGTACGTGCCGATGCCGGCGCAGACCAAAGCGATCACGACGAAGATGATGGCCAGAACCTTGAGAGCGCCACCGCGACGATTCCAGGATGCCTGAGACTGCTGGTGCATACGGACCTCCAAGTTCGAGAAACACGCAGAATCTTGAACTGTCGTCAACGCCGGGGCGAACATCGTGCCAGCCGCGCCCCCACACTCACCCGCCGCTCGCATTGCCCCGCAACGCGCGGCCAGTCTACGATCATGCCGACCATGGATCAACCACACACCCGCCGGGCGCCCGGCCCTCTCCGGTGAGCACGGGGTGCATCCGAATTTCGGGGGCACTGGGTGGCACTGGTCTGTACCCAGACCAGTGGTTGTCCGCATTTGGCCACGGGTCGGAGTACCGACCCATGCCACCCTCGATACTTCGCCTTTGGCAACTTGCCACTGAACGGCGGATGCACCCGTGAGCACGATGTCCCGCCCCCGGGCGCTTGTCTGGCCGTGCGAATGCCCTTATAGTCCACGCTCGCGGTTTATCGAATGAGTGTAAGTCCCCGATCGGACGGAGGTTGAACAGAGATCCATGAGCACTGCCTCTCTTCTCCTGGCGTCGAGCGAGGCCGGTTCGCTGGCCGGCCACTTCACCTGGATCGACTGGATGGTCGTCTTTGGCTACCTGGCGCTCACCACCGTCATCGGTGGGGCCTTGGCCGGCAAGCAGGCCACCATCCGCGACTTCTTCCTCGGCGGCCGAAAGCTGCCCTGGTATGCCGTCTCCGGATCCATCATCGCCACCGAAATCAGCGCCCTGACCTTCGTCGGCGTGCCCTTCGTGGTCTTCAAGGACGGAGGCAATTTCACCTACCTGCAGCTCGGCGTATTCGGCTCGTTTTTCGCCCGCTTGATCGTCGGGTTCGTGCTCGTGCCCGCCTACTACAAACGTGAGATCTACAGCCCCTACGACTACATGGGTAACCAGCTCGGCAGCAGTGTCCGCTCGGTCACCACCGCCCTCTTCGCCCTCGGCGGTATCCTCAGCCAGTCCGCCCGGGTCTATCTCACCGCCGTGGTCCTCAACCTGATCCTCAGAGATCCCCTCAGCCAACTCGCCGCGTGGTCCGGCATCAGCCCTTTGGCGTGGTCCATCTGGATCATCGGGGTCGTCGCCATCCTCTGGACCATCATGGGCGGCATCACCACGGTCATCTGGACCGACCTGATCCTCTTCCTCGTCTTCCTCCTCGGTGCCGTGGTCGCCCTGGTCTTCGTCATTCATGGGCTGCCCGGCGGATTGCGCGAGATGCTTTCCGTCGGCTATGACGCGGGCAAGTTCCAGTTCTTTGACTTCGACACCTCGCCACTCAAGGCCTACACCATCTGGACCGCGGCCATCGCCAGTACGTGGGGCGGCCTGGGGGCGTACGGCACCGACCAGTTGCTCGCCCAACGCATGTTCTGCTGCAAGGGCCCCAAGCAAGCCCGGCTGGCGATCATCGTCAGCTCGGCCGGCCAGCTCATCACCTTCACCGTCATGCTGGTGGGCGTCGGGCTCTTCGCCTACTACCAGCGGTCCCCGCTCGTCGGCGACGCCCTGGCCGCCTATGAGATGAAGGGTGAGAACATCTTCCCGATCTTCATCCTGAGCGTCATCCCGACCGGGCTAACCGGCTTGATCATTGCCGGCGTGTTCGCCGCCGCAATCTCCAGTCTCGACTCGATCCTCGCCGCCCTGGCGCAGACCGTGATGTCCGCTTTCTATCTGCCTTATCGCAAGCGAGCCGTCGAACGGCGACGCGGTACGGCCCTCCACCCCGACGACCCCGAAGAGCATCGCCACACCGTCGCTGTCTCTCGGATCTTCGTGATCTTCTGGGGCGTCGTTCTCTGCCTCATGGCCCAGTTGGCCGACGTGATCTCCCAGAACTATCCCTCGATCCTGGATCTGGGGCTGGCCATGGCCGGCTACGCGGGCGGGGCTTTGCTGGCCGGCTTCCTGCTCGCCTTCCTCAGGCTGGGTATCGATGGTCGCGGCTATATCTGGTCGGCGCCGCTTTCCGTCCTGGCCGTCTTCGCCTTGGTCTGGCATTACCCCTGGACGCACATCGTCTGCTGGGTCGGCGGCGGCATCCTTCTGCTCATCTGGCTGTGGCCCATGATGCGCGAGGCCATGCTCCTGCCTGATGTCCAAGATGACCGGGAACAGCGCCGCCGCATGATTGCCCTCATGGTTCGCGATTGGCCGCAAACCCTCATCCTCATCGCCGGCATCGCCCTGATGCTGCTCATCAACTACCACGGCTACTGGGAGGGACCGCCCAACGCCGAGACCGGCGCACCGACCTACCTGACCGTCGCCTGGCCCTGGTATGCTCCGCTGGGTTCGACTGTGGCCTTCGTCTGGGGCTTCCTCCTGGCCCGCCGCAAAGCGGACGAGGATCTCGCCGATCCGCTACCGGCCTGAGAATAGCCGACAGGATTGGCTGAACTGCACAGACGTCAGGGCACCCGACGGATCACGGAACCGACTGTTCTCCGATCGTGGCGATAAGCCGCGATTCCACACGGGGCACCACAGA
The DNA here is from genome assembly GCA_012729395.1 of Phycisphaerae bacterium. Classification (GTDB taxonomy): domain Bacteria; phylum Planctomycetota; class Phycisphaerae; order UBA1845; family PWPN01; genus JAAYDF01. The sequence continues at coordinate 31,166 of JAAYDF010000334.1, forward strand.
GGCACTGAGAGCGCGGAGAGAAGCCGGCTTCCTTGCTTCTCCATGCGCTCCGTGTCTGCGGGATGACGCCTTTGAGCCCGTGGCCTGGGTTTGGGGAGCACCGGGGAGCGATCGCTGGGCATGATCGTTGTGTTTGCCAGTACAACGGGATGGAGTCGATAATCCCCCCCCCCAGGACCGGGGGCATGGACCCGCTTCGGTGGTGTACGTCGCGTGCTGCATCATGAGGAACCGAATCATGCTAGCACACGAGAAGCTTACGAGCCGGGTTATTGCTGCGGCCATCGATGTGCATCGCCATCTTGGCCCCGGACTGCTCGAATCGGCATACGAGCGATGCCTCTGCCACGAACTGGAGCTGGCTAGGATCCCTTTTCATCGGCAGGCACCTCTCCCAGTTATCTACAAGGGCATCAGCCTGGACTGCGGGTATGACATGGATGTGGTTGTCGATCAGAAGGTGGTTCTGGAACTCAAGGCGGTCGAACGGCTTCTGCCCGTTCACGAGGCCCAACTGCTGACTTATTTGAAGCTGGGGGGCTACCGGGTTGGACTGCTCATCAACTTCAATGTTCCGGTCCTCAAGGACGGCGTCAAACGCCTCGTACTTCGAACCAGAGGGCAACAGGGAGACACTGAGGTCGCGGAGAAAAGCCGGAATCTTCTCCGTGTCCTCAGTGCCCCCGTGGTGCACTTCGAGGTCTTGTGGGCCGTCCGAGGCGAGGTTCCTACAATCTCGCGGTTGCCGAGCGATGTCAGGTAGCCGCACGGCGGCGTCTGAATCAACAGGAGGTTCCACACATGGTCCGCGTCGACTCGACGATGTTGCCGCTGGGCACACCGGCCCCTGACTTTCGCCTGCCGGACACCGAAGGCAAGCCGGTGTCGCTCGGAGATTTCCAGGATGCCCCGGCCCTGCTGGTGATGTTCATCTGCAACCACTGCCCGTACGTCAAGCACATCCGCGCCCCGCTGGCCGTCCTGTGCCGCGAGTTTCAGGAGAAGGGAATCGCCGTCGTGGGGATCAACTCCAACGACGCCGAGAGATACCCGGACGACAGCCCGGAGATGATGTGCCGCGAAGTCGTCGCGGCTGGGTACACCTTTCCCTATCTCCACGACGAAACGCAGGAGGTGGCCAAAGCATACCGGGCGGCCTGCACGCCAGATTTCTTCCTCTTCGACCGCCAGCAAAGGCTTGTCTACCGCGGCCAGCTCGACGACAGCCGGCCGAGCAACGGCAAGCCGGTCAACGGCTCCGATCTGCGAGCCGCGGTCGAGGCCGTGCTCGCCGGCCGGCCGACCCCTGTCGACCAGAAACCCAGCGCAGGATGCAATATCAAATGGAAGCCTGGCAACCAGCCCGATTACTTCAACGGGTGATCGAAACTCGTCGTCCAACGCGAAGTGGTGAGATGGTGCTTGCGAAGCTTGTGGTAGAAGGTGCGCCGGCTCAAACCCAGACGATCCGCCAGGCCCGCGTGCGTGCTTTGCAGACGCTGCAGGGCCTCGCGCAGGATCACGGCCTCGAACTCGTCGAGAATCTCTGAGAGGTTCATCCGCCCGCCCTGGACCAGGGCCGTCGCCGCGGACGTCAGCGCCTCCGTCACGTCCGCCTCTTCGCGACGGCTCACCTGACGCGCCAACACGTTCGGCGGTATGTCGCTCAGCTCCAGCCGCGTCCCCGCTCGCTTGAACGCCAGAATTCGCCGAACCGCGTTCTCCAACTCCCGCACGTTTCCCGTCCCGACCGAACGAGTCAGAACCTCATAAACCTCAGCATCCACCGACTCAATCCCCGGCGGGTAATACGACGCATACCGACGCAGGAAAAACTGGACCAGCAGCGGCACGTCCTCCGGCCGCTTGCGTAGCGGAGGAATCTCCAGGGCAATCACGTTCAACCGTTGGTACAAATCCAGCCGAAACTCATTCTGCTCTACCAACACCGGCAACGGACGATTGCACGAAGCGATCACCCGGACGTCGATTCCCTCCTCCTCGTCCCCGCCGACCGGCAGAACCCGACTCTCCTGCAAGACACGCAGCAACTTCGGCTGGAGCACCTTGTCCAACTCGCTGATCTCATCCAGCAGGATGGTCCCGCCCTCCGCGGAGCGAAAACATCCCAGCCGATTTTCCGTCGCCCCGGTGAACGCGCCTTTCCGGTGCCCAAACAACGCGCTCTCCGCCAGCGTGCCCGCGATGGCCGCACAGTTTACCGTCACGAACGGGCGGCGCCGCCGCTTCGGGTCCATCCGGTGAATCGCCTCCGCCAGCAACTGCTTGCCGGTCCCGGACTCGCCCGTAATCAGCACCGGGGCATCCGAGATCAACGACGCCCGCTTGGCGTGAAAAAGCAGCTTGGCCATCAGCTCGCTCTTCCCCGCGATGCCCGTTTCGTCGAAAAGCCGCTGCGAGTGCAGCTCGCGGCCCTCGGCCAGATCCGCCTCGTACCGCGCGTACGCCTGATCCAGTCGCTCGACCACCCGGTCAAGGCTCTGACGCTCGTCCCAATGCACAAAGCCCGCCGCGCCCAGCGTCACCGCTTGGCAGCAGGTAACCAGATCAACGCCCCGCCCGACCAGCACCACCACTTGAGAAGCTGGCGACGCGCTCCGCAATCGCTCCAGCGTCCGCAAGCTGACTCCAGCGTCCTCCGCAGGTACGGCACCCGCAGCGGATGACTCGGAACCGGATATATCGAGAAGAATCAGCGGATATGCTTGCACCGTCGCTTCAACGATCGCCTCCTCGGACGACGATACCTGCGCAACGGCAAAGCCGCACGCTCCTAAGTCGCGCGCGAGCCTCTCAGTAGAACCTCCCGCGAGGCGCACCAAAAGCACGCCTGCCCGGCTAATGCGATTGACGTGCAACTCTCTCTCCCGCTCGCGAGGATGGGTAGCGTATGAACACGCTATCTGCCCGCTCCTCACCTCTCCGATACGGGGCCGAGCGCCGACCTGAAACCACCTCGCTCGGCCCCCACTGTATGTTCAGTATAACCGCCCGGAACGGCAAAATGCAACGCCCAGACGACCTGCGAGCCGCAGTTTACCGGACCTCCCCTCAGGTTTCAAGCGGCCCGGCCACCCAGGCCCAACCCGAGAGCCGTGACAGAGTCGCGGTCCGGGGCGGTGGTTTGGGAATCGTAGCGGCCGCCTCACCCGCTGGAGAACAGCGCCTTTTGGCGGCGAACAGCCCATGACGAAACCGGCGGGATATCGTTGCCGGGACCAGGGCAACCTGTTACTGTCCGTGACCTATGCTTCGCACATCCGTCAAGAAGCCGACTCGGTCCCAAGGGAGCGGCACGCCGCAGGTCGCTTGCCTTCCACTGGCCACGGCAGGGAGCCGGCCATGCCGCCACTAGATGATTCACATACGCTTTCGCCTGCCGACCGCGATCGGCTCGTTGCCTTGGACCGGGCCCATGTGTGGCACCCGTTCACCCAGCATGCCCTGTGGAACGAGGTGGACCCGCTGATCATCGTCGCGGGGGACGGCGAGTACCTCATCGACGCCGATGGTCGGCGTTACCTTGACGGCCATTCGAGCCTGTGGTGCAACGTCCACGGACACCGTCGGCCGGAGATCGACCGGGCAATCATCGAGCAGCTTGGCCGGATCGCCCACAGCACGCAGCTCGGGCTGGCCTCGCCGCCGGCCATCGAGCTGGCCCAGCGTCTGGTCGAGATCGCCCCGCCGGGCCTGACCCGGGTCTTCTTTTCCGACGACGGCTCCACCAGCGTCGAGGTGGCCGCCAAGCTGGCCTACGCCTACTGGCACCACCGCGGCCAGCCGCAGCGCGACCGGTTCATCAACCTGAGCCTCGCCTACCACGGCGATACCATCGGGTCGGTCAGTCTCGGCGGCATCGATCTCTTCCACCGCCTCTATCGTCCGCTGCTGTTCCCGACGCTGCCGGCCCCGACGCCCTACTGCTACCGCTGCCCGCTGGGTTTGTCACCGGATTCCTGCGGGCTGGCCTGTGCCGACGAGGTCGGGCGGCTCCTCGAACAACATGCCGGCCGTGTTGCCGCCGTCGTGATTGAGCCGCTCGTGCAGTGTGCCGGCGGGATCATCACCGCCCCACCGGGCCACCTGGCCCGCATCCGCGAGGCGTGCACCCGGCACAACACGTTGCTGATCGCCGACGAGGTCGCCACGGGTTTCGGTCGCACCGGCCGCATGTTCGCCTGCGACCACGAGCGCGTCGCCCCCGACCTGTTGTGCCTCTCTAAGGGACTGACCGGGGGTTATCTGCCCCTCGCGGTCACGCTGGCAACCGAGGAAATCTACGCCGCCTTCCTCGGCCCGATCGACAGCGGCCGTACCTTCTACCACGGTCACACCTTCACCGGTAATCCGCTCGGGTGCGTCGCCGCTCTGGCTTCGCTGGACATCTTCGCCGCCGACCGGACGCTCGAGCATCTACCCACTCTGATCGAGTCCCTCGCCGTCCACCTTGCCCGCCTCGCCCGCAACCCACACGTCGGCGACGTGCGGCAATGGGGTTTGATCGCCGGCGTCGAGATCGTCCGCGACAAGGCGACGCGCGAGGCGTTCCCCTACGCCCGGCAGGTCGGCGCCCGCGTCTGCCATCACGCCCGCCGCTACGGCGTGATTCTCCGTCCTCTGGCCGACACCATCGTCATCATGCCCCCGCTGTGCATCACGCCCGCCAACCTCGACCACCTCTTGCTCACCGTCGAACGTTGCATCAACGAGGTACTGCCGGCCATCGAGACCGGCACCGCGGATGGGCTGGAGTGACCGTTGATAACGCGAGCTGCCGATACCTCGCACAAACCGATGCCGAGTCAGGAGCCGGGTATTTCAGTCCACACGGCGCCTCTGCGGTGAATTGCCGGTGATCGCGTTTTACCGGCCGCGCGGGCTGAAACCCGCGGCTCGTTGGCGTAGCGTGTCTCCACAGTCCGGCCGGCTTGGCAGCGGCGACGGGTGGGCGTAAAGTAGTGTCCGTTCAACGAGATATCCCCGGCAAGGAGTGCACAGCATGGTCAGCAAGCAGCCCGTCGCTTTGGTCACCGGAGGCTCCCGCGGCATCGGCCGGGGAATCGCTTTGGCTCTGGGCCAGGAGGGCTACACCGTCCTGATCAACTACAACAGCAACGTCGGCTCGGCGGTACAGACCAAGCACATGATCGAGCAGATGGGCGGCCAGGCGGAGACCTGCCAGGCGGACATCGCGGCCGGGCCCGACCGCGAGCTGTTGCTGGATTACTGTATGGAGAACCTCGGGCGGCTCGACCTGCTGGTCAACAACGCGGGCATCGCTCCGCCCAAACGCATGGACCTGCTGGAGACCGACGAGAAAAACTACGACAAGGTCATGACCACCAACCTCAAGGGGCCGTTCTTCCTCGCCCAGCGGGCGGCCAACCTGATGATCCAGGAACTGCAGAACAAGATCATCCCCTCCGGGTGCATCATCAACGTCTCCTCGATCAGCGCATATGCGGTCAGCGTCAACCGCGGCGAATACTGCATGAGCAAAGCGGGCGTGTCGATGATGACCAGCCTGCTGGCCGTCCGGCTGGCGGAGCACGGCATCCCGGTGTACGAAGTGCGGCCCGGAGTGGTCGATACCGACATGACCGCCGCGGTCAAGGAGAAATACGACAAGCTCATCCGCGAGGGCTTCTCGCCTATCCGCCGCTGGGGCAAGCCCGCCGACGTGGGCAAAGCCGTGGCCATGCTGGCCCGCGGCGACCTGCCGTTCTCGACCGGCGAGGTCATCAACGTCGACGGTGGCTTCCACATACGGTATTTCTGAGTCAATTAGAACAAATTGACGAAAGGAGACCCGCCATTTCCGCGCTGACCATCAAGCCTCCCGACGCGTGCCGATGGGACGCTGTCGCCCTCGGCGAAATCATGATCCGCCTCGACCCCGGCGATGGGCGCATCCGCACCGCGAGGCAGTTTCAGGCTTGGGAAGGCGGCGGCGAGTACAACGTCGCCCGGGGCCTGCGCCGTTGCTTCGGGTTGCGAACCGCGGTGGTCACCGCCATCGCGGACAACGAGGTCGGCCGACTGCTCGAGGATCTCATCTTGCAGGGCGGCGTGGACATGTCCCACGTGAAGTGGGTGCCGTACGACGGCGTCGGACGGCGGGTGCGCAACGGCTTGAACTTCACCGAGCGGGGCTTCGGCGTGCGGGGGGCCAAGGGCTGCTCCGACCGCGGGCACACCGCCACCTCGCAGCTCAAGGGCGGCGACATCAACTGGAAGCGCATCTTCAAGGACGAGGCGGCCCGCTGGTTCCACTGTGGGGGCATCTTCGCCGCTCTGTCGGAGACGACGCCCGACGTCGCCCGCGAGGCCATGATCGCCGCCAAGGAGGCGGGCACGATCATCTCCTACGACCTCAATTACCGGCCGTCGCTCTGGCAGGACATCGGCGGGCAGGCGCGAGCGCAGGAGGTCAACCGCGAGTTGGCCCCCTACGTCGATGTGATGATCGGCAACGAGGAAGACTTCAGTGCCGCCCTGGGCTTCGAGGTCGAGGGTGTTGACGAGCACCTCGCCCAGTTGGACCCGGCCCACTTCAAGAAGATGATCACCCGCGTGGTGGCCGCGTATCCCAACTTCAAGGCCGTCGCCACGACACTGCGTGCCGCCCGGACCGCGACAGTCAACGACTGGGGCGCGGTTCTGTGGTACGACGGTGAGTTCTACGAGGCCCTGCAGCGGCCGGGACTGGAGATCTTCGACCGCGTCGGCGGCGGGGACAGCTTCGCCAGCGGTCTGGTCTACGGGTTCCTGGCCGGCAAGACCCCCGAGCAGTGCGTCAACTACGGCGCCGCCCACGGTGCCCTGGCCATGACCACGCCGGGCGACACCAGCATGGCCACGCTCGCGGAGGTCGAGAAGGTCATGAAGGGCGGCAGCGCCCGCGTCGCCCGCTGACCAACCGTCGCTGGAGCCATCCAACCCGGCATGAATGCCGGGCCTGGCGCGGATGAGGCCGTATCCACGAGCGACACTGGACATGTGCAGGCCCGGCGGCCTGCGGGCAACCCAACGCATCGGGCCAACAGGAGGTTCCGGTTGCCGCGTTTACCGACCTTGTCGCTGGTGCTGCTCACGGCCGCTTTGACGGCAGGGTCTGAACCGCACGACCCCATCGCCCCGGGCGAACTGCCGCAATACATCTTCTTCAATCGCGTCCCCGGCAGGCTCTGGCAGCAACAGCGTCCAAGCAGCTTCACCGCAGCCGGCTTCACGGAGGTGGTCGATGACGCAGGCACCCGCGGCAATGATCGTCTGCGGATCGGGGTCAGCTTCATCTTCTCGATGCTCGAGGGCCCGCTGGACGTGCAGAGCAAGTCGCTGCGCCGCCTGCTCGAAGCCGCCGAGCAGGCCGATGTGCCTATCCTGATCACCCTCGATGGGCAAAACTGGTGGCAGAGTCGGCCCGACCTGTGGAACTGGTGGGATCCGGACCTCCCAGGCTTCGATGAGGCCAACCGCCACAACGTCGAGTGGACCGGCTGGGGCCCGGAGCACGCCATCAAGGTTTCCTGGCGCAACTGGGGCCAACAGGTCCGCGTCCGCCCCGCCCCCAACCTCGCGTCGCCGGCCTTCCTGGCCGAGCACTGGAAGGGCTACGACGCCCTGATACCCATCATCCTCGACTGGTATCGCCGCCTGCCGCCCGGGCGGCGCTACCTGTTCGGCGGCGTGAAGCTCGGGTGGGAAGCCTCCATCAACGTCAACGCCTACCACTATCCCGATGGCAACCGCATCTTCGAGGCCTCACCCGGCGACGCGAGCAACGATCCGACCGAACGAGACATGACTCAAGGCTGGGCGTTCGGCGGGGCGAAGCTCGGCTATGCGGCCGCCTGCATGAGTGGGCTGCGGACCAGCGGCGAACTGACCCGCGAGGATATTGAGATCCTCGTGCACCAGTACCTGCGGCACCTGGTTCGCGAGGCACGCCGCCGCGAACTGCCCGCACACCTGCTCTTCACCCACCAGGGCGGCACGTACGAACCGTGGGACAAGCACATGTCGTTCAAGCCCGCGATCGTAGAGGAATCCATTCCTGGCTGGAGCTTCTATTCACACGATCCGCCGGACTGCGGCTCGCTGCCCACCGACCTCGAAGCCGCCGGCCGAACACAATGGGCGGCCGCCGAGTGGTGGCGCGGAGCCACGGATACGGCCGGCTGGGTGCAACGGTTCGAACGAACCCTGAGCTTCAAGCAGTGCCGCCACGTCTGCGTGTACAACTGGGAGACATTCGCCAAGATCCCCGAGGCCCTCGCCGCGGTGCGGGAACTCGTCGCCGCCACAACCCGCCCGGCGCCGAATCGGTAGCCGAACACCAGCACATCAACAATTGGCGCCCGCCTGGAGCGTTGCACGATTCACCGTAGCGGTCGCCCCCAGACCTCGGCGAGCTCGCTGGACGCCTGGCTCCTGCGGCAAAATGGCGAATGCCCAAGGCCCAATGACCAATCAATGACCAAGCCCGAAGCCAGAACGCCAACCGCGGGCGGGGACGTTGGTCATGGGTCATTCGGACTTCATGGCTCATTGGGGCTTCGCCATGGGTCATTTCGACCGCGGATCGCGAGTTGCGCCCTACACAATCTGGTGAAACGCTCTAGTGTTTGAAGTGTCGAGTACCGGTCAGGATCATGGCCACGCCGGCCTGGTCACAGGCGGCGATGGTCTCGGCATCACGCTTGCCACCACCGGGCTGGATCATCGCGGTGATACCGGCGGCGATGAGCTTGGCGGGGCCATCCGGGACCGGGAAGAACGCATCCCCCGCCGCCACCGCCCCGGCCAGCTTGTCGCCGTGGCCATTCTCGTGGGCCAGTTGGATGGCCACATCGCAGCTCTTCACCCGTGACATCTGCCCCGCCCCGTTGCCCAGCAACATGCCGTCGCGGCAAATGCTGATCGCGTTGCTCTTGGTGTGCTTACAGACCAGCCAGGCAAATCGCAAATCTGACATCTCAGATTCCGAAGGGGCCCGTTGGGTGACTACCTTCCACTCATCTTCATTGAGGCCAAGCAGATCGCGGGTCTGCACGAGCATACCCCCTGCGATCTTGCGGTAGTCAAGGTCGTTGGGGTCGGGCGGCGCGCTCATGTCGCCGACGGCCAGCAGGCGGCAACTCGCCCCCCACTTGCGCTTCTCGGTCGGCGTGGTGATGAGATCGACCGCGTCGTCGTCGAAGCCCGGTGCGATCCAGACGTCCAGCTTGAAGAAGGACGCCCCGGCCGCCTTGCCCCAGGCCTGGAAGGTGTTCATCACCGTCTGGGCGAAGTCGCGGGTGACGGCGAAGTTGACGCACAGCACGCCCCCTGCCGCCGCGATCGGATCGCCCAGATACGCCCGCCGGTACGTGTCGATCGGGTCATCCCCCACCGCACACCCACACGCGTTGGTATGCTTGATAAACGCGACAGCGCAGCCGCTCGTCAACGAAGCTCCGCCCAAAGAGCCGCGGGCTTCAGCCCGCGCGGTCATCGGAAGTCGTGAGACGCCCCGCCCTCCCTCGACGCCAGAGATCACCGCCCCCCGGAATGAGCCCCCGCAAAGCATCCCCTGCTGTCCCAGAACGTAATCCACGGCGGCGCAGACATCCTCCTGCGCCTTGATGTGCCGGGTAGAGCCCGATTTCGTCCACCAGCGCGAACCGGCAGGCAAGGCAAAGCGTTTGCCCAGTTCCCGCGAGGTACTGCCTTTGAACAACTGCAGGAGCTCGTCGCCTTGCCGCTCCGTCTGGCAGAGGAGGTGCACGTGATTGCTCATCACACTCAGTGCCAGCAGGCCGATGCCGTGCCGATGAGCCACGTCTATCAGCGCTTCAAACGCGCAGAGAGCCTGCTCGCTAGACAACAGAACAGGCTCTCCGCCCATCCGCTCACGCGCCGATTCGGATACATCCCTCTCTGCCGCCGAGTACGGCGTACCGGGGACATTGTGCACAATGTGTGCGCCTTGGTCCGTGGGTGTTCGGCTTACAAACCCTCGCGGATCGCCGGGCAGCCATTGGCCATAGGTCGTCCAGGTGAGTAGCCATTTTCGAATCGACGAATCAGGGGGAGAGAACGCGTCCGCAGGAAGCCCCACCGCGCGGGCTGAAGCCCGCGGCTCGTTGCTTGGCGAATCCGCGTTTGCACTGCTCCCAGGCACCGCGCGGGCTGAAGCCCGCGGCTCTTTGGCCGCCCGCGTCAGCTCCTTCACCAGGGACAATGCCGCGTCGCCATCGACGTAGTTGTTGAACGAGAGAGGGGACTCGGAAACCTGCTCCGACCACACCAACGTCGCTTCTTGCTCCGAATGCACCTGCGTCGCTTCTCGCCCTAGCCGTGCGTGCATCGCTCCCTGATCTGGTGCCGAGGGTGTGGCCCCCATCCCAAACACACTGCGGAAACTCCACAATGCCGCATCCTGGGCGGGGTTCTCCCCGTAACGGAGCAGGTGATCACGACTCAAAGCGACGATCGCATGCGCAGGTGGCGGCACAGGCGGGCCACTGTCACCTCTCCGCTCGGCAAGGCGCTGGAGCATGTGGCCGAAGAAGCTGCTGAAATGCTGGTATACGGCAAGATCGTAGCCGCTGGTGGTCTCGAATACGTTGATCGCACAAGCCAGCCTGAACCCGTAACCGCAGCAGCCGGTACAAGCCCGCAGAGCATCCAGGACATCCTTGTACTGCTGTCGCAAACAAGCCACGAGAACGCCGCTATGATTCTTCGCCGCGGCGCGGAGCATGCAAGGGCCGCCAATGTCGATCATCTCGATGGCGTCCTCGAACTTGCAGTTCGGGTCCGCGACGGTCTTCTCGAACGGGTAGAGGTTGACCACCACCATGTCGATCGGCTGGATGCCGTGCTCGGCCAGTTGCCGCATGTGGTCCGGGTTGTCGCGGTCGGCGAGGATCGCGGCGTGGATCTTGGGGTGCAGGGTCTTCACCCGGCCGTCAAGCATCTCGGGAAACCCGGTGACCTGCTCAACCATGGTCACGGGAATGCCGGCCTCCTTCAGGTGCTTGGCCGTACCGCCGGTGGAGATGATCTCGATGCCGAACTCGTCCACCAAGGCACGGGCAAAGTCGGCGATACCGGTCTTGTCATACACCGCAATCAGGGCGCGTTGAATCTTGAGTGTGTCCATGGGGGCTCATCATAGCGAGTGCGCCTGAAGCGACAAAGAGACAATTCGCAGACCAAGCGACAAAGGGATGATTGACGAAGGAATCGCGAGCCTGCTCGCCTCTTGGCGAGACAGCCATCGAGCAGCATTCGTGAGGTCGCCCCCCCACTCCGCACTCGCGCTTCACTGCTCGATACGACGGGTCGATCGCAGAGGATCGGCCAACAGCATCTCGTCGTAGCTAGGCGGCGGACCTTGCTCAGTAGCGGGGGAAGCGGCGGTCTCGGCTTCGGCTTCCTCCTGCGTTGCAGGCTGAGCTTGCTCGGCGGGTTGGCCGACGGACGGGGCCGCGACCGGCTTGAGCCGAAAGTCCGCGAGGGTCAGAGCCGGGGCCCCAATGGGCCGCAGGCAGCGGATCTCGCCCCGGGCGTTAGTCAGCAGAATGGCGTCGTTCCAGGGGTTGCTCAGGGCATCAGCCAAGGGGCAGATTTCCAGCAACTCGGCCAGCTCACCGCGGGCGGGATCCCACAGGGCAATCCGCCCACCGGTCTGGAGCACCGCGACACGGCTGGGTAGTTCTGCCAGGAAAGCCCGGCCGGCCGGGTCACGCCAATTGGGCCGCGTCCGCTCGAGCCCAATGCGGTGCAGCCCCTCATTCCGCGTCGCTTGGTAAACGGCATCCTTGGTCACGATGGGGCCGCCCTCGGGGCGATCCGCCAGCCGATACTGCCAGACCACGTCGCCGGTCACCCGCTCAACAGCGTGCAGAATGCGATCCATGGTGGCAACGTAGACGTTCCGCCCATCGACGGCCAACCAGCCAAGCGGCCTGGCCCCCAGTTGCCGCGAGAACCGGTTCATGCGACCGGAGCTCATGGCGGTCATACTGCCGCTGTCGTCGACGACCACCAGGGTGTCATCCCCTAAGACGTAGACCGGGGCCAGACTGAGCGTTCCGTTGGCCGACGCGGTCCATTCCACCAGCCCGTCGGTGATGTTGAGGCACGTCATGCGGTACTGCGGGCTGACCTGGAAGAGCCATTCCTCGGCGGCGGCGACGGAGGCGTTATTCGTGGCGGGCAGGCGGCCACGCCGCAACTCGGCCCCACTCTGCGGATCAAGGAAAAGGACGTCACGGACGCGACTGAAGGCGACCGCCTGCATGCTGTGACCGATGGCCACATCGTGGGCGCCGGCCTCGTCGGCGGTCAGCGTCAGGTTGGCTGAAACCGGCGGCCAGATGACCTCGAACTCCTCGGCCACCTTGCGGGCCCAGGCATATTCGCCGGTATCCGCCCGGACGGCATACACCACCCCCGTCGAGGCGATGGCGTAGATGTACCCGTCCACCAAGTGGTAGGAGCGAATGGACGCCGACAGCCTGATCGGGAGCGAGGTTTGCCAGGCCGTGCGCACGCGGGCCAGCCCCATTTGCGGCCCGGCCCAAGGCCCCAAAGGGGCGGCGGCGTGAGCGACAGCGGCGGTCAGGCCGGCGAGCAACAGGGTCCAACGGGCCGCCCACGCTCGGCGAGCAGCGGGACAACACCCGGGCAGGGATGGGTTCATGCTGGGCACCTCACAAGATATTTCCGGAACCATTCAATCCGGCCGAGAGCCCCCGGTCAAGAGCTTGGGCGGAAAAAGGGTTCGGGGGCTTGCAAAGGCGGACCGGGCCAGTTAGTCTTTGCCCGAGGCGCATGGTAGAGCGGGAGTTGTGTTTGCACCGCCACCGACCCGCCGGGTCGCTGCCTCGGCCCGATTGTTGAGTGCCAGCCCGCAGGCTGGGGTAAGCCGGTTCCAGCCCGGCAGGGTCCTCCCTCCTCGAGGCCTCCGAGGTTTGGGCTTGGTGGAACCTTGGATATGCAAGCAGGAGCCTGTAGTTGACCACCACAACGAAGATCTTCGTGATTCTGGTGTGCCTGTTCTCGTTCGTGTTTGTGCCCTTGGCGGTGTCCTTCGCCGCCCGGACGCATAACTGGCGAAAGCTGGCCGATGACTATCGCAGTGAACTGGCTATCGCTTACGCCAACGAGCGAAGCGTCATGGCCATTGCCGCCTCTGAGATCGAGCGGCACAAGGCCCTGCGGGACAAGGAGCGTGAGCGCTGCGAGACGCTGGACCGCCAGGTCAAGGACCTGCAGACGCAGAACGCCGAGCTGGTCCGCGAGCGCGACGACCTGGCCCGAAGCCGCGATGACTGGACCATCTCCACGCGGCTGCTGACCGCCGAGATGGCCGTCAAGACCCAGCATAACGAGGAACTGCTCGACGCAAAGGAAAAGGCCCTGGAACGTGAGCGCGAGTTGCGCATCCGCAATATCCAGCTCAACGATCGAGTCAAAGAGCTTGACGCCAAGCTCGTGGTGGTGACTCAGCAACTGCGGCAGAAGCTGGACGAGATCGCGGCCTACCGGGACGAGAACGAACGTCTGCGGAAGGCCTCGGGGCTTGGCACCGCGAGCAGCATCCTGGTGTCCTCGCCAACACCGTCGGCCCGGGCTGAAGGCGCGGCCGCTCCAAGCCCAGTCTACGGCACGGTGACCAAGGTCCAAGGTTCGCTGGCAACAATCGATGTGGGAAGCCTGGCGGGGGTGCAGAAGGGAGCCCGGATGGTGGTGCTGCGAAACGGCACAGAGTACGTCTGCGACCTGCAGATCACCGATCAGGTTCAGCCGACGGAAGCGGTCGGCGAAGTCCTGCTGGAACGCGACAAACGCATCCAGCCTGGCGACAAAGTCGAGGACGCCGAGAGTTTCAACCGTCGCTAGGATTCGATGTACCGCTTTCGCTCTGCCAAGGAGAAGCCCGATGGCCCCTGTCGGTCCAAAGAACAACCAGGTTGCCCCGGCGGATGATCTGTACACCACGTTGTTGATTATTTCGGCCGCCGTGCTATTGATCGGGATCGTGTTCCTGGCGGTGCGCTCGGTTCAGATCTTCGAGTCGCTCTGGCCGGCCGGGGGTGGTTGAGTCGACCCGCTGAGACCGGCGCAGCTTGGCGGTCTGCGACCGGTCCTTCGCCGCCTCGTGGGGAGAGATCCCGCCAACGAGTCGGCTCGATCCTGCTACAGTTGGGTGGAAGGGTGACCTCGTGATCCTCAACTCGCTACTGGGGCTGTTCAGTCTGGACATGGGAATCGACCTGGGTACGTGCAACACGCTGGTGTGCGTGCGCGGACAGGGGATCGTGTTGAACGAGCCTTCGGTAGTGGCCGTCAAGAAAGGCACCAACCGCGTGCTCAAGAACGGCAACGCGGTGGGCCTGGTGGCCAAAGAGATGATCGGCAAAACGCCGGGGACGATCACCGCGATCCGGCCGATGATGGACGGGGTCATCGCCGACTTCGACATCACCGAGGCCATGCTGGCGTACTTCATCCGCAAGGTTCACGGCCGACGGTCGTTCGTCATGCCGCGCGTGGTCATCGCGGTCCCCTCGGGCATCACCGCGGTGGAGAAGCGGGCGGTCTACAACTCCGCGGAACGCGCGGGTGCCCGACGGGTGTATCTGGTTCCGGAACCCCAAGCGGCGGCGATCGGGGCCGGGCTCCCGGTAGCTGAGCCGCGGGCCTCCATGATGATCGACATCGGGGGCGGAACGACCGAGGTCGCGATCTTGTCGTTGGCCGACATCTGCGTGTGCGAGTCGATCCGAGTCGCCGGCGACGATATGGATGAGGCGATCATCAACTACCTCAAGCGAACCTACAATCTCATGATCGGCCAGCCGATGGCCGAACGAATCAAAATCGAGATCGGCTCAGCGTCCCCATTGCCCGAAGAACGGACGATGGAGGTCCGGGGGCGGGATATGATCAGCGGCCTGCCACGAAAAACGATCATCGGCAGCGAAGAAGTCCGCGAGGCGCTCAAGGAGCCGATCGGACTCATCGTCGAGGCCGCCGTACGAACGCTGGAAAAAGCCGAGCCGGAACTGGCGGCGGACTTGAGTGAAGACGGGATCTGCCTCGCGGGCGGCGGAGCCCTGATCCGCGGGCTGGATACCGTGCTGGGGCAGACCACGGGATTGTCGGTCCGCGTTGCCGATGATCCCCTCACCTGCGTCGCCCGCGGCACCAGCGTCTTCCTCGAGAACCTCAACGACTGGAAGGACACCCTGGAATCGACCGAGGATGACATGTGATGCGGCGATATCGCCTGCGAACTCCTTCGAAGCAGACCGTGTTTCTCCTGCTGATGGGGGCATCACTGGTCATGTGGTGGCTGCCCGCCGAGCTATTCGGACCCGCCCGTGGCATGACCCAACTCGTCGCGCTCCCTCAATGGGCGGCCCATCAAGCCACTACCCGCGTCACCGAGCCGCTCAAGGCCCTCGCTCGCCAGCAGATGACCGCCGCGGAACAACGTGACCTGGCGGAACACAAGATCGCCCTGGAAAACGAAAACGCCGTCCTCCGGCAACGCATCGAAGAACTCAAAAACACCATCGAAGAACTCGCCCTCTTGCGACAAGACGGCGCCCCTTTGCAGGGCGTCATTATCCCGGCACCGGTCATCGGGCTCGACGCCGCCCCGCGTCGGGACTCGCTGGTCCTCGGCAAAGGGCAGATACAGGGTGTGCGACAGGAAGACTGGGTCGCCTCACGACTCTTCGTGCAGGCGGGCCGCGAGGATGGCGTCGAGGATGACGCCGCCGTACTGGCCCGCGAATGCCTGATCGGGCGGGTGGAGCAGATCGGTGCCCTGACCTCACGCGTGGTCCTGCTGAGCGATCCCTACGCCAACCGGGCGATGAGGGTGCACATCGCCCACTTCGATCCCGAAACCCGCCGGCCACTCCACGTCACCTTTGACGGACGAATGGCCGCATTCGTCCTCCGCGGCTCCGGCAGCGGGCTCATGACCGTCTCCGACATCCACCGCGATTTCGTCCAGGCCGGCGTGGTCACCGTCGGCGACCTGGTCACCTCCGACCCGCACGACGCCAAACTGCCCCGGGCCATGGTCATCGGCGAGATCATCGAGCTCCGCCACAACCGCGACAAACCCCTGCTCTACGACGCCGTCGTCCGGCCGCGCTACGACCCCAAAGCCCTCAGCCAAGTCATGGTCGTCGACCTCTCCCGCGCCGCCCTCGACCGGCAATGACCCCAAAAATGGTGTCAGGATGATTTTTGCGGGCAAAAAAACGGGGTCAGGGTCATGGCATCAGGGGGGGCACACATCCAGATACTCGCAAGAAACCCCCGCAGAAATCATCCTGACACCGTTTTCCCGGTACCTTAGCTACTTGCAGGAGGTTGATCGCATGACTTTCGCACTGGATACAAAGCAGCAAATCCGCCAGCGTTCGGCTGTTGGCACGTCTGGGAGGCGATACCTGGCTGCCATCGCACTCGTGCCGTTGGCCGCGCTGGCCGGTGCCGCCTTGGCGGACGGGCCGCAACTCGAAAGCCCAGCCGCTTACAAGCAACTGTGGGACAACCCCCACATCGTGCACCGCATCAACGAAGGCATCGAAACACACCGCAAGAGCACCGCGACCCTGAGCATAGTCGATACCGATGGAAACGCCCTCTCCGATGCCCAGATCGAGGCCGTGCAGACCACTCATGATTTCCTCTTCGGCTGCAACCTCTTCTTCCTGGACGGTTACGAGACCGAGGCGGAAAACCACGCCTACGAAGCCCGCTTCGCCCAGCTCTTCAACTTCGGCTCGGCACCGTTCTACTGGTCCGACCTCGAACCCGAGGAGGGCAAACCGCGGTTCGCCAAGAATTCACCACGCATCTATCGGCGACCGCCGCCTGATCTCGCGGTCGAGTTCGCCCAAAAGCACGGCATAACCCTCAAGGGCCATCCGCTGATGTGGAACCACTTCTACCCCAGCTGGCTGCCCAAAGACAAGGATCAGGTCGCCAAGGCCATCTCCATGCATATGGCCGAGATTGCCGAACGCTATGCCGACAAGATCAGAATCTGGGACGTCGTGAACGAAACGCTCAACGCCCCTCGACCGGAGATCATCCTGCCGGACGACTACGTCGCGTTCTGCTTTCAGCAGGCCGGGCGGTGGTTTGGGGCCAACAACCTGCTCTTGGCGAACGAAACGCGCGAGGCGGCACATCATTGGCTTGGCGAAGACGGCTCAGAAAGCCGTTACTACCGCATGCTCAGCTCGCTGGCACAGCGGGATATCCGGTTCGACGGCATCGGCTTCCAGTTCCACTGCGCCGACACGGCCAGGATTCTTGCCGGCGCCGAGTGCACGCCGGAGTCCCTCTTGCGGGTCTACGACCTGTATAGCCGGTTCAAGCGGCCGCTGTACATCACCGAGTTGTCCGTCGGCACCGCGGGCGAGGGGTCCAGCGGCCAGCCGGTCCAGGCTGAGGTGGTGCGCAACTTCTACCGGCTATTCTTCAGCGTCGAGCGCATGGCCGGCATTACCTGGTGGAACCTCGCCGACGGCACCGCCCACAAGTGGGACGAGATCCGCGACGGCAAACACTACGTCTACGACGAGAATCGCTGGCAGGCGGGCCTCCTCGACCGATCGCTCACCCCAAAGGAAGCCTACCGCGTACTCGAACGGCTGATCCACGACGAATGGCGAACACGCACCGTCGGCCGGACAAACCCCGCCGGGCAGTTCACCTTCCGTGGCTTCCACGGCCACTACCGCATCACCGTCCGGCACGGCGAGATGGCCGAGACCTTCGACTTGCACGTATCGAAGGCTGGCCCCGCACAACACCGCCTCGTCCTGAGCAAAAAAAAGGTGTCAGGATGATTTTTGCGGGCAAAAAAACGCGGGTAGGATCAGTGCATCAAGGGTGGGCACACCTCAAGGAACTCGCAGCTTGCCCCCGCAAAAATCATCCTGACACCATTTTTCGGCCTTGCTGTCGCTGCCCCCTTGTGTTCAAATAGTGAGATGGAACACAGCAAAACACCAGACAACCTGTCCCGTCGTGAGTTGATCCGTGTCGCAGGGGTAACGGTCCTGGGACTCGGTGCGGTCGCCCCGGCAGTGGCGGAGAGCCCGGACTCGCCTCGCCGGCGGGTGCTGCGAATCGCACACCTCACCGACATCCATATGACGCCCGATCGCAAGGCGGCCGAGGGCATGGCGGCCTGCTTGCGACACATACAGTCCCAGACCGACAAGCCGGACCTGATCCTGACCGGCGGCGATCATATCATGGATTCGATCGGAGCCGACGCCGCTCGAACCAAACAACAATGGGATCTGTACCAGGCGGTCCTCAAAGCCGAATGCAGCCTGCCGGTCGAAGCGTGCATCGGCAACCACGATTGCTGGGGCCTGAACCGCAAGAGTAGCGGGACGACCGGCAGCGAGCCCCTCTACGGCAAGAAATGGGCCGTGGACGCCCTGGGCATCGAGCGGGAGTATCGTAGCTTCGACCGGGCGGGCTGGCACTTCATCATGCTCGACAGCACCTTCCCCAAGGACGACGGCTACATCGCGCGACTTGACGACCAGCAGTTCGACTGGCTGGCCGAGGATCTGCGTCGGGCAGACCCGGCGATGCCTGTCCTGATTCTCTCGCACATCCCCATTCTGTCCGTGAGCGTCTTCTTCGACGGCGAGAACGAGAAGACCGGGGACTGGGTCATACCGGGATCCTGGGTTCACATCGACAGCCGGCGAATCAAGGATCTGCTCATCAAGCATCCGAACGTGAAAGTCTGCCTCAGTGGCCATGTGCACTTGGTTGACCGCGTGGAATACCTTGGCGTTTCGTACGCGTGCAATGGTGCCGTGTGCGGTGCGTGGTGGAACGGCGCCTACCACGAATGCGAACCCGGCTACGCCTTGGTTAACCTCTACAGCGACGGCTCATTCGACAACCGCTACGTGCGGTTCGGCTGGAAGCCCGAGGCGTGAAGAAGGCCTCACGCGAAAAAGGGGGTCAGGATGATTTTTCGCAGCGGTGGGCAACACTCGGAAAGAGCGCTGCTCAACCCTGCGAAAAATCATCCTGACACCCTTTTCGTGCCCAGCCGGCGGGCGCCCACGACCAGTAAGTAGAGACCTCCAGCCAAGGCGATGGTCATGGCTCCGGGGGGTAGCTCGGGCTGGTAGCTGACCGCCAAGCCAGTGGTGGTCAGGGCGGCACTGATCACGGCGGCGAGAAGCATCACCTGCCACAGCCGGCTGACGAAGTGGCCTGCGATCGCCACCGGCAGGGTAATCAGGGCGATAACCATGACCAGCCCCACGATGGTCACCAACACCACCACGGTCAGGGCCGTCAGGCACAGCAACAACAGGTAGTAAAACTCGACGGAAATGCCTCGCAAACGCGAGAACTCTTCGTCAAAGCAAACGGCCAGGAACTTGTTATAGAAGCCCAGACCCACGGCCACCACCAGCAGATCGAGCCCAATGATGAGCACGAGATTGTCGCGGGAGACCAGCAGGATGTTGCCGAACAGGTAGCTCATCAGGTCTTCGTAGTAGCCCGGCGTACGGGCGATGAAAAGCACGCCGACGGCCATACCGATGGCCCACAGGGCACTGATGACCGTGTCCTCGCGTTCCTTGGCCCGCAGACTGACCCACCCGATGATCAGAGCGGCCAGCAAGGCGGCGATCACCGCCCCATGCAGCGGCTCGAGCCATTCCCAGCCCAAGACCTTATTGAAGTACCGGGCGGCCCCCATCCCACCGAGCGTGCAGTGGGCCACCCCGCCGGCGATGTAGGTGATCCGCCGGGCAACCACGTAGCTGCCGACGATGCCACAGGCGACGCTGGCCGCCACACCGGCCAGCAAGGCATGCTGCAGAAGAACACTGTGTTTGAGGGCTTCCAGAAACTCGCTCAAGGTTCAACCCTCGCGTTGGGTGCACGGCCATGATGAAGCAGGCGGACCTCGCGACCGTACATGTCGGCAACCGTACGATGGCTCAGCTCGCTCATCGGGTGTGTGTGCACCGTCCGGTTCACGCAGACCACGGTCTTGAAATACAGCGACACAAAGCCGATGTCGTGCGACACCATGACGATGGTCAGTTTGCGATTCAGCTTGCCGAGCAGCTCGTAGAGATCATCCTGCACCACCGGGTCGAGATTAGCCATGGGCTCATCGAGCAGCAGCAGTTCCGGCTCGCAGGCCAGGGCCCGGGCGATCAGCACCCGCTGCCGTTGCCCGCCGGAAAGTCGCGCGAACGGCCTCCTGCGCAGCTCGGCCATACCCACCTCGCCCAAGGCCGTCAACGCGACTTGCTTATCCGCTTGGCGATACGGACCCAACATGGGCGCCCGCCCGAGTCGCCCCATGAGCACCACGTCCAGAACACTGACCGGAAACCGCGGGTCGAGTTGGGCATGCTGCGGCATGTAGCCGATCAACGAGCGGGCCACACGCGGCGACTTGCCCAGTACCTCGACCGTGCCCTGATTGGGCTCGATCAGCCCCAGCATGAGCTTCAGCAGCGTACTCTTGCCCCCGCCGTTCGGGCCGATCACGCACACGAAGTCCCGCTCGCCGACAACTAGGTTCGCCCGCTGAATCACGGGTGGGCCGTCGTAGGTGAACGACACCTCCGTCAGTGTGATGACCGGCTTGGCTGTCACGTCACTTCCATTCATGTCGCCGCTCGTAACGGTCGCCAGAGCCAGCGGACGCTTGGAGAGCATACTGGCATACCAGACGCGCTTGTACGTCGCTTACGCTCCACTTTCCCGTCGCTTGCGCTCCGGGCTCGTATGCTGCGCTCCGGGCACGTATGCTGCGATCCAGACTCGGGTACCGCGCTCCGGGCTCGTATGGTACGTTCCAAGCTGGTGGACTGCACCCCGGGCTCGTATGTGCTTGCACTCCAGTTCGCTCATGTCGGCCGCGAGGAGACCGCTCCCGACGAATGCCCCAGGGCCTGCTGTATCTTCGCGGCAATGTCGAGCAAGTTGTTCAAGTAATCCTCGGCCATGGGATCCATGGGCAGCACCGCCCCGCCGATGGCCTCGGCGACGGCCTCAACGCTTTGCCGGGCGAACTGCGGCTGAACGAAGATCAGCTTGACACCCGACTCGCGGGCCCGGTCGATCAGCCGCTCCAGTTGCCTCGCGGTCGGCTGCTTGCCCCCGGTCTCCACCGCCACCTGCTTGAGCCCGTAATCCTGCGCGAAGTAACCGAAGGCTGGATGGAACACATAGAACTCCCGCCCTTGAAGCGGGGCCAGAACCGTCGCAATGCGGGCATCTACATCGTCCAGGTCTGCCTCGAACGCCGCGAGGTTCCGCTCGTAGTCCGCTGCCCGATCAGGGTCCAGCCGAACCAGCTCGGCGGCGATGTTGCGGGCCTGGATCTTCACCAGACGCGGGCTCATCCAGGTGTGCAGGTCGAGTTCCCCGCCACAGTCGTGGTCGCCATGC
This sequence comes from Phycisphaerae bacterium, assembly GCA_012729395.1. Classification (GTDB taxonomy): domain Bacteria; phylum Planctomycetota; class Phycisphaerae; order UBA1845; family PWPN01; genus JAAYDF01. The sequence goes on from JAAYDF010000334.1 coordinate 52,679, forward strand.
TCATGATCGTGGTCATGGTCATGATCGGGATTGGGAGCCAACTCGATGCCTGCCTGGGTCTCCACCACGCGTAACGTCTTGACCGCCGCGGTGGCCTTCGCCACAATCCGCCGCTCCAAGGGCAGCCCGATGCAGAAGAAGACCCGAGCACGCGAGAGATCAACCACCTGCCTGGGAGTAGGTTCGTAGCTATGATGCGATTGGCCGGGCGGCACCAGTACCGAGACATGCACGTGTGGACCACCGATCCGTTCGACGAAGTACTTCTGAGGTGGGATGCTGACAAAGACGGGGATCGCGGTCCCGTCGGCCGGTGCCGTCGAAGTCGTCCGCTCCCGGCAAGCACCGGTCAACAACAGCAGTCCGACGACCAGCATAGCCCGCACTCGACTAGCACGCCGTTCATGCATAGGCTTGTATCCTCCCAATAACACAGTTCCAGCCCAGAGACTTCGGACCGAACGAACTTGTTCGTGGTCCCGGACTGAGCACTCGATTGCACTGCTCACAGCCACACGTCTGTCGTCTGCCCGCGAAGCGGCAAGCCAGAAGCACGAGCCTCTTAACGCACGCAACCACCCACGCACCCACGCACTCACTCAACCACGCGCTCACCCTCACGCTCACGCACCCACCCACACGCGCACGCGCTTCCTCGCTCACTCTCCATGCGGACTGAGTTCCTGTTCTCGACCGCAGACCAGGTGCCACTCGTGGCAATCGCGGCATTCGCGGAGAGCGTGATGCCGAGCAAAGGCTTGCCAGTGTTTCTTCTGCTCCTGGGTCAGGATGCCCGCCCCCTGACACAGGGGACAGACGTTCTCCAGGGCCGCCAGCACAGCCGACCGGATGAACGCGGACCGATTGGGCAGCGCTTTGAGGGCTGCCGCCAGGGATTCTTCTGCCTTAAACGTCACAATGCTCTGCTTGTGCTGGGCCATCTCAGATAACCTCTTACCCTGTCAGGTGTTACATCCACCAACAGGCCCCCCGAGCAGTATTCATACTTTGTATTACTGCATTATCCGTCCAGCGGTTCGTTGCGTCAACTGGGGATACCGTGGCGGCTCGCGGGCAGCGGCTGGCGGCTGGACTCGCCGGCCGCCAGAACCGGCCGATCATGGCGGGGAAAGGGACCGCTACTGGGCCGGGAGAGGAAGGGGGTCTCGTTTGCGATACACGGTGCCGTGGAAAACGGCGACAATCTCGTTGGCGTCGTCGGTGACCCGCACGGAGTAGGTCGCCAAGCGGGGCGAGAGCGACTCCTCGCGAGCTTCGGCGGTGAGCGTGCCGGTGGTGGCGGCCTTGACATAGGAGATGCTGGCGGCGATCCCGACCGCGACGCTGCCGTGGGAGTTGGAGGCGGCGGCGAAAGCCAGGTCGGCGAGCGTGAAAGTCGCTCCGCCGTGCACCATGCGCAGACTGTTGTAATGGTCCTCGCGAATGGTCATGCGGGCGATCGCCCGACCGGGGGCAACCTCAGTGAGTTCGATGCCCAGCAGGTTGGCGAGTTGATCCTGGCTGAAATAGCGTTTCACCTTGTCCATGGTCGGTCTCCTTGGCGGTTGTCACCCGGAGGCGTCTGCGCTCTGCTCGCTGAACAGGGCCTGAACGAAAGCGGCGGGATCAAACGGCTCGATGTCGTCCGGAGTCTCGCCCAAACCCACGAACTTAACGGGAATGTTGATCTGGTCGTGAATGCCGATGACGATGCCGCCCTTGGCCGATCCGTCCAGCTTCGCCAGGAACAGCCCGGTCACCTTGACATGCTCGCTGAAGATCTTCGCCTGGTTGATGGCGTTCTGCCCGATGGTCGAGTCCAGCACCAGCAGCACCTCGTGCGGGGCGTCGGGCATCTTCTTCTGAATCACGCGTTCAATCTTGCCAAGCTCTCGCATGAGATGGCTCTGGGTGTGCAGTCGGCCGGCGGTATCGACGATGAGCACATCCGCCTGCCTGGCGAGAGCGGCGTCGCAGGCATCGTACGCGACGGCCCCGGGATCGGCGCCCTGGTCGTGCTTGACGATCTGCACGCCGAGTCGGCGGCTCCACTCGGTAAGTTGGGCCACGGCGGCGGCGCGGTACGTGTCACACGCGGCCAAGATCACCTTCTTGCCCTGCTTGGACAAGTAACTGCACAGCTTGGCGACGCTGGTGGTTTTGCCTGAGCCGTTCACCCCAGCCACAAGAATGACCGTCGGCCCACTGGGAGCGAAGCGGAGTTGGCGGTCGGCTTCGGGCCAGAAGGAGACGATGTGCTGCTGGAGGAAGGGAATGATCTCCTGCGTCTCGGCGATCTGGCCGGCCTTGTACGCCTTGCGGACCTCGGCGATGAGCAGAGCCGTCGCGGCGGGTCCCATGTCGTCGGCGAGCATGGTCTCTTCGAGCTCATCGATAAGCCGGTCGTCGATCTTGCGGCCGAAGGGCAAAACAGACCGGAAAGTGCGAGCGATCTTCTCGCGGGTCTTGGCCAGGCCTTTCTTGAAGCGGTCAAAGAGTCCCATGTTCTTCCTCGGCGGGGCCGCGAGCGCCGGGCGTTGCCGACTCGCGTGCACCGCGGGCCACTTTGCACGCCGGCTCTCGGCGCCAGACGGCGTCCAGCACACCGTTGATGAATTGCGGCGTCTCCGCGGCACCGAACTCCCGGCCAAGTTCGATCGCCTCGTCCATCACCACGCGGGCGGGCACATCGGGCCGCTCGATCAGTTCGTAAATCGCCAAACGCAGGATATTGCGGTCCACCACCGCCATGCGGGATACATCCCAGTGGTCGGCGGCGGCGGCGATCATCTCGTCATAGCGTGCATGCCCGGCCCACGCGCCGGCGGTCCGCTCTCGCACGAATTGCCGCGACTCGTCGTCAAGGGCGGCCTCGTCCATCAGGGGCGCAAGCAGCGGCGTCGGGTCCATATCCAGAGCCAGACGCTGCATGTCAATCTGATACAGACCCTGCAGGGTGATGATTCGGGCCTGGTGGCGTTTCTGCTTCATAATGATTCTGAGGACGGCTGTCGGAGGTTACTTCTTCCGGGCGTCCAGTTGGGCAAAGAGGTTGACCATTTCGATAGCGGCCATGGCGGCGTCGGCGCCCTTGTTGCCCGCCTTGGCGCCGGCCCGGTTGATCGCTTGTTCGAGGGTATCGGCCGTCAGGACGCCGAAGGACACCGGCAGCGTGGCTGCGAGACTGACCTGGGCGATACCTTTGGCGGCCTCGTTGGCGACGAAGTCGAAATGCGGGGTCTCGCCGCGAATCACGCACCCCAAACAAATGACACCGTCGAACCGACCGCTGGCCGCGGCCTTCTTCGCCGCGAGCGGCAGTTCCCACGCCCCGGGTACCCAGATGGTCGTGATATCGCCAAGGGCACAACCGTGCCGCTGCAAAGTGTCCACCGCCCCACCAAGCAGCCGGGACGAGATGAACTCGTTAAACCGGCTGATGATGATCGCGAATCGCTGCTTCTTGACGACCAGTTCGCCCTGGATGGTGTTGATCGCTTCAGCCATAGCTCGATAGACTCCACTGCCCGCGGCCTCAACCGGGACACGAAACCCTGCCCCCAACCGCGTTCCGCGTGTATCCTTGCCGGTATCGTACCGGATGGCCCGGGCAAACGCCACACCCGGCAGGAGTATGCGATGGCGGATGTGAACTTCACGGTGGATGCCTTTGGGGTGTTTGGGCCGGGGCGGGTGCGCGTGGTCTGGCGGGATGAGCCTCGGCCGACGAACGCACCGCTGGACGCGTTGGTGGACCGGACCTGGGCCGAGGCCCTGCATGAGGCCGAGCGCAGCGGAGCGGTACTCTTCAACGGCCAACTGGCCCGCTATCTGCGACATCGCGTCCAGGAAGAAGCCCTGTACATCGAGGTCGGCCCGACGGACTACGCCCAGTTCATGTCCACCAACTATCTCAATCACGCACGCGGGGACGAGTTTGGCTGGGATCTGTTCAGCAATCCCATCGGCACCACGGCGACGCTGGTCACACGAGATGGTTGGCTGCTATACGGTCGACGGAGCAAGCGGGTCGCCTGCCACGCCGGCTACGTCCACACCTTCGGCGGCGGTTTGGAGGCGGGCGAGCGGAACGCCGCCCGCGAGTTCGACGTATTCGGCAGCGTGCGGCGCGAGCTCGCCGAGGAGCTGGGCCTGCGTGCGGCGGAGATTTCCTCCATGGTATGCCTGGGACTGATCCGCGACGCGACCATCCGCCAGCCGGAGCTGATCTTCGATGCCCACCTGACGTTGACGCGGGCGGAAGTTGAAACCCGGTTGGTCCACGATCGCCAGCACGAGCACGACGCTGTGGCCGCATGCCGGGATGAACCGGACGCGGTCGTGCCGTTCGTTCTCGCGGCCGGCCGCATCGCTCCCGTCGCGGTCGGAGCCCTGTGTCAGCACGGGCGGCAACGCTTCGGCGAAGACTGGTACGCGGGCACCGCAGCCAGAACGGGGTGGGAGGTCAAGCTGCCGTGAGACGGCACGCCTACAGCTCGATGATCTCGTAGCGTTTGGCCAAGTAGGTGCAGCCGACGTTGACGCACTCGAAGTGGGCGTGGCTGAAACGGTCGGGTTTGTGGCTGTGACCGCAGACGGCGTAACGCACCTGGGGATGATCGAGCAGAATCTCTCCGAACAACTCGCTGCCTAGGAAAGCGCTGGCGAAGGCCCAACTGGGTCGCTCCGTGTAGGGCACCATGCGCCACAACGGCAGATGGTGCAGCCCCACGAAAACGCGCTCGGCCTTGCGCTCCACGCGGGCGAGATGATCTTCGAGCCGGCCCAGCAGGCGATGACAGAAATCGAGATCGCTCATGAGCAACCGGGCGTGCTCGCCATCCATCCAGCGGGTGCCGATCTGAAAGGCGTGCTCGGGGATGTCCGATCGGTCCTCGACAAGGTACTGATAAGCTGGCAGCCGCGCGGCAGCGCCCGGGGCGATCTTCTCGCGGTAGAAACGCAACGGGATACCCAGCCGGGCAGGCCGAAAACTGAAGTCGTACCACCCGATGCTGCCGACGATCCCGACGGATCCGAGCACCGCGGGTTCGGCATCCAGAGCCTGAAAATCGGCGGCCCGGCAGACGGCGGGCAGATCCTCCTCCAGCCGCCGCACCGAGTCGCCGCCCGGGTCGATCCAGATGTCGTGGTTGCCGGCCACAAAGAACTTGCGGCCACGAAAGCGGTCGAAGAGGTGAAGGCATTCGAGCGTCACCTCGGGATCACGGCCGGCCACGTCGCCAAGCAGCAGCAACACGTCCGCATCGAGGTCGCAGACCTCCTCCGCCAGGCGCAGAGTCGGCCCTCGGCTGCGCGCGATGTCGTAGTGCAGGTCCGCGGTCGCGATGATCCTCATGCTTGGCCCCGTTCGACCATCCCTTTGTGTCGAGAGAGCATGATACCCTCCACGGCCGCAGGTTGCATCGCTCGGCAGCGGCTTGCGGGGGCGGGTGGCGAGGGCGGTACTCCGATCCCATGCGTGCACCGTCCGGGTGAACCCGCGGACTGGCGTCCGCGGCTCGTGTGGGCAGATCCGCGAATGCGCCGGTGGGGATCTCTGGGATATCGCGAAACGGCGAGCACTCCGGTAGAATGCCACCTCTTGATATTTCGCGAATTGCCGCTGAGCCGGCCGGAAGGTTGTGAAGCAGAATGGCAGAACCCGTACTCAAGGTCGACAATCTTAGCAAGAGCTACCGGCTGGGCAGCCAAGAGATCCGCGCTCTGGATGACGTCTCTGTGACTGTGGAGGGTGGCCAACTTGTGGCCATCATGGGCGCCAGCGGATCGGGCAAGAGCACACTGCTGCACTTGGCCGGCGGTCTGGACACGCCCGACACCGGTACCGTGTGCGTCGAGGGCCAGAACCTGGCGAGCATGTCGGACCGCAAGCGGACGCTGTTTCGCCGTCGGCGGATCGGCATCATCTTCCAGACCTTCAACCTGCTGCCGACACTCAGCGCGTGGGAGAATGTCGCGGTGCCCCTGCTGGTGGACGGGACATCGGGGGCGGCGATGCGTGAGCTCGTCGCGGACATCATGCGGCTGGTGCACCTGGAGAACCGGGCGCACCATCGGCCGCAAGCCATGTCCGGAGGCGAGCAGCAGCGGGTGGCGATCGCTCGGGCCCTGTTGAACGACCCGGCTCTTGTTCTGGCGGACGAGCCCACGGGCAACCTGGACTCAATCAACGCGGCGGAGATCTGGCAGTTGCTGCGTCGCCTGACCCGCGAGATGGGCAAGACGGTCCTGATGGTGACGCACGAGGCACTGGCCGCTTCGTATGCCGACCGAGTCTACGTGCTCAAGGACGGTCGCGTGATCGGCACGATCGAGCAAGGAGAGCCCGGCCATGCGGCACTGGTGGCAGCTCGGTATGCGGAACTGGCGGGTTAAGCCCGGCCGGACCGCGGGTGCGCTGGGGGCTATCGCTCTGGGCGTGGGCGTGGTCATCTGGGTGACTTGCGCGCACGAATCGGTGCGGCTTGCCCTGCGCGACCAGGTATGGTTCTGGATCGGGCGCAGCCACCTGGCGGTCGAGAGCGTCTACAGTGCGCAGGGCACGGTCTATCAATCCATCGCGGACGACGTCGCGGCACTTCCCAATGTCGCTCATGTGACCTACCGCCTCAAACTGCGGGCACTCCTGGAGAAGCTCCCCGAACCCAGCCACCCCAGCGACACCAGAACCCCGCGGGGACGGCACGCCTCGGACGATTTTCCTGAAGAAGGTGAACCTTGGGATTCACCGTCCCCGCCGGCCAACGAGGTGCAAGTCATCGGTGTGCTCCCGGAGTTGGAGACGGCCTTCCGCGACTACGGCGAAGACCGCATCACCGGCCGCATGCTGACCCCCGAAGACACCGATGCCGCGGTCGTCGACTACAAGCTCGCCGACCAGTTGGGCCTCGAGATCGGTGACCGCTTCGTCCTGCGGGCAACCGCCTTGAACCCCGAGGACGTACCCACGGAGACAACCGCGACCTTCACCGTCGTGGGTCTGCTGGAACATCGGCGAATCGCTCAGCAGCAGCGGCCGGTGGTCATGACCCGGCTGGATCGCGTCCAGCCGCTGGCCGGCTACGACCGTGCTCCCCGACGCGTCACCCGAATTGACATGATCCTCCACGATACGACCCAACGCGAGCTGGTGAACACGGAACGGCGAGTGTCCGCACTGGTGGCCAAACACCAACAGGGATTTCTGGTCAGTAACGCACGGGGCAAGATGGCTCAGGTGGAAGCCGCCGAAAATCAAACGCGATTTCTGTTGCTGGTGGTTTCGACGGTAGCCCTGTTCACCGCGTTCTTCATCATCCTCTCGACGCTAAGCATGGGGATGGTGGAGCGGATCGGCCAACTGGGCACGCTGCGTTGTCTGGGCATGACCCGCTTTCAGGTCTGTATGCTGGTCCTAGCGGAAGCCATACCGCTCGGAGTCGCAGGCGTGCTGCTGGGCATCCCCGTGGGGTTGGCCCTGGGCAAACTGAGCGTCCTCATCGCTCCGGAGTACATCGGGCACTTCGCGATCAGTCGACCGGGGCTGATCCTCGCCCTGGTGGGCGGTGGGGTGACAACACTCGCCGGAGCGATGCTGCCCATGTTGCAGGCGCTGCGGGTCTCTCCACTGGCGGCAGCCCGACCGCAAGCCCAACCTACGCCAAGCGTGCTCACCTGGGTGGCGTTGGTCGTGGGCGCGGCGATGATCTGGCGGCATTGCTGGATGCTGGAAACACTGCCAACCAACCAATGGTTCAAGCCGTACAACACGCTGGAAGGGGTGGGCCTGCTGTATCTGGGGTACGCACTGATCGTACCGGCTCTTGTGCGAGTCGTTGGCGTGCTGGCGGTTCGGGTGGCGGCGGTTGTGTTGCGATTGCGGTCACGGCTCCTCAGCGATCAGGTCGGCCGGGCCGTCTGGCGCTCGTCGGCGATCTGCTGCGGGCTGATGGTGGGCCTGTCGCTGATCGTGACCCTCGCGGTACACAGCGAGTCGATGTCCGCCGGGTGGGACTTCCCCAAGCAATTCTGCGAGGCGTTCATCTACGTCCTGCCGCCGGTCAAGAGACCCGTGGCCGACCAAGCACGACAGATACCCGGCGTGGCGGAAAGCTGCCTGGTCAATACGAGCATCAACGTGACCACTCAGGGGCGCGGGCTGTTCAACTTTCCCTTCTCGATGTTCGTGGCCGGCGAGCCGGACGAGTTCTTCAACATCGCCAAGCTCGAATTCGTCGAGGGCAATCTCGAAGACGCGATCGCCAAACTCAAGCGAGGCGGCTACATCCTGGTCACCCCGGAATTCGTGCGTTCCAAGCGGATCGGGTACGGCGAGAAGGTCTTCGTGAAGCAGGGGGCGTTGTTCGGCCGCTGGACACAGTTTGAGATCGCGGGGGTGGTGACCTCGCCGGCACTGCACATCACGGCTAACTACTTCAACGCGGGCGACATGCTGGTCTCGCAATCGGTGCACGTGGTGCTGGGGACGATCAACGATGCCCGGAAGGTGTTCCAGGTACCCGACGAAGTCAGCCTGGTGCTGGTCAACTTTGACCTGCCGGAAACCGAACCGCCGCCCGAGTTTGCCGCCGATCAACCGCCCGATTGGCGCAACCCGGTCGAGACGGCCAAACAGATCATCGCGTGGCGATCGCTGTTGCCGCAGCGCCAGGCTGAAATCGACGAGCTTGAACGGCAACTGGCCTCGGCGCAGGAGGCGGCAGGTACACACACACGCTGGACGCAGATGGTCATGGCCAGGCTGTTTCGCGATGCGCTCAGTGACGTGGCCGGCCAGTGGTCGCAACGCACACCCGCCCAGCGGTGGCGGATCTTCCGCGAAGGCCTGGTCATGCGACTGGTCGCCTGGCGAACAGGAGCCACCACCTCGCAGCACGCGTCCGTGCGAGCGCTCAAACTGCAAATCGACCACGACCTGCGAAGGGCCACGCAGCTCTTCGCCGCCATCCCCATGGTCGCTCTGCTGGTCGCCGCTCTGGGGGTGGGCAACCTGATGATGGCCAACGTCACCAACCGCACGCGGCAAATCGCTATGCTACGAGCGGTCGGCGCGACGCGCTGGCAAGTGACACGGCTGGTCATCGGCGAGGCGATCGTACTGAGTACCCTGGGCAGCACCGTGGGGATCGCCCTGGGCATCCATGCAGCATGGGGCATCCGTCAGATCGTCATGGGCGTGTGGGGCTACGAACCGCAGTGGACCATCCCGTGGACTTGGATCTCATGGGGGGTAGGCTTCACCCTGTTGGTGTGCCTGATCGCGGGCCTGATCCCCGCCCGCCGAGCAGCCCGCAACAACATCATCGACGCGCTGCAGACAACCTGACCCAAGTCGACCATCGGCAACGAGGCATAGGGACCCCACCGTTCCGCAATCGCTCCATGCCCCGCTCTCGAGTCGCCAGGCTCAATTCCCCATGCGTTGACGTTCAATATCCTGCCGCACCTCGGGCACAAGGTAGCACTGGTCCACACCTTCCACGGAAGCGAGAGCGGCCAGCGTACGGTCGTAGCGGGTGGCCAAGTCCGCCAGCGTATCCACGAAGAGCACGCGGCGGCCGCGCAACACACACAGCCCACCGCCCTCGCCATTCATCGGTTCAGCCCGCACTTCAATCCCGACCTGCTCGGCCACCCCCAGCAGGGCCTCCAACCTCAAACCCAAATCCATGAACCTCACCGCCTCCCAACACGACCTCTCACCACCCCACCTGTGTCCCCCCTACGGGCACAACACGAACCAGCAGGGAAGCGCCCCCTTCGGACGCCGTCGCCCCAAACAGGCAAGTGCTCCCTTCAAGATTCCGGGGATCCCCTGCCGATACTCCATGAACACGGAGACCCTGTCGGAACCTTGCCACGAGCAACCGTTGTAGGTGATGTCGCACCGCAGTCACGTGGGCTGATTCCGTCCGGCAGGGATGCCTCAGGAGGGCTCATGCCGCCGTTCGCCCCTAAGCCACCTCAACGTACTCCGCCTGCCGGAAACCGACCTGAGACCGCGAAGCAAAGCCTCACCGCGGTGACGCTTGGTAAGCCCCCTGCCCAGCAACCCAATGTAACCAGGGATGCATACGCCCTACAAGCCCAACTCGATCACCTCGGCCAGCAGTTCGACAGTCTCCGAGCCCAGCTTCGCCAATCGCAGAAGCTCGCCACGCTGGGCACCACCACAGCGATGATCGCCCACGAGCTGAATAACCTGCTGACCCCCGTGATGGCCTACGCCCGGGAAGCACTGGACCGCGACGACGTGGACCTCATGCGCCTGGCCCTACAGAAAACGCTCGATCGGGTCACCGCCATGCGGGAGATGGCTGACCGAGTCGTCGGGCTCGCCCGGCGCCCGGACACGGTAGTCAAATCCGTCCCCCTGGTGCATGTCGCCCAGGAAGCCCTCGCGTGTCTGGGGCGCGACCCGGCCAAGGACGGCATCTCAACCCGCCTGCAGATCGACCCTCTGCTGTGCGTACGGGCCAACGAAAGCCAACTCCTCCAGGTGGTGCTCAACCTGCTCACCAACGCCCGGCAAGCGATGCTGGGCCGTCGCGGACTGCTGACCATCGAGGCTGAGCCGGCCCCCAACGACCAAGTCCGACTCCATGTCCGCGACACAGGCTGCGGTATTCCCGCCGAGCATTTGGCCGACGTTTTCGACCCATTCTTCTCGGCCAGGCAAAACACCGATCGGCCTGACCAGCGAGGGCTCGGGCTTGGCTTGGCGATCTGCCGCGACATCATCGAGGAACTCGGCGGACAGATCGAGTTGGAAAGTACCCTCGGTGAGGGCACTTCCGTGACCATCACACTGCCCCGTGGCCAATAAACCCCGGCACTGCGTAGAACTTCAAGCTTCCGCGATACATTGAACGGCCCGACCCAAGCTCATCCGCAGCCGCGTCGCCATCCTTGAGCCCTGCCCGCCCAAAGGCCCCTTCGGCGCAACCAGAACGGCCGGCCAGTCCCTCAAGGAACCGGCCGGCCGACTGTGGCGGGGACGTCGAGTGAGGTCGCCTGATCCGGCGACCATGTCACGGGCATTCGCCGCCCGTGGCAGTATTCAAGTTGTTACGCGTACTCACCAGATCGAAGATGTTGATGGAGCCGTCCGCGTTCGCGTCGGAGCGGAAGTTCGAGGCCGACACCTGCATATTCAGACTGTTGCGGACGGTGACGAGATCGAAGATGTTGACCGATTCATCACCGTTCGCGTCGCCGACGAGAACGCCAAAGCAGAGCGTTTCTTCGGCGACGGCGGCCTCGCTGTCTGCATGGGCAATCCCGGGGAAGCCAAGCTCCACGCGAGCCGGGCTGGTCGCCCCGGTGATCTGAACCGACAACTCGGTCTCGTTGATCGCGACATCGGTAATGGTCCCCGCCATTCCGGTGCTGGCCAAGGCGACATCGGCGACATCAAGACCGCCCACACCCTGAATGGGAACGTCGAAACCGACGACGACAAGCGTCGGCCCACCGGCACGATTCTCGACAGAGACCGACCGGCCTGACGGCGGGGTAAGCAGATCCACGTCGAACGCGCCCGCCGTGCCATGAGTCTTGCGCGAGACGGCGCTGACAATGGTCGGAGCGTCCGCCGGCTGAACCGTGATGGTGAACTCGACGCCGCTCTGCCCACCAATGTCATCGAAACTGTCCGCCTCACCTACCGCGAAGTCCGTCAGAGTCAGTGTGTAATCTCCCGGAGCGGTACCGTCCACTACTTCCAGATCGAGGGTAACCAGCCGGGAGTCACCCGTCAGACGCGGCGTTTCACCCGGAGCCGACAGAACCACCGCGCCAAACCTGGCCGAGCTGTCGGGATTGAGCGCCCCTGTCGGGATCGGCAGAGACCACGTCGCATCCCAGTCCGCTCCATACGATCCACCCACAATCTCCACCACGCCGCTCGTCCCCGCCGTCAGGAGCATTTCCGAGCTCACGATGGTCTCGGGGGCCACACTGACGTTCACGTCGATGCTGAAGCTGCGACTGACGCTCGGGTTGACCACCACGACGTAACCACTGCCACCGGCTTCGTTCACCGTCGCGGTGAGTGAGGCATGGGCAAGAGGGGCAACAACCAACGTAGACGCCACGATCAAGTAAAGGAACGGTGTTCGCATTGCAGCACCCTCTTTCCGGCTTGCGTCATTCGAGACGAAGCTGACCATCCCAGGGCGATCTCCGCACCGCCCGCTCATGATGTGAACATGGAGCGATCAAGTCCGCGACTAGCGCTTGGTCAAGTTCGACCAACCTTGACCCGCTCCCTGTGACGATTATACCACTTTGGGAGACGCCAATGCAAAGGGATTCCGGACGTTTTTCGCCCTGGTTGACCCCCGCTCCGCTGTACCGGGCATCACCCCGAGGTCCTCGCCAAGCAGGCCGCTGAGCTTCCGCCCCCCAACCGACGCGGTGAACCGGCATCCGATCCGTCGCCGGGAAGAGACCAACGTGCCGCCCTGCCGACAGCCCCTCCCCAACCCGTAACTCTATCTAAAACCGCGACTTAACGCATCGATGGACCGTCAAGGCGGCGAGCCGGACGATGCCGAGCGAGATTCCAGAGCCTGCGTGTCCGCGTCGATCATCAGGCGGACAAGATCCCGGAAACGGGTGCCGGGCTGCCAACCAAGCCGCTCGCGGGCCTTCGAGGCGTCGCCGACCAGCAGATCCACCTCCGCCGGGCGGTAGTAGCGCTCGTCCGTCCGAACGTACTCTCGCCAATCAAGATCCACGCAGGAGAAGGCCTCATCCAGGAACTCGCGCACCGAGTGCGTCTCACCCGTCGCAATCACGTAGTCGTCAGGCTCATCCTGTTGCAGCATGAGCCACATCGCCTCGACATACTCACGGGCATAGCCCCAATCGCGCTTCGCGTCCAGGTTGCCGAGATACAGCGCGTCGTCAAGGCCCGCCTTGATCCGGGCCGCACCCCGCGTGATCTTGCGAGTCACGAAGGTCTCGCCGCGGCGAGGCGATTCGTGGTTGAACAGAATGCCGTTGCAGGCGAAGAGGTTGTAGCTTTCGCGGTAGCCGACGGTGATCCAGTGGGCGTAGAGCTTGGCGGCGGCATAGGGACTGCGCGGGCAAAACGGCGTGGTCTCGCGCTGCGGAACCTCCCGGGCCTGGCCGTACATCTCCGACGAGCCCGCTTGGTAAAATCGGGCCGGAACACCCGTCTCGCGAATCGCCTCCAGCAAGCGCACCGTGCCCAACGCGGTCACGTCGCCGGTGTACTCGGGAATGTCGAAGCTCACGCGGACGTGGCTCTGGGCGGCGAGGTGGTACACCTCCTCGGGGCCGATGCGGTGCAGCAGCTTGGCGAGGTTGGATGAGTCGGCCAAGTCGCCGTAGTGCAGGAACAGTCGTACGCCGCTGATGTGCGGGTCGCGATAGAGGTGGTCGATGCGGCTGGTATTGAAGGTCGACGCTCGCCGAATGATCCCGTGCACCTCGTAGCCCTTGCTCAGCAGGAACTCGGCGAGGTACGAGCCATCCTGCCCGGTGATGCCGGTGATCAGCGCTTTCTTCATCGTGCGCCTCCTTAGGGCCAACCCCATACCATGTGCGGGACAGGTTTTCAACCGGCGGACGTTGCGAATGGCCCATGCCCACAACGTGAGAATGAACTGTGCCAGTCGGAGCATCGGTGCGATTGTCGCGTGGGCAATCGGTATCACATGGCGCAGCCGCTTCAAAGAGGTCAACTCGGCAAACCCATCCTTGGCGCACTTGATAACCCTGGCGCAGGTGCTCCCCGCAGTGCCCATCCACCGTAGACCTGGCAGTTCAGCCGGGCCAGTTGCCACGCGGCGGACGCGGCAAACAGAAGCGCGAAACGGTGCGGCTTACGACTCGTCCCCCCTTCCTGCCCGCTTGGTCGGCACGACTGGCATACCGGCGGTATTCCGCTTAACCTATGGACCACTATGAGCGATGGTGCTGCCAACACGACGCAGGGATCCGCGCCGGCCGGGAATGAGATCCTCGCCATCCGCGACCTCAAGACGTATTTCCCGGTGCGGCGGGGCGTGCTCTCGCGTGTCCATGCCTGGGTGAAAGCGGTGGACGGCGTCTCGTTTTCGGTTCAGCGAGGCAAGACACTGGGCTTGGTGGGCGAAAGCGGATGCGGCAAGACCACGGTCGGGCGGACCATCCTGCGCCTGATCCCGGCGACGGCCGGTCAGGTGAACTTCGACGGGCAGGACGTGTTCGCCTTGGGCCGATCCGAACTGCGGGCCCTGCGTCGCCGGATGCAAATCATCTTCCAGGATCCGTTCGGCAGCCTCAACCCGCGAATGACCGTCGGCACGATCGTCGGCGAGGCCCTGACCGTACACGGCATCGCCCGCGGCCGGGATCGCGACCGCATCGTCGCGGAGTTGCTCGAGCGGTGCGGCCTGAGCGCTTCCTATGTGCGGCGTTATCCGCATGAGTTCTCCGGTGGGCAGCGACAGCGGATCGGCATCGCCCGAGCGCTGGCCCTCAGCCCCGACCTGATCATCTGCGACGAGCCGGTCAGCGCCCTCGACGTCTCCATCCAGTCGCAGATCCTCAACCTGCTCAAGGACTTGCAGGAGGAGATGGGGCTGAGCTACCTGTTCATCGCTCACAACCTCGCGGTGGTCGAGCATTTCAGCCACGAGGTCGCGGTCATGTACCTGGGACGGATCGTGGAGAAGGCCCCGGCGGAGGAAATCTATCGCAATCCCAAGCACCCCTATACGCAGGCTCTGATGTCGGCGATCCCGGCGGTGGACCCCTCGCGAAGGCGGTCACGGGTGGTGCTCACGGGGGAGGTTCCGAGCCCGTTGAACCCGCCGCCCGGTTGCGCGTTTCATCCCCGCTGCCCGCTGGCTGTTCCCGCCTGCCGCCGCGACGTGCCCGCCTTGGTGCGGCACGAGGGGTGCGAAGCGCTGCACACGGTGGCCTGCCATCGAGCGGACGAGATGCGTCCAGGCATGCTGCTCGAACATGTGAACAAGGGCATTGTTGCCGCGGAGCCGGCATAGCGGCATGCACAGGCCGTGCCCTCGCAATGGGCGAGTGCGGAAACCGGCCAGGGCCGTCGCTCGAATGGCGCCGAACTCGTCACCCGTCAGCTCAAATTCACTGAGGTGCTGAGCGTTTGGCGAAACTTGTTCGTTCCTGAGGTGTCCAATAGTGGGCTCCGGTCATCCGGCAACCGCCGCGAGGGCGGCGGAGAGGCCCAAAAACGCGGATGAGCCGAGGTTTTATGCTAGAAGAACAGAAAGGGACTCGTGCGATGCATCTGAAGCGATCGAAACACATGATCGGTGGCCTGTGCCTGTGTGCTCTGCTGGCAGCGGTGCCCGGGCCGGCCTGGGGCCAAACCACCGGAGCGGCAACGGAAACCCCGGCGGACCCGCTCGCGATGCTCAAGGCGATCCCCGCCGACGCGACCGCCTTCCTGGCCATCCGCGACCTCAGCGAAGCGAACAAAGATATCGTCGACATGGCCCGAACGCTGGGTTTCCTCCTGGGGCCGCCCCCGCAGGGCATCTTCCCGGCCCCGCTTGACTGGCTGAAGGAGCAGGCCGGCGTCACCCAAGGGCTTGACGACAACGGCGGCATGGCCGTCGTCCTCCTCAGTTGTGCCGACGCCCCGTCGACCGACGAGATGGCCGCCCGGCTCGTGCTGCTGATCCCGTGCAGCGACCACGACGCACTGGTCGCTGCTCTGGGCGGGGAGAAAGAGGGCGAGGTTCTCACCGTCAACATCATGGGCCAGCCGTATGTGGCGGCGATCAAGGGCGGCTTCCTCGTGGCCGGCCAAAGCCCCGAGATGGTCAAGGCTGCGATACAGAGCCCCAAAGGCGGGATCCACACCGCGATGTCGCCCGACCGGGTGAAGGCGTTCGCGAATCATGATTTGTTCGGGTGGGTCACAATGCAGGGCATCTCGCCGCAGATTCGCCAGGAGGTCATCAGCACCTTCACCGGGCTGGCGGCCATGGCCAACCCGCAGGGCATGGGTCCCGATGCCGACGCGGGCCAAGAACTGACGAAGTTCCTGGACGAAAGTCAGGAGCTCTCGTTCGGTCTGGCGATCGATCGGCGAGGGCTGAACCTCAGCGGTTACTTCCGCGGCAAGCCGGGCACGGAACTGGGCACCCAGATGGCCGCCACCAAAGCCCCGGATGGCCCGATGCTGCTCGGCCTGCCGAACGAGCCGACGGTGTTGTCCTTCGGGGCGGTCACCTCGGGCGGTCGGGGCGAGACCCAGATACGCAAGCTGATGGATGCGATACTGGACGAAAGCCAACCCCAGGAAGGCGTCTCCAGCGAGCAAATCAAGTCCCTCAAAGACGCCCTCGTGAGTATCCTCACCGGCGTGGAGCGGGTCAGCGCGAGCGTCGCCAACCTGCCGCCCGACGGCGGGCAGGGGCTTCTGGCGATCTCGGCGGTACTGGAAGTCAAAGACAGCGGGCAGTGGATGGAAGCGGCCGGCAAGTCGTTCGATCTGCTCAAACACATGTTACTCCAAGCCGCTCGGGCCGAAGAGCTGGACGTGCAAGCGGCTCAGGCGCTGGCCGACGGCATCCAATGGAAGCCCAAGGCCGAGCAGGTCGGCGAATTGCAGATCGACCATGTCACCTTGGACCTCAGTCGGCTTCCCGGTGTTGAAGAAACGCAAATGGAGCAGCTCACCAGCCTGCTCGGACCGCAGGGCGTCACGATTCGGGTGGCGGCGGCGGGCGATCGGCATGTGGTCGTGGTGTTCGGGGCGGGCTCCGAGCGGTTGGTGGCACTCGCCGAAGCCGCCCGCAAAGGCGAATCGCCCCTTTCAGCCAGCGATAGCATTCAGAAGGTGGCTACACGTCTGCCCGAGGGGGCACGGCTGCTCGAAGGCTACCTGAACCTGGACCAGTTGCTCAACACGGTGACGGGAGCGATGATGCGCGTCGGCCAGCCGATGATGTTCCCACTGATGATGCGTAACGCCGCCCCGTTAGCCTTCATGGTCACCCGGGTCGACGATACCGCCCAGGAAGTCCACCTCCTGGTGCCGATGGAGTTGGTGGTGTCGGTTCGCGACGCGATCCTGCCGCTGATGCAGATGATGATGATGGGCGGCGGTCAGGAGCGCAGTCAGATGAGCATGGAGTTCGACTCCGAGCCCGCCCCGGTGCCCAGCAGCGAGCCGCGCTGACCCTGTGGGCCCCCGGACCGATCGAGAAGCGAACTGTCTTCTCCGAGCCGTGCCCGTGAGCAAGCGCCTCGCCCATGCCAAGGTGGGTGCTTCCTGACGGGCACGGGGGTGCGTCTTCTGCTCAGGAGCAGGCCTCATCCGTGTGGCACTGCCCTGTGAGCAGCGTTTTTCGGGGGAGAGGCACGCTGACACAGCAGTGGCACACGACGGTGCGTGCCAGGCCCGCCAGCCACCACGGTTCGGTGGATGCACCTGCGGGCACGGCTCGCGTTTGGGACAAGCGTACCGTTGGCCGTGCGATCGGGTATAATAGTCTGCCAACGCTCTGTCGCAGGCCCCTGCGGGGTCGGCGGCCAAGGGGGCGAATTGGGTTCGACCGGGCATGAAGAGGTCGAGGCCGCGTGCCCAGGTTGTCAGGAGGCCTGGCTAAACACCTGACACAACCTTAACTGCGAACGGTAACACGTTGCGCATGGCGGCCTAAGGGCTGCCCGTCCCGCCGGTGACGCCCGCTGGCCGGCGGGGCGACAACAGCGGGCTCGCTCACGAGGGTAGGCGCCGTGACACGTGAGTCAGACCATCACGACGCTGGGCCGAACGAAGCCTGCCGCTGGGCGCCGGTCGGCCAAGATTAAACCAGCAGGCTACGCACGTAGAAACCTCAACTGAACTGTCACGGGACGCGGGTTCGATTCCCGCCGCCTCCAGTCTTCGTTCGCCGCCAGGCGAACGAAGACTGCCGCGTCGTAGCGGCGCCAGCCGCGAAGACGGGCTTCTACCGCCGTCGATGCGGCGGCGAACTTCGTCTCGGCAAGCCCTTGCCGCGTCGTTGCCGAAGGCGAACACGGGCGTCTCG
This sequence comes from Phycisphaerae bacterium, assembly GCA_012729395.1. GTDB lineage: Bacteria > Planctomycetota > Phycisphaerae > UBA1845 > PWPN01 > JAAYDF01. The sequence goes on from JAAYDF010000334.1 coordinate 70,738, forward strand.
GCAAGCGCCAGGGAATCGCCATGGGTGGCCCATTCTGGTACGTGTACATGCTCCAGAGCATCGACCCGCCCGGCCACTGGTAGGTCGGTGTCACCGAGAACCTCGCCGAACGCCTCAAGGCCCACAACGCCCGCAAAGTTCCGCACACGTCGAAGTTCGCGCCTTGGCGGATCGAGACCGCCGTTGCCTTCCGCGACAAGACCAAGGCCGTCGCCTTCGAGCGATACCTCAAGACCCAGTCAGGCCGGGCCTTTGCGAAGAAACGCTTTTGACGAGGCCGGGCCCAGCGTTCCCGAACGAGAACCCGTACGCGTCTTGACCGTCGCTCCGCGCCGCCCGACGATGTGACGGGCTCACCCCTCGCAACGGCCGAGAGCCGGCCCACGGCGTCTCGGGCTGGTCAGTGGCCCGCGACGGGAGTAGGCACTGAAGACAAGCGTGCAAAAGGAGTTCACCAGATGAGCAACCCTGCGATCTCGGGTGCGGCCACCTCCGGTGCGGCGGCTGCGGCGGCCATCGCCCAGGCTATCAAAGCGATGGGCACCATCGTCAAGGTCGAGCCGGATGTGTTTGCCGACCTGCTCGCCCGGCACGAGGATCTGCTCGTAGTCACCGGCCAGCGGGGTTTGTTCTCCACCGTCTACCAGTACCTGACCAGCTACAAGGGCCTCGCGTTCTTCTGCGAGTCGCCGCTGCCGCTGCCCCTGCGGGGCCGCCACGAGCTGATCGCCGCTCAGAAAATCTGGATCCCCGCATGAACACTCCGCCCTGGGCGAGGGTGCGGAAGTCGCGGGAGCGGGGCTTTTTGTGGCTGCAAATCATCCATGACATGGTTATTATTCAGCCATGATCGGGCGTCATATCACCCCTCGGCTCTTGGCCGCCCTGGCGGATACGCCGGTGGTGCTACTCCACGGGGCCAGGCAGACCGGCAAGACGACGTTGGTCCGCGCCCTTGCGGAACGGGACTACCGCGCGAGATATCTGACCTTCGACGACCCCGCGGTTCTCGCCGTCCGAGGTCGACACCGGCTGCGCTTACGTCAAATCGGCCATTTGGCGAGCTGGAACCGAAAATGCCTGCATCCCACGGTCCCCCCTCCGCCACGTGACGTTTGCAGTGCCAAAAAGCGCTCATGTGTTCGTCTCATGACTGGCACCGCAAGCCGTTTGGCACTGCAATGGCACTGCTTCGGGGGTACGAGTGCGAACGGCCGCACCGAGAGGTGCGGGTGGTGTCACGGGTGACAGAGTATCTCTTCGGTGCCCGACGCCGATGCCGGCGCGAGTCGCGGCTGATGCTTGGCCAACGTCAACGCCTTCTCCCGCAGGAACCGGGCGTAGCCTTCGAGCGCTTCGGGTAAACGGTCTTCCCGCTCAGCCGCATTTCGGCTTCCTGTTTATCCAGATCATCATAGCGCCAGAATGTCCGTGGTCATGCATCTTGTGTCAAGCTACGTTTGCCCGCGTGGCTGCAAGGCTTTCGCCTCAACCAGCTTGACAACACCTGGAGATGGCGGTAGAGGGACTGTGGCTTGGAAAAAGCGGATTTCTGTAGAAACACAAGTTGGCCAATGAAGACCCAGGAGTCTACTGCGATGACGTCAATATGTCGCCTTATCAGAGGTAGTGTCAAGTCCTGTGTAAATTGCCTCGGGGCATCCTGCCGGTCCAATTCGTTACGCCACTTTCGATTTCTTCTTTGAGGATGAAGAGGGTAGCGGCACCGTCGGGCACAGGTGTGCCGA
>JAAYDF010000335.1 GCA_012729395.1 Phycisphaerae bacterium
CAAGATTGCGAAAATCGTGAGGCGGACCTGATTTTATGCCAAAAATACTGCCAAGAACAGCTCTCGCAACAAAAAAGCCCTGTTTTCTCGGGGAAAACAGGGCTATCTTAGAGTACCCCCTAGGGGAACAGAACATATTGACGCAAGTCTTTCCCAATCAATAGTTTGCGCAAGTGCCATGCCTCCGTCTGGTGCAGAATCCGGTGCAGTTGTCGCACAGCCGGTCGCAGGCAGCGATTTTGACTACTTGAAGTTCCGCTGGCCGCACCTTCCCGATGATCTGGTCCGTGAAATCCTAGGCAAGATCCAAGACAGTGTGCCTAACCCAAAACTGATTGCCATGCCATGAGCGGTGCTGATATGCCGGCTGACCTTCAGCGTTGGCCGCACGCTATGGAGTGGCACCGGGTTCCAAGACGATCTTGTTCTCCCCAGGCTCAAGGCCCTGGAACGGGCCGGGCAGCGGGTGGCCGGGCGGCAAGGCTTGCCCGCGGAAGTCCGCCGACAGCCCCTCGACCCGCGTACAGGGCACCTTGGCGATTGCGGCATCCAGCGTGAGCGTCAGGCTGGCCGGCAGCGATCGGTCATCGCAGCGGACCATCATGCGGCGTTCTTGGCTGCCTCGGTCCCGCTCCAGGAGCAGTCGCCAGTTGTCGAGGGTCAGCCGCGGATTCTTCGCCCAGGCGTCCGCCTCGGTCAGGTGCTCGTCTGCCGGGCTGGCCTGCTTCAGCCGGCGCCGGAGTTCTTCAGCCACGTCGCGCAGCTTGATGTCGTCCTGGTAGGCATTGATGGCAAACGGTGCCTGGGGCCCGGATGTGTCGGACCAGAACACGTTGTTGTCCGATGTCAGCCCCTGGCTTCGCCCGTTGGGATAGGGCAAGCTCATCAGCCCCTCCGCATTGTTCACGAACAGGTTGTTTAGGATCTGGTTGCGGGACGTTTCCACTCGCTTGCCGCTGGCTTGGCGGTCGGTGATCGTCCGCATGAGTACGCCGAAACCGGCATTGTCGAAGATCAAGTTGTGGGCCACCACGACATCCGAGGCATCGTGCGTGTAGATGCCGAACCCGCCGTAGAACCCCTCGCCGGTCGTGCCCCCGACCACGTTGTTCGTCACGCGGCAGGGATGGCCGGGGTGGTTCCCCAGTTCGAGAAAGATGCCGGCCAGGCGGTTGCGCAGCACCAGATTGCCGTCGATGCGGGCATCGCCGTAGCCGTTGTCGATCCAGATCCCGAAAGCGTGGTTGTCGCGTACTACGTTGCCCTGGATCAGGGCATTGGCGGCGTGGAGCTTGATTCCCGCCCATTCCTCCCAACCGCCGCGGCCGTGGGGGAACTTCCGCCGGTTGTTTCGTTCCACACGATTGCCCACAATCCTCGTTCCGGAGTGATTCCAGCCGGCGATGCCGCACAGGCCGTTGTCGGTCACGTCGTTGTCCTGGATCAGGTGGTGGCCGCCGATCATCACCCGCTGTTCTTCGGGCACGGTATCTGCGAGTGCCTTGCCGTCCCATGTCTCGCTGCCGCAGTCCAGGCCGATGGTGGCGGCGAAGCGGATCGTGTTGCCTTCGATCAGCCAATCGTGCCCTGAGCGGACACTCACGGCCCCGCCTTGCGGAAAGGGCCCCTGGTTCGCGCAGTGCTCGAACGTGAAGCCCTTGACGTGGATGTAGCCCAAGCCGCGGCGCCGGGGCGCAAAGATCCGGTTGCGAGTGGTGATTTCCATCACGCACCGGGACGGTTCGGTGGCCGGCGGGAAGTGGACGAGAAGCGATTTGCCGTCCGCCGACACCAGCCAACTCCGCTCCTGCTTCCGCATGTCCGCCAGCCGGACAACCTGCGTGTAGGGCTGGCTTTCGACGAAGACCTCGCCCAGCACCTCTTCCAGTTCTCCCCGAGCAGGACGGACCTGCTTGCTGGTGTCCGACCCGTTGATGCTGACGCCACGGTGGAACGGATTCTCGCCTTGGAACACAACCGGATCGAGCACGCCGCGGAAGATTGGCTCCGGGCCCTCGACCCGCTCCCACTTGGGCGTGAAGACATCGCTGCCTTTGATGACCGCCTGGCCAGGCTGGGCCGACAGGTAGGTGATGGGCTTGTCCTTCTCGCCACCGCGTGCGGGCACAACACGCTGTCGATACACGCCGGGATGCACCAAGATCGTGTCACCAGGCTGGGCCGCCAACGCTGCCGGAGCGATCGTGCGGAAGGGCCGCTCTTCGGTGCCCGGCCCAGCATCATCAGCTCGTGCGTGGGTTGCTGCGACAACCCACGTTCTGGCTTCCACCCGCGGCGCGACAGCGGTCGCCAGGGCGATCGCCAGCAGGCGACAACACGTGGAGGAGCAGATCGAACAGGGCGTACGCCAAGTCATGCAACGCTCCTTCTTGTCCAGGCAGGTGTGGTAATGAGTCGGCCTGTTCGGGCAGGGACGCGGACGTTTGCCAACACGCGGGGCATTGTAACCAGTTCTCGGGCGAGCGGAGCCTCGGTCGAGAACATGACCTGCTGAGAGGGCAGATGCGCTCGGACCAACTTGCCACAAAGTTATGACCAGGTGCTTGACTTAGTCAGGCGAGACGATATCTTTATTACACGGTTGCCATTCTTTCATGGACCTAGGCCATCGGCAACCAATGCCACCGCGGCAGCGAGTGGCGAGACCTCTACACGAGGTCAACTTCGTCGGAGACGAAGTGAGCTGAGTTAGTTCCGGAGCATCGCTGTTAAGCCAGATCAAGATGTCTGTCGCGGTGTGCCGGGCTTTCTGACAAGGGCAAAGCTGGCTCTAAGACACACGTACTGAATCGTGCTGCCGTTCTCACCTGCGCGCTGCTCCCATCGGCACTAAAAGCGATGCGAGAGCCCGCCCCAGCCAGACGGGTCGCCAGTCCTTGGGCACGAGCCTAGGGGACGGGTGTCTTCTGCTGCACGACTAGCAATCAGTCGAACGGACGGTCAAAGCGACCGTCCATCAGTGGGCCGCCGCCATCTCGACGCTGGTCCCCACCTATCAGCAGTTCCAAAACATGTGCAAACAATGTTGATTAAGGAATCCCTGAAATGAACAAAAATAGAAAAGGCATGAAAGCCAACGCCGGTGATCAGCCTCAAGCAGCGTTGGACCTCACGGAGATGATTAGTACAAAACTGCTGCGACTGGCTCCGCTGCGACATGAGGAACTATCTCCTGCCTCCACCGAGCGAGTTAGACGGCTCTATGCGAGTGTTGGTCACATGCTGTGCCCCACCTTCGAGCAGTGGGAAATCGACTTCGTGAGGGACCTGATCCCGGAAGTAGAAATCACGATCTGGGAGGTGATTGCAGACGCTTTTGCCGCCTACAAGGGAGAGCACCCAAACGCCGGTAAGAAGGAGTTGATTACGCTCGTCAGGATCTCGGCAGGCGTCGAACTGGAGGTGGCATCGGCGGACTTCAAGTCCTTGCGAACGCTGTACGATTCCCTCTGCGAACGCCGTCAGGAGGGCATTGTCTCGCGCGGCGACGGGATGTCAACCGTAACCGCGGTGGGGGTGGCAGACTGCCACGGTTTAGAGTTCTTCCATCTGAAGTCGAACTGCCTCGGCTCGCTCTACTATGAACTCCGAGCGAAGATCAATCAACGGCGGCTCGCAGTTGCATTTCTGGCCGAGATCCCAACGCAACACGCCGCAGTCGTCGGAAGACTCCTCGCCGTTGGCGAGAAATCCGCGGCGCTAAACACGCTGAGGGCCAGCGCAGATCAGATCCGACTCGCCAACAGGGATGGCGTGGAGGACTCTTGGCGGAAGATCCCTGATTCCTCCCTGGACCCGTGGAGCGACAAGCTCGTTTACGCAGGGATAAAACGTAGCGGTGTCTGCCCTCGGATCACTATTCTCCAGGGCCTGCCGGGAGAACAGCATGTCCTGATTGATGGTCAGCGACGGACGCGAGCCCTCGAAAGACTCGGGTTCAAGGAAAGTGACGCGATCGGGGCCTACATCGTCTGCAATAACGACTCTGAGGATCGGTGGTCGATATTCGGAACGGTGGTCAAACCATCCGCCAGCGTTACCTAGGAACTTGGCACTACGTGAGCGGCAACTGGCTGGAGACAAACGGCCTGACCCGCCACAACAGGAGGAACCCAACATGAAAAAGCCTATTGAACGAACTGTGATCGAACGCCTGCGGGCGTCAATGCGGATGGCGAAAGTCGCTGAGTACCGACTGGGCCACGACCTCGGCGAGAAATGGGCCAAGCGTTCGGCCGAGGCGTCCGAACTGCAAGCCCTGGAGGAGTTCCGTGATGAACTCGAAGACCAGCCGCAATACGACTGGGACGAGTTCTTCGAGTGGGACGAGCCCAAAGTCTGGGGTCCCGACGAGGATTTGTTCTTCGCCATGCACCCCGAAGCTGATAAGGACCGCCGAGCGGCGGAAGATTTCTGGGAGTGCGCTGCCGGAGACGCACTCCGGCAAAGCCTCTACCGAGGCGTGTTCCTGAAAGGATTTGCCGAAGGCGCTATCGCCGTCTGGGATTCCGTGCAGGACAAGCTGTAACCCTATGACGCCGACCTGGACGCGGTCGAGCGAAGTAGCTCGGCCGCGCCAGGGCGGCGTATAACCCTTTTAGTCTACGGAGCATTGAAACGTGAATACACCATCGAACATGTATGCGGGGGCGGAGACCTGGAATCCGTTTAAGGGATGCGGTTTCGACTGCGTCTACTGCGAGCCGAGTTTTCAGAGGCAGGCCAAACGTCAGAAGCAGCGATGCGAGGATTGCTACAAGTACAAGCCGCACTGTCACGAGGATCGGCTGGCCAAGATCCCCAGTGCGGAAATCATCTTCGTCTGTGGAAATGCGGACGTGGCGTTTTGCCCCCCGGACTTTCTCAGCAAGATCATCAAGCGGATCGTGGAGCAAAATGCGCGTACTCCGCACAGGACATATTTCCTGCAATCGAAAAGGCCGGTGTGTTTCGAGCCGTTCCTGACCGATCTGCCGCAGAATGTCATCCTGCTGACCACCCTCGAAACGAATCGCGACAAGGGTTACGAGGCGGTCTCCAAGGCTCCGCCGCCGTCAGTCCGCTACGAGCAGTTCAAGGCCCTGGAATACGGACGCAAGGTCGTCACGATCGAGCCCCTGCTGGATTTCGACCTGAGCACCTTCGTAACCTGGATTCGTCGTATCCGGCCGGAAGACGTCTGGCTCGGCTTCAACAGCAAGCCGGAGTCGGTGACGCTGCCGGAGCCCACGGAGGAGAAAGCCCAAGAGCTGGTCAATCGGTTGACAGATGCTGGCATCGCGATCCGCCCCAAGACAATGCGTGGGGTGGTCTTGCCGAGCGTTGGCTGACGATTCGCCGCGGGACGTGACAAAGAACAGACGCCCCTGGGCCACACCGCGTGGCCCAGGGGCGATTTAGTTGGCGGGGCGGTTTGTCGAGTTCGGCCGAAGCACTCCCGCCAGGCAACGCCCCTGGGGATCACGGTTTTCGTTCCAGGCTGACATCGCCTCGGTCCGGAACGGCCTGCACCAAAGCGTAGGTGGCGCCGTCGTGTTCCAGCAACTTCGCTTCCACGGCCCGGCCACCTTGATCAGCCTTCACCGCCTTCCACGATGGGGACACGCGGACCTTGACGGTCAAGGGGAAGTCGAACCGCTTGTCGTCCATCTCGTCCGTCAGGCTCAGCACGATCTTGTCGGCAGCGGCAGACTTCACTTCCAGGTGCGCCGTGTCGCGTTCCTGGCTGTACTGCACCACCTCCCGGAACAGCCCCAGCCACAGGTCGTTGTTCTGGACACGCTGATGCATGAAGGCCAGATGCCTTTCCTCACGCTCTCGCACTTCCGGTTTGACCTGGTGGTAGTGCGAGCAGTACCAGCCGCGGTAGGCGGAGTCTTTGCGTGCGTTCTTCTGGAACAGGGCTTGTATGTCGGCCCAAGGGGCCTTGGGATCGTCCACATGCAGCTGACCGATGCTGTTTGTCCGCACGTAGTTGATCCGGTTGGCCGGGTTGATCAGGCCGACCACACCTCGGCAGCCAATGAAATGCTTGGCGGCCAGCTTGGGATCATTCAGCTTGTCCTGGTCCTTGCCGCCGGGATAGGCCAGCACGAGCACCCTGTTGCCCGGCATGGCGGCCTCGATTTGCCGGATCGACTCGGTGTACTCGGCCTCGACGCCTTTCCAGGTCGGCGACGTGGTGCGCAGATGGTTGACCGTGTGCGACTGTACGTCGTGACCCTGGGCGTGCAACCGCTGCCAGCCGTCCCAGGTGCCGCCCCAGCCCTTTCCAACGCTGCTGGTGACGATGAACCACGTGATACGCAGGTCGTACTTCTTCGACATTTCTTGCCACCAGGCGTGGTCAGGGGCGGTGTTGTCGTCGATGGTGATCGAGCAAGCGGCCAAGGCGTCGTCTTTCCACAGGCAGACACTCGCCGCGCCGACCTCGCCTGGCCAGTCGCGATCGCGCAGCTCGAATCGCGGCCGGTCAGGTGATTCCGCCAGGATCGGTCGCTGACGTTCGGCGGCGTCGGCGGTGATCGACTGCAACAGGGCGACGAAAGCTGGGAGGAAGAGGTAGCGGACGGCTACGTTGCTCATGGTCGGACCTCGGTCACTGTGTTGGGGTTGAACGCCTGAATCAAGCCTCGCCGCGAAGCGGCGTCGGCTTGAATGAGTTGTTAGGCATGATTGGGCTTTCCCCACTTTCTGAATCACCCTGTAATCACCGCGGCATCAGCGCGAACACACCCCAGCCCAGGTATTCACGCGCGTAAGCGGCGTAGCGCTCGGGTTCCGAGGTCAGTTTGGC
>JAAYDF010000336.1 GCA_012729395.1 Phycisphaerae bacterium
ACGGCGTCACCGCTATCCGCTCATGAAAAAGCCCCGACAAGAGCTGCGCCAAGAAATCGGAAAAACGTAACCGCCCCGCGGAACGCAACTTCCGCACGGCAGTACCATTCGTGTCAGGATGATTTTTCTTGGGGGTTCATGCCGCGACACGAGCCCCCAAGAAAAATCATCCTGACACCATTTTACGTTTACATGCGCTCCACGACACGGATGCCGAGGAGGTCGAGCCCGACGCGAAGAACGCGGGCGGCGAGATCGCACAGCCGCAGGCGTGAAACCCGCAGGTCAGCCTCCGGGGCGGCCAAGACGGGGCAGGATTCATAAAACTTCATGAACGCCCCAGCCAAGTCGTAAAGGTACTCGGTCAGCAGATTAATCCTCAAGCCAGCCGCGACGCTCTCGACGGTTTCAACAAACCGCAGAATGCGCAAGGCCAAGGCCCGCTCGGCCGGATGGCCGAGAATCACTGCTCTGCATGCCACCTCGGCCGAGTTTGCCGCCCCTTCAGCGGTGCTTCCGTCGGCCTGGGCACCCTTGCGGTAGATCGAGCGAATGCGAGCATAAGCGTACATCATGTACGGAGCGGTGTTGCCTTCCATCGCCAACATGCGATCCCAACTGAAGACGTAATCGCTCTGGCGGTTCTGACCCAGGTCGGCGTATTTCACCGCCCCAATGCCCACCGCCTCGGCCACGTCGCGGATCTCTTCCTCAGTGAAGCCGCGGCATTTGCCCTCCTCGGCTTCGTTGGCCCGAATGAGGGCCTCGGCTCGATTGACAGCCTCATCAAGCAGGTCGGCCAGGCGAATGTTCTCGCCGCTGCGGGTCTTGAGCGGCTTGCGGTCCTCACCAAGAATCGAGCCGAAACTGGCATGCTCGAGGCGAACCTCCGCGGGCTTCTCGCCGCGTCGAGTCCAGCCAGCGGCCCGGGCGGTGGCAAACAGCATCTCGAAATGCTGAGCCTGCCGCGCATCGGTGACGTAGATAATGCGGTCAGCGTGCAACTCGCCAATGCGGAATCGCACGGCCGCCAGATCCGTGGTCGCGTAGATGAAGGCCCCGTCGGACTTGCGGATGATCATGGGAAACGGCTGGCCTTCGGGGTTCTTGAACATCGGCGCGCCCGCGGGCGTCCAATGCCAGACACACAGCGCCCCCTCCGACACGCCGACGGTGATGCACGGCCGATCGCCGGAGTCCGGGCTGGACGGCGGCTCGCCGGGGGCACTGTCCGCGCAGGAGAAAGAAGTCTCCATCTCGCGGACCAGCGGTTCGAGACGGTCGTTGTAGAAACTCTCACCGCGCTCGTCTTCCGGGGTGAGCCCCACACCGAGGCGAGCATAGATGGGCATGTAGTGGCGACGGGACTCATCGACGATGTAGCGCCAAGCCGCCAAGGCGCCCGGATCCCCACGATGCAGGGCGACGACCTCGGCCCGGGCCTTCTCCTGAAAGGCCGGGTCGGCCTCAGCCAGAGCATTGGCCTCCCGGTAGAAGGATTCGAGGTCGGCCAGACGTACGTCTGCGGGCGAGGTCAGCGCGGCGGGCATCTTCTCCTTCAGCCACGCGATCAACATGCCGAACTGCTTGCCCCAGTCGCCCAGGTGATTCTGCCGGATGACTCGATGGCCCTGGAAGGCCAGCACGCGAGAGAAGGTGTCGCCGATGATCGTGCTGCGCAGGTGCCCGACGTGCATCTGCTTGGCAATGTTAGGGCTCGAGTAATCGACCACCACGGACTGCGGATCAGCCGCCCGCGGGATACCCAGGCGGTCAGCAATCGGGGAGCGCGAATCGCGAGCCGGGGACTGAGATTCGCGAGCCGGGGACGAAAGTCCCCGGTTTCCCGTGGTGCCAGAATCGGAGCTCGGGGAGCCGCCAATCGCAGATTGGAGATCACAGATTGCAGACTGGGAATCGCAGGTTTCAGACGGAGAGTCGGGAACTGGGGGAATCGCGTTCAACTCCGCGGCCAGCCAAGTGGGCTTGAGCCGGATGTTGATGAACCCAGGACCTGCGATCTCGAACGGCTCACAGATTTGGGCCGCGGCGGACGGCATGGCATCGACGAGACGCTGGGCAAGGTCGCGTGGTTTGGCCTGCATCCGCTTGGCCAAGCCCATCGCGACGTTGCTCTGGTAGTCGCCGTGCCGCTCATCCGTGGCCGGCCGAAGCAGCGGGTCCACCCCGCGGCCGTCCTCCCCCAGGACGCGCACGAGGGCCTCGGCAAACAAAGACTGCAAACAGAGCAACATCGACTTCATACCAGGCTCATCCTTGCGAGGGTGCACGCGCGGCCGATCAGGATGCACTCGCCTCCGCTGGTCCGCCGCGCGGGGTACGGATTGTACCGGCCGACGGGCGACAGGGGAAAACATCCGGGCCAATCCCCAGCAGACCCCGCGTTCGAGCCCGCCGGGCATCGCAGCGGCAGGAGACAACATCGGAGTCGGGAGGCGTCTGCAAACCAGCCAGGCAGAGGCGCCCTAAACCCAGCCACAACCCAGCCCACCGCCCGCAGCTTGCCTCGGATTGATCCTGTCTCATGATGTCCGCACATGCCCCCAGCCCACGCCCGCAGCTTGCCCCTGGACCAAGCCTGCCGCAGAATGACCCCGTGGCATGACAGCGATAGACGGCGTTCTCCCGCAGCGGTCTCCCGCCCGCAACGATCGGCTTCTCCTAACGGTCAGCGTCTCGTAACGATCGGCGTCCTCTGCACCGGCGAGACGCGGGTGCCAGGCCATGGCGCAGACACGGGTGCCGCAGCGTGGTGCAGACACGGGTGCCGCAGCGTGGTGCAGACGCGGGTGCCAGACCGTGACGGCCGGCGTCTGAGACTCTATCACCGCTTGGGGATTGGGGATTGGGGATTGGGGATTGGGGATTTGAAATTTGAAAAAGCCGGCCTCGATTTGAGGCCGGCTGTGCAGCCGTTTTCTACGTAGAAGATCGACCGGCGAACGACGGTGCATCGCAGATTCAAGGCGACCAGGAAGCACCCGCAAGCCGTTCCCGAACGGATAACGGTAACAACGCCCCCGCTTGTCGCCGCCGGATCGACCGCCCTACTTCTTCTTTCTGGCCACGAACTGAGCCAGTTTCTCGAACATGGCCGCGCGTTGCGTGGGATTGCTGTCCAGGAAGGACAACATGGCGGCAGCAACCACCTTCTCCTTGACCATCCCGCTCTTCGCGCAATCCTTGTCGAACGCATCCACCAGCTTGGCTGGCAGGTAGTAGGAACGTTTGGGTTTCTCCATGTCTGCTCTCCTTCATTGGCCGTCACAATCGGCCTGGATCCAACTGCCCAGTGAACACCACCAGGCAACGGCGGGATCATATACCCGTTCTTCACATACCGCAAGAGGTCGCGGCGACCGGTTCGGCTAATTTTGCCCCTGCCCACCACGAACCGCCGTCCGCGCCCACTTGCCTTCTCGCCTTTGTGATTCAGTCACAATGAGCAGGTCAGCGGGCGGACAGAGGCCCGATATTCGTCGGCCTATAGCAGGACAAAGGTGATCCCTTCGTTGTAGTGGTTGAGGTCCGCGTCCCTCCGCAGCTCCGGGCATTCCCCCAACAGCGCCCTCGCTGCCTCTTCAGTCACCGCCCACTGCTCGCCAGTGACAAGTAGCCTGATCTTGCCTTCCTTGAGTCGCTTCCGCAGGGAGCGGCGAATCGCATGCCTCAGCCTGCCGCCGTGACCCGAGGCCCCGTAGCCGTGAATGATCTTCAGAGCCAGGAGCCCAGCCCCCTTGGCCCTATCGATCTCGCTATTGAGAACCTCACGTGCCTGCTCGACCGTCGGCATCCCCGATTTAATCGCCAACACACGAACCTTCTCTGCCACGACACAACTCCCGCCGCTGTCGCCACAAGCGGCAAACCGTCCCTCTGTTCCAAGACCACCCCCAGAAGCCAGCGGAACATCCCGCCTCGCAACGCGGAGACAAGATCCCCCATGACCTGGCGTCACACCGCCACACGACTGCTCAACCGACGATCAAGAGCATGGCTCCTGGTCCGGACACCGTACGAGCGCGTTAAGAAGGAGAGAAACAAGGAGAGATGCACAACCCCTGCTTTCACAACGACTTGCGTCATTAGCGGGGACAGGACTCGAAC
>JAAYDF010000031.1 GCA_012729395.1 Phycisphaerae bacterium
GGGGGGGGGGGGGGGGGGGGACAGACCAGGTAGAAACTTCCTGAGGTGTCTTCCTGGTACACAAGAGGATACATACGAACAGCGTCGAGCCGTGGACGCAAGTCCACGGGTTTCTCGATACGTGCGCAGGGACAACAAACCGCAGATGCACACAGATGAACACCGATCACCGGTCCCCCGGGCGCGTAATGCGACAACTCTGTGCCTTCTGCCTTTGTGCCTTGATGCCTCTGTGCCCTCTTCCGCCGCGGACCCTTACCACGCCAGCGGGGAGCGCCAGGCGGCGTCGAGGGTGGGGACGTCGGTGGTGAATTGGCCGTCGCGGCAGAGCCAGGTGAACGCGAGGTCGTCGGCCGGCTGGGCGATTCGATGAACGGCGAGCCCGGGGCCTTCGAGGCGTGCGGCCAGTTGTTGTGGGTCGGCGGGCGATTGGAGGATATAACCCGTCACGACCGGGGCCAGGGGATCGAGAGCGCCCAGGTCGGCACGGATACCGCATCGGCCGGCCAGGGCCATCTCCGCCAGGGCCATCAGGATCCCCTCTTCGCCACAGTCGTGAGCGGCCAGCACCAGACCGGCGGCAATGAGGTCGGCGACCCCGCGATGCAAAGCGGCGGCACGAGCCAGATCCACCCGCGGCCAAGCGTCCACGTCGAGCCCCACGAAGTAGAACGAGCTGCCATCGGCCATCCGCTTGGCGTCCATGGTCACGCACCGGTGCACGTCGTCGATCACGCCGATCGCACTGATCAGCAGCGTACTGGGGATGCGAACGCGGTTGTTGTGCAGCGGCATGCGTTCGGCCAGGCGGGCGGCGTCGGCGGGGTCGAGGGCGAACTCGTTGTTCAGTGAATCCTTGCCCGAGATGAACGGAGTGCCGTGGGCGATGGCCGCGTCGTAGCAGCCTTGGCATGCTCGCACCAGGGCACCCATGGTCCGCGGGTCTTCGCAGTTGCCCCAGCAGAAGTTGTCCAGGATCGCGGTGCGCCGCGGATCGCCGCCGACGCACACGATGTTGCGTACCGCCTCGTCGATGGCCGCGGCAGCCATCCAGTACGGGTCCACGTCCGCCAGCCGCCCGTGCATGCCGTTGGCGATCGCCACACCCCGGGCCGAGTCCAACCGCGGGCGGATCACCGCGGCGTCTGAAGGCCCCTGCCCCGGCCCGACCAGCGGCTTGATCACGCTGCCGCCCTGCACCTCGTGGTCGTATTGCCGGATCACCCATTCCTTGCTGCTCGCGTTCAGGGCCGAGAGATCCCGCAGGAGGTTCTCGACCGTCGCGGGACGGCGATCGGTTGTCGACGGCGATGCCCCGGCCGGCCAGATTGCCTCCCTTTGCCCCTTGGGGATGCCCTCGTGCACGAAGTGCATGTCGAGGTCGCCGACCTGCGTACCGCGGTAGCGCACGATCAGCCTGCCGTCGTCGCGGAACGTGCCGATCTCCGTCGCCTCGACGTTCTCGGCCGCGCAGATCGCCCGCAGGGTGTCCCAGTTCTCGGGCGGCACGGCCAGCACCATGCGCTCCTGGGCCTCGCTGATCCAGATCTCGTCGTAGCGCAGACCCGCGTACTTGAGCGGCACCTCGGAGAGTTCGACCTCGGCCCCGAGCGTCGCCGCCATCTCGCCCACCGCGCTGCTCAGCCCGCCCGCCCCGCAGTCCGTCACCGCCGAGTAGAGGCACCCGCTTGCATGATCGCGGGCCCGCAGCATGGCGTCTAGCACCTTCTTCTCGGTGATCGCGTCGCCGATCTGCACCGCGTGCGAGAACTCGTCGGCGTGCGTGTCGGTCAGCTCGGCGGAGGAGAAGGTCGCGCCGTGGATGCCGTCGCGCCCGGTTCGCCCGCCAATGACCACGATCCGGTCGCCCGGCCGCGGAGCCTTGTGAATGCGGTCACGCGGAATCAGCCCGAGACATCCGCAGAAGACCAGCGGGTTGCCCAGGTAGCGGTCGTCGAAACAGATCGCCCCGTTGACCGTGGGGATGCCCATGCGGTTGCCGTAGTCGCGAACGCCCGCGACCACGCCCTTGAAGATCCGCCGTGGGTGCAGGATGCCCTTGGGCAGCAGGTCCATGGGGAAGTCCGGCGGGGCGAAGCAGAACACGTCCGTGTTGGCGACCGGCTTGGCGCCCAGCCCGCAGCCCAGCACGTCGCGGATCACCCCGCCGATGCCCGTCGCCGCCCCGCCGTACGGCTCGATCGCCGACGGGTGATTGTGCGTCTCGACCTTGAACGCCACCGCGTAGCGGTCGTCGAAGGTGATGATGCCCGCGTTGTCCTCGAAAACCGACAGGCACCAGTCCACCCGCCCGCTGGTCATCAGCTCGTGCGTCGCCCGGGCGATGGTGTCCTTGAGCAGGTTGTCGTAGGTGACCTTCGCCCGGCCGGCGTCGTCGATGGCTTGCCGCACGCCGCTGCCCGGCGGGAAGGGCTCGCCCGTGTAGACCACCGCGCTCTTGAGCGTCTTGTGCACGCAATGCTCGCTCCAGGTCTGGGCGAGCATCTCGATTTCCAGATCCGTCGGGTCGCGGTCCAGCTTGCGGTAGTGGGTTTGCAGAGTCCGCATCTCCGGCAACGACAGGAAGAGGTGCGCATCGCGCGACAGCCGCCGCAACGCCGCCTCGTCCAACTCGCGAAGGGGGATGTGCCTCAGCTTGAACTCGCGAACCGGTGCGACGGGCAGATGCTCAGGCCGCGGGTCGTGCCGCCCGAAGCCGCTCAGGTGCACATCCTCGATGCAGTCGTTGAACAGCAGCCGGCGGGCGATCAGTTCCGCTTCCTGGATCGACCGTGTGCCCGTGATCCGATAGAGCCGCGCGGTGGCAATGGCCAGACCATCGACCGCCAGCCCCAGGTCCGCCACCGCCGCCAGCGTCGACCCCGCCACCGGGTCCATCACCCCGCCCTTGAGGTGCACCTCGACCGCCGCGTCGAAGCCCGCCCCCGGCAAGCTACGATCATCCCCCCCCTGCCGGATGGTGTACGTCTCGGTGATCGGGTCGGCCAGCAGACTTGCCGCGATCCGCTCTACCGCATCCTTGGCCAGCGAACCCTCGACGAGGACCAGCCGCGTGGTCGCTACCCGCGCGACGTCCGGCAAACCCAGCTCGTGAATGTCCCGCAGCACGCTGGCCCCTTGGGCATCCAGCGCCGCCTCACGCGGCGAGACCCCGATTCGCCACAAGGTCGGTCGATCACTGCCGGAACCGGTCATGCTTCCCGCCCCCTCGGCTTGCGGTATCGCCGGGCAACCCACTGGTCGCGAGCCTCTTTGCTGTCGGTCAGCCACTTCTCAAGCCCCCGTGCGTCGTCTTTCTCCAGCCGCGCGCGGAGCCCGGCCAACTCCGCGATGAGCCGGTCCACCGCCTGCACCATGGCCTTGCGGTTCGTCCGAAAGATGTCCGTCCACATGGCCGGGTCGCCGCTGGCGATCCGCGTCGCGTCCGCGAAACCCGGACCCGCCACATCAATCGCCCCCTGGGCCTGGGCTAACCGCACCAGGGCCGCGGCGGTGGCGTGCGGCAGGTGGCTCGCCCGAGCGAGAAACCGATCGTGCCGGGCGGGTGTCAGCTTCAATGTCCGCGCCCCCAGGGCCTCCCAGAAGTGCCCCACCTCTCGCACCGCCACCGGGGCCGTTCGGGCCGTCGGGGTCAGCAGGCACAGAGCGTCCTGAAACAGGTCCGCTCGGGCAAACTCGACCCCCGTTTTCTCGGAGCCGGCCATCGGGTGCGAGCCCACGAACCGCACGCTTCGCGGCAGCAGACGCTCCGCCAGCCGGACCACCTCGGCCTTGGTGCTGGCCACGTCGGTGACGAAGGCCCCCTCCGCAAGGGCCGGGACGATCTGCCGAAGCAGCGCCTCGAACCGCCCGATGGGCGTGCAGAGGATGACCAGCTCGGCGCCGGCCACGCCGGCCGCCGGGTCGCAGGTCACTTCGTCCACCGTGTCGCAGGCCAGGGCCTTGCGCAGCGAGGACTCTCGCCGGCCGACACCCACGCGCACGCCGCCAAAACCCGCCGCCCGCAGCGCCAGGCCAATCGAGCCGCCCAGCAGGCCCACGCCTACGATCGCGACCCGACGTAACTCTCTTATTTTAAGGCTTTTGCGCACGTTACGACGTTGCTCCAAGGTGGGTGTACTGTAGCCGCTGGATCGCCCCCGCGTCAAATGAGCGGCACGTGGGTGGTGCTAGCCTGCGTCGCTGCGGCCGCGTCAACCGGGGACTCTCGTCAACCAGGGACCGTCGTCAATCGGGGCCTTTCGTCCCCGGCTCGGGGGTACATCCGAATTTCAGGGGCACTGGGTGGCACTGGTCTGTACCCAGACCAGTGGCTGTCCGCATTTGGCCACGGCTCGGAGTGCCGACCCATGCCACCCTCGATACTTCGCCTTTGGCAACTTGCCACTGAACGGCGGATGCACCCCCGGCTCGGGGGGGGCGCCCGCTACCGTTGTGGCTGGTGGGGGGTTAGGCTATCATGTGCCTGGCGCGAAGGCGGTGAAGTGGACATGCAAACGCTGCATGGGGTGGGGTTGGGCAGGACGCCCGATCGGACACCGAGGAAACGCTCGCCATGGCGGAGCGGTCCGGTGCCATGCCCCAAGACGTGATCGGGGACCGAACAAAACGATGAGTACGCAACCTCAGGTCCGCCCTAACGGCATAGAGACGCGCGGCGTGGGCGGCATGCTGGATTTCGAGCGTCCGCTGGCCCGGATCGAGCGGGAGATCGCCGAGCTGGAAGCCCGGCAAGCGGAGACCGGTCGCGACTTGTCGACCGAGCTGCGTGAGTTGCGGACCACGCTGGCCAATCTCACCCGGCGGACGTACTCCAAGCTGACAGCCTGGGAGACGGTGCTGGTCGCCCGGCACCCGCGCCGGCCGGTGCTGCCCGATTACCTCGACGCCTGCGTCAAGGATTTCTGCGAACTGCACGGCGACCGCTGCTTCGGCGATGACCGGGCGATTGTGACCGGGTTTGGGCGGATCGGCGGGCAGAAGGTTTTGATCGTCGGCCACGACAAGGGCCGCGAGACCAAGGAGAAGATCGAGCGGCATTTCGGCTGCCCGCATCCCGAGGGGTATCGCAAGGCCCTGCGGACCATGAAGCTGGCCGAGAAGTTCCGCCTGCCGATCGTCTGCATCATCGACACGCAAGGGGCCTTCCCCGGCGACAAGGCCGAGGAGCGGGGTATCGCCCAGGCCATCGCGGTCAATCTGATGGAGATGTCGCGGTTGCGCGTGCCGATCGTCTGCGTAGTGATCGGCGAAGGCGGCAGCGGCGGCGCCTTGGGCATCGGGGTCGGCGACCGGCTGGCGATGTTCGAGCATGCGTATTACTCGGTTATCACGCCGGAGGGTTGTGCCGCCATTCTGTGGCGAAGCGCTGACCATGCCCCGCAGGCGGCCAAAGCCCTGCGGTGCACCAGCCGCGACTTGAAGAAGTTCAATCTGGTTGACGAAGTGCTGCCCGAGCCGTTGGGCGGCGGGCATCGCGAGCCGGGGGCCATGATGAGCGCCTTCGAGCGGTACGTTGTAGACACGCTGCGCGAGCTCAAGCATGTTCGGGTCGATACCCTGCTTCGTCGTCGCTATGAGCGATTGCGACAGTGGGGTTCGTTCTTCATGAGCCCGTCCGCCAAGCCGTCGCGATCGCGCGGCAAGACCCGCACCGCGGGCCAAGCCAAGGCCAAGGCCGCGGCGGGGAGTGACGCGGGCGATTCCGCGACTGCCGGCAACGGCCGACTCGCCGCCACGCGAACGACCACCCGCAAAACGCGTCAAGCCCGCGTCAGCGAAGACACGCCCGCCACCTAGGGAGGGCTATACTTCAAGTAAGCTGAGTACTGGTGTGGCGCCGGCCCGCCCGCGCGGCAGAGCGAGCGTCCCCCACGGCGGACGCAGACTATGGCTGTTCCGCTCACAGGAGCCTGATCATGCTTGGACCGATTCCAGCAAACAGAGAGCGAAGCGATCGCCGCGTGCGACGCTTGGGCTTCACCATCGTCGAGATTCTGGCGGTTGTAGCGATCATCTCGCTGCTGATGGCCATTCTGATCCCATCGCTGTCGCGGGCTCGCGAGCAAGCACGAATCGCGTCATGCGCAGCCAACAACAAGCAAGTGGCGTCCATCCTCGCCAACTACCAGACTGAGTTCAACAACCATGTGCCGGTGATTTTCAATTACGACGCGAACGAGGTCTACGGGTCGACGGCGAGGCACACGTGGCTATCGGTCGCCCTCTATCGCTTTTCCAAGGCTGTGGGTGCCGCCCGGTTGCCGGCCGATTTCAATCCCGACGAACGGTGGAACAACAGCAAGCGAAATGATTACCAGCTGCGGCTGTTGGATGATTTCTGGGTCTGCCCGTTTGTGCGGGACAAAGGGCCCTCAGACCGGCGGGACTCGTCCATGGTCATCAAGGGTAAGCATGGCGAGCGCACCTACAGTGTGTATGAATGGGACGGTTGGTACGAGACCTACCACACCATCCTGTGGCAGGACATCATCCGCAACCGGGTAGCCAAGAACGACACGGCCAACCTCCATCCCAATGATCCGGTCGGCAGCGCGAACAACTACGCGGCAGGCGACGGCCGCCCCAAGTACACCGTGCTGACCTTCAACCGTGCGAACACTGATGACACGGAGTTCCCGATGCGCGGGGGGGAACAGCTTCCTAAGAGCGGCGGCGTCCCGGTGACATCGTTGCACCTGAAGCATCGCCAATGGAGCGACGACGACGCCCAACGATATCGCGGCGGCAGCCTCTCGGACATGACCACCATCTACTGCAACCAGGGCACACACATGGGGCTGGACACTTCCTACCGCAGCCCGAACAGTCACATGCGCAGCGAGGGCCCGGGCACCAACGCGGCCTTCGCGGATACCCACGTAGAATGGGTGAGGAGTACACAGATCGGTTGGCCTTGATCCCCTAGAAAAGGTGTCAGGAACCTTTGTTTGAGACCACGGTCGCACGGCCGTGGCCCCAAACAAAGGTTCCTGACACCTTTTCAGCTGGCATCGAGTGCGTCTTGGTACTCTTCCAGCCACGCCATTTGGATGGCCTCGAGTTTGGCTTCGCCGCAATTGGCTGGGTCGTCGTCGAAATCCGGCAACCCGCAGACCTGATCGCGCAAGTCGGTGAATCGAACGGCCAGTGGGTCGAGATCCGGCCGCTGTTCGTGAAGCAGGATGGCGATCTCCTCGGTATCAGTCCACTTGAGGCCCATGAGTATCCTCCCGCGTCAGTCTTCCCGGCATATTCAGTCTTCCCGGCGCATGCTGCATCGCTCAAGATCACAATACTCGCAGGGTACGCCGTGAATCTCGATCTCCTTCGCATTCCCGATACCCGCCAAACCGGAGACGCTCTTGAGCGGCACCATCAGCATGCTGGGCAGCAAGGTCACACCGATCGCGGCTGGCTCGATGATCTCGAAGAGGGTTTGTTGCTGTTCGAGCGGCATACCGCAGTATCCGGGGCTGAAAGGCAGGGTGACGCCTTCGCCCGGGCCGGCCTCATGCGTCCAAAGATGCTCGACGAGGGCGTCGACGGCGGCGTCGGCGGCCGCGGAGCCGATGGCGTGCAAGGTGTAGCTCTCGACGCTGTGGCCTTCGCTCGCCCACTGCGAGGCCCTCCGTTCGATCGCATCCCCGATGGTGACCACATAGACCGCCACCCGCTGAGCAGGGCGGAGGAACTTGGCGATCGGCCCTAGAAAAGGCGGGCAGCCACGCAGCGTGAGCTCTCGGTCCGTCATGCTCTCCACTTCACGGATCAGGTAGACGCCGCGAGCCTGAACGCAGGGCGCCGCCTCGCTCATCAGGCGACTGACCAGGCTAAGTACATCGGACTCGATCGGCCGCCGGTGCGCTCCGCCCATCATGCGAAGCACTTCTCGCGTAGCCAGGTCGACCTCCAGGTCCACCAGTCGCTGCCCATTATTGGTACATGCCATACTCTTCACGTTCATGCGAAGCCGGAAGACCCGGCTGCCCATCGACACAGAGAATAGCCGTGGTATTTGTAGCGCCCCGGGCCGCCATCGTCCAGTTCGCGTGCGAACAACCCACGGCCGGGTATGCACCAGGGATGTGTCTCCTCGGCGGCCCGATGTGGTCTAATCACGGCCATATAACCGGGCATGGAATCGTACCCGATGCCCTCATGTGACATCGCCGCCTTGTGACGGCCATCCCGTCCCGCGATCCCAGGCGGCAATAGGACCTGATGGATAGGCCCCCTATGCTCGCGCACGAGGCCGGC
Source organism: Phycisphaerae bacterium (assembly GCA_012729395.1). GTDB lineage: Bacteria > Planctomycetota > Phycisphaerae > UBA1845 > PWPN01 > JAAYDF01. Next base: position 8,281 of record JAAYDF010000031.1, read on the forward strand.
CAAGAATGCCTATTCCGCCACCTGCGACTGGCCTACGGGCGCGACGGAAGCGGGCGTGACACGGATGGGCAAGCGAAAGGGCTGCGTGTAGGTATCGCCGTGCTCGCCGCGAAGCTTGGCCCGGACATAGCCTTGAGGTCGGCGGGCGCGCTTGGGATCGAAGGTCGGCCCGCTACTGACGATGCGTCCACAGGAAATCCAGTAGATCTGTTGGTGGCCTTCGGCTTCGATGGTGACCGTGCCCGCCTTCTCATCGGCGTGAATGGCTTTGATGCGCGGTGCCGGCGCCCCGGCCTGGTAGACCATGCTGAAGTAGAATCGCCCGGTCTTCATGGCTTCGCGAACGTTTTCCGCAGTCAGCTTGGGCAGCAGCAGGATCTCCCAACTCCGGCCGACTTCCTCCGGACGATGCGTATCGTCGTCGGCGAAGCCCCAGATCGGTTGACCGGGCATGCTCATCTCCAAGATATCGTCCCAGAGATCGAGGTCGGTCGGGTAGCGATCCGCGCGGTTGCATACCTCCACGCCCACAAGGTGCGGAAATCGCTTGAAGAGCCCGACATACCATTCGGGGGAATAGTCATAGCGCCCGGGGTGGAACATCACCGCCAGCCCGCCGCGCTGTCCGATCTCTTCGATGGCCTGCTCAGGCGACTCGACCTCGGCGTTGCCGAAACCGGTAAAGTAGCTGCCGATGTGGTGTACTTTGGAAATCTCGTTGCCTTGGATAGCCAACATATCCAGCTTGGCGGGATCGCGATCAAAACGCTGCCAGGGCCAAGTGGTTTCGGCTTTCTTGGGATCGTCGCGGTTGGCTTTGGGGCCCACAGTATCATGGTCCGTGAGAGCGAGCACGGTATAGCCCAACTCGCGATAGCGATCGATGGCCTCGGCGGGGGTGAGGCGGCCGTCACTCATGGTGGTATGCGTGTGCAGGTTGGCGCGGTGCTGCTCGTACTTCTCCCAATCCACGTCCGCGTACGGATTGGCCAGGGCGATCGAGCCCAGTGAACCTAGAAGGCATGCACACATCCACGCCCACGCAGTCTTGCCCGTCATCAGTTATGTCTCCTCTGTTTGCCGCGGCGAAATCACCAGCGGGACCGAATTGTCGCACGATGCGCGACAACTCACAAGGCAAGGGCTTGTCGGCTGGCGGATATGGGCATAGAGTGAATGTTCACCGAACGGAGAGTCGTGAGGTCAATATGGAGACCACCCCAAACGGCTTGGAGCCTCTCTTGAAGACGGTATGGCACCTGCCTGCCCGCCGTGGTGGGCGTTTGGTCGGCACGGAGCCACCGCGCGGGGGGGACGCCACAGGGCGCATGGATCAGTGCTCGATCAAAGAGCCGCGATCCGGTACTTGGCCTTACGCGCTACTGTGTGCCGTGATGTGGCTGTTCATCGGGCTAGGCATCGGGCCTGCTCAGCTTTATCACCACCAGACGCCGGTCTTCATGAGCGGCATCGACTCGCTTGTCGAGGGCTGTTCCTCGGTCGCCGGCGGGATGACTGAGTACCTGGGCGCGGCTCTCACGCAGACTTTTCATCGGCCGTGGCTGGGAGCCCTGATCCTGGCTCTTCTGCTGGGTTGCATCGCCATGCTGTCGAACCGGTGGTTGACCGGCGTGACCGGCCGGCCGCACCTGTTTGCGGGTATCGTGCCCGTCGTGTTGCTTCTGACACTACTGAGCGGGTGGGCATTGCCGGTCGCCTCAATGGTGGGCATGGCTCTGGCCCTGCTGGCGGGTGTGTTGTTTGCCGCCGCCGTGAAGAAAACAACATGGTTGGCTTTCGCGACGTTTGCGCTGCTGACGCCTGCATTGTATCCCGCAACAGCGGGGCCGTATCTGTTCTTCGCGGCTCTCGCCCTGCTGCACGCCGTGATGCGTCGGCGATGGCTACTGGCTGCCTTGTGCGGACTGTCGGGCGTGGCGGTACCTTATCTCGTCGGGATTCGGTTGTGGCACTGCAACGCCCGCGAAGCTTATCTGGGCAACCTGTTGTTCGAGTATGACTACAACCCGCAGATACTCTCCACCGCTACATACGCGGCATATCCCTTGATCCTTGTGTGGGCGGTGATGGTTGCCTGGCGAGGGCGCCGCAACGCCGAGTTGCCCGCGATACACAGCCCGCACATGGCGTTCGCTCGCGCCGCCGCCTTGGTGGTGTGGGCGGTGGCTTGCGGGTTGGCTACGCACGACGCACGGTTGGGCACGATTCTCCGCGTCGATCGTCATGCCCGGGATCGTGAATGGGAGCAGGCGCTCTCGGCCGCCGCGCCGATGCGCTGGTCGCCGAGCACCACCGTCGGGCAGTTGAAGGATTTGGTCTATTTGCCCTACCTGTCTCCACGTTTTCCGCGCACCGCCCAACAGAGCGTGCCTCTGCGTTTGTCCTATGAAAGCCTGTTGCATAACGTGAATCTCGCCCTGCAACAGCAAGGCCGCCTGCTCGACGAGCTGTTCTGTTATCCCCAGGTCATGGGCATGTCCGCGGTTCGCATGCTACCCGACAACGTCGGCCCGTATGTGGCGCACAGCTACAACATCGACGTCCTGCTGCATCTTGGGCACGTCAATGAGGCGGAACGCGTGGCCTGCGAGGTGCTCGCCAACATCGGCCCCCGGCCGTGGCTTCTCGAACGTCTGGCGATGATCTACGCACTCAAAGATCAGCCCGCGACCGCCGCCGTGTTCGTTGCATCCTTGGCCAGGCAGCCGGCCCATCGAGATCAGGCGAACCGCTGGCGTGAGGCCCTCACGGCTGACCCTGGCCTTAAGAACAACATACTGGCTTCCGAAATCAGGCCATACATGTATCGAGAGGACTTCGTGGGCAGCTACATCGGGTCCCATCCCGACGAGGAAATGCTGCTCCGCCTGCTGCACAACAATCCCCACAACCGAGTCGCCTTCGACTTCCTGATGGCCCACTATCTGCTCAATCTCCGGCACGACCAGATCCTGCGTCGCGTGCCCGTGCTTGGCGAGTTCGGGTACGACCGGATGCCCCGCCACATGGAAGAGGCGGTGTTGATGCACGCCAAGCTGACCGGCGACCGGCTGGATCTTCGCGGCCGGCAGATCAGCTCCGCCACACTGCAGCGCTTCCAGCGTTTCGATCAGGTCATTGAACGCATGGGTGGATTGAGCGGCAAGGACCCGCGGCCGGTGCGAGACGCCCTGCGCCCCGAGTTTGCCGATACGTACTGGTTCTACTGCCTTTTCGGCAACACGTTCTTCGAAGTGGAATCTGAGCAACGCCTCAAGGAGGGCACGCCATGAGGCGAACCTGCGTCGTGATTCTGCTGGCTTTGCTGAGTCTGGGGATCGCATGGGTTGTGCTGGGGCGATCGACGGCTGCGCCCGCGATCACCGGCCCGCTCACACGCCTGGATCGCCCTCCGTGCATCACCCCGGATTATCGCGAGGTGGTTATTCCGCCGAATATCGCCCCCCTGCATTTCCGGCTTGCCGAGCAGATCAACGACTGGTCGGCGGAGATCTGGGGCGAGCAAAACGTGCGGCGAACGTTGCACGGCAAAGGCACGGACGTGCGCATCCCGACATCGTTCTGGCGCTCTCTGCTCGATAGCTCGGCGGGCGGGACCATCCGGCTCGCGTTCAGCGGTCGGCACGAGGATGGCGGCTGGATCGCGTTCGAACCATTCGAGATCCGAGTCGCCCGCGAGCCCGTCGATCCGTACCTCGCCTACCGCATTATCGACCCGGTGTTCGGTTGCTGGGGGCATATGAGCATTCGCCAACGCGATCTCACCTCCTTCGCCGAGACCGCCATCCTGCGCAACCGGACCTTCGCCTATGACTGCTCGAATTGCCATACCTTCCATGCCCACGATCCAAGCCGACTGGCCCTGCAGATCCGCAGCCAGGACGTGGGAGCATGCATGGTCGTGGCCGACGGGGGCCAGACGACGCGAGTCTATACCGCCACGGAATTCAACCGCTCCGCCGCGGCGTATAGCCGCTGGCATCCCAACGGCCGAGCGATCGCCTTCGCCGCCATCAAGGTGATGCAGTTCTTCCATGCGATCGGGCATACGCGAGACGTCTTCGACGAAGCTTCAGACCTCGCGGTCTACCTGGTGGACGAGAACCTGGTCACCACCACGCCGGCCATCTCCGACCCCGACTGGCTCGAGACCTATCCCGAGTGGTCGCCCGATGGCTCATACCTCTATTTCTGTCGGGCACCCCAGAAGCCGGTCGAAGAGTTCCGGACGGTCAAGTACGACCTCATGCGCATCGCTTACAACGCCCGCACGAACACCTGGGGCGAGCTGGAAACCATACTGTCCTCGGCCGACACACAACTGAGCGTCACCCACCCACGTGTCTCACCCGATGGACGATACCTGCTGTTCACCATGTGCGAGTATGGGAACTTCTCCATCTATCGGCCCGACAGCGATCTGCATCTACTGGATTTGACCACCGGAAAGTATGTCAAGCTGCCCATCAACAGCGACCGGGCCGACAGTTACCACTCCTGGTCGACCAACGGACGCTGGATCGTCTTCAGCAGCAAGCGGCGCGACGGATTGTTCACCCACCCGTACTTGAGCTATTTCGACGAGCAAGGCAACGCCCACCGCCCGTTCATCCTGCCGCAACAGGATCCGGGCTTCTATGAGTCGTATCTCAAGGTCTTCAACGTGCCCGAGTTCGTGACCGGGCCGGTGCGGGTCTCGCCCAACCTGTTGACCCGGACGATTACCGAACCGGATTTCCGGCAACAGGCGGAGCTGGATCCGCAAGTCACGGCTCGTGATGCCGGTACACCACGCGACATGCCCTGGCATTCCGTCCGCGAGGTGCCCGGCAATCCGCGATAGGCCGACAACCACAGCGCCAGCCGTCACCCGGGCCAAGCCGACCGCAAGTCTGGCCGGCCAGGGATGCGTTGGCAGCACGAAGTGGCTACAATAGTCCCGGTGGCAATACTGCGGTGCAGCGTGATGAAGAAACCTCAACGACAACGACGGCGAGCCCAAGTGAGACGTGTGGAGGGCCTTCCGGTTGGCATCGACCTGAAAGCCCTGGCCGCGAAGGCAACTTACGGAGGAAGTCCGTACCACAAGGACATTCCGAGTTTTGCCGGCAGGCCCCCGAAGCCTCGGCCTGGAGCGAGCATCTGCCCGCGTGGACTCGCGAAGCAAAGGGACCGCGTTGAAAAGTGGCTTCGTGAGGCCATTGAACAAGGCCACGTCGGCTTGTGGCAAGGCGATTTTCCACTGCGCGTCTGGCATCGCGAAGGGAGTACCGTCTTCGAGGCGGTCCTCACCCGATCCAAAGTGGGCGAGTACCACGGGTATCCACTGGAACCCAACGAGAAGGTCGAGGGGTTGCCATGAGCGAACTGCGCATTGAATCCGACTGGGTCGATATGTCCGGCGATCAGAGCCCCGAACTCGATGCCACCTTCGCCAACCTCAGCATCCGCATCGGCGATGAGATCGTCACCACTGTGCACAATCGCAAGTCGCGCACCACACAGGAGGCGGTCCTGGTGCCTTTGTACCCGTTGGCCGAATGGATCGCGTCCAACTGGTGGACGTTGAATGAAGAAACGGAGATCCTCGACGGCCGCCCCGGATTCTCTGAAAGACATTCGCTCTTCTGCGCCCGCAACGGATTCTGCATCCCCGATCTTCGCATGATTCGTGAAGGTGAAAGCGTTCGTGTCGAGTGGTCCAGATACCGCTTCGTCCATGCTCCGATGGATTTCATTTCGGAGGGCAGCGCACGGTTACCCGCCGACTTGGTGCGTGACGAACTCATCGACTTCATCGACAAAGTGACTGCGAGACTGGAGAGCGCGGGGATCCATGACTCCTCGCTGCAACAGGAGTGGGAGGCGATACAAGCGGTCGAAAATGATCCGGACGAGACCAGCTTCTGCAAAGCGGCAGCTTGGCTGGGAATGGATCCTTTTGATCTGCCCGACGAAGGGGCGGCGAGAATCATCGCCCTGGCGCACAAGCTTCCCGCTCACCTCAGGGAGGATGCGTTTCGAGCGGCACGAGGTGACGACTTGCCGGATCTCGTGAACTGGATCGAGGTGGGCCTGAGCGGCCAGCCCCACGGCAGCGGCAACGGAAAGGCGCAGGAGAGAATCCGCCGAGACCTTCGACGGGCGGGAACAACAGCCCAGCCATGGAAGATAGGATACGACGCAGCGCGTCATCTTCGCGGCCTGGTGGCGGACCTCAACAGGATCCCGACACCATTGGAACTGCTCGTGGGTGATCCCCTGCCCGTGTCCATCTCGCCGCCGGCTCCGCCGGCCGTGGATGCCCTGACGTTCTTGAACGGTTCACTCTACTGCTATACGGCCAAGCGGCGGCCGGATTCGCAACGATTCATCGTCGCTAGAGCCTTGTTCGATTTCCTAGCCCTCCAAGAACACCACAGTCTACTGTCCAGAGTCGTCACCACGAGACAGAGCGAAGGACGAGCCTTCGCCGCGGAGTTGCTGGCGCCTGCCGATTACCTGAAGGAACGCATCACCAGCGACATCGTCACCTCCGACGAACTCAGTGATCTGGCGGAGGCGTGCAAGGTTTCCGCTCAGGTCATAGAACACCAGATCCGGAATCACAAACTAGCCGCCATCACGATCTGAGTGGGGGTCGGTAGCCTGTCTGTCTTGTGAAGGCGGCACCATCCAGCAACGCAATTCCGCCGGCTTGACAGCGACGCAATGCGTCAGCTTGGGGCGGTGGTGGTCGCTGGTCGCTTGGGCAAGGGTTTGGCGTACACGCCGATGTGATTGGCGCATGCCCGCAGCCAGGTGCTCGGCGGGTGATTGATCAGCTTGGGCTGGCCGTCCGGGCCCTCGATCACCAGGTTGGTGCTGCCGCCGCCGTCGAGGTTGAGGCCGACCCAGACACCCAGCTTGATAAGCCATTCGGCAGTCTCGGCCTTCGAGGTGCCTTCGCTGTAGCCCGCCTGCCGGCCGTCGGTGGTCATCAGGATCAGGTATCGCCCGTCGCGGGTGATGCCCGCCGCGGTCCGCGGATGAAGACCGCCGGTGAAGCCGTCGCGGGCCTCGCGATCCACGATGTTGCGACCCTCCTGCACGATGATCGTGTCGCCCGCCACCGCGTTGTAGGCCTTGTCGACATCCTTGGGCGGCTGGGCGATCCACGCCCGGTTGTCCTTGCCGATCAACAGAGCGGCACGGTGGTCCGGCTCCGAATACATGTCCCCGTTCGACATCGACAGCCCGACCACGTCCTGCTCGGCCCCGACATCGAACTTGCCGCCAAAAAACGACGCGTTGATCGCCAGTTGCACTTTGAACTCGGTCATGAATTGCGTCGACCGCCGGCCATTGACCTCGCCGGGCGCGTCGCCGTTGGACGGCGTGACAAAGAAGCGGATGCCCGGCTCGCGCAGATCGATACGCGCCGCCCGGACCTGCAAGGGGCGGGGCTTTTCGATCGACGCTTCGCACAACTCGATCCCGCGGAAGACCGGCTGCCACTTCGAGATGCGAGCCTCCTTGACGATGTCCTCCGGCGGGGTGGTCGGCTGCTGACCGCTTGCCGGGCGAACCGAAGATACCATCACTCCTTGGGCCAGCAGCAACGCCAGCGCCAACAAGCCCAATGAACCCCTGCTATGCCAACTCCGAGTTCGTACTTGAGACATCACCATGCTCCTTGCGTGATCGGATCACATCGGATCGCCGCTGCCCCGGCACTGACATCCCGCCATCTCGCCAAGAAACTCACTTCGCGACGAGACCCCATGCACGCATCATGCATGCACGCTGCCGGAGAGTGACATGATATCGCCTTTCCCTTCATTGTGCAGCCGCGACCGCCTCCGCAACAGTCGCTCGGCGGGCTTTTGACTCGGCCGGCCTTCCTGGTGACCTTCGCGACTGTCTGTACATCTTCTGGTGAACTCAAATCATAGGAGACAGAAGACCGCCAAGGAAGCTCAGAGTGTCGAAGCTGAACGAGCTTCCGTGTCCGTGCTATCTGAGACGCCATGCGGAATGCACTGGTTCCCATGGAAAGCATCGGCGTGCATCCGCGTTTATCGGCGGTCCCAACTCAGTGCCGATGCTCGCCGCGACCCGGTAACCATTCGATTTGCCGATGACCGGGGCACGGACGGAGCCGGATTCGTTCGGTGTCGGGCGGACACACATGGCCCGATCTCACCTACGGAACACCCAGATTCGCAATGCCCGCCTTGTCGAATAGGGACTTGCAACGCTGTCTCTAAACGACTCGGAAGTCAGAAGAAACTTCCCCGCGCGCTCAGCCGCCTTCTTTGTGGTGCAGCAGGATGACGGTGATGTCGTCGGGGTGGCGGCCGTCGGTGAAGAAGGAACTGAGGTCGTGGCTGATATCGGTCACCGTGGCACTGGGCGGCTGGCCAAAGCCATCGCATACCAGTTGAATAAACCGGGCCTCGCCGAACCGCTCGCCCTCGGGGTTGGTCGGCGTGGCCACGCCGCGGGTGTAGATCGCCAGCGTCTCCCCGGGCGCCAGCGTGTCGCTCTTGGAGAGGTACTCGTAATTGCGAACCGCGCCGATGGAAGGTCCGTCCGCGGTCGCCAGCTTGCGAGGTTCGCCACGGGCATCGACCACGAAGGCGCCGATCTTGCCCGCCCGACAATGCTGGATCTTGCCACTGCGGGCGTCAATCAGCACACACATCACGTCCACCAGTGAGGGATCCCGCTCGTCGTAGACCAGCCAGTTCAATTGCCGGGCGAAAGCGTGCGGCGAATCGTTGTGCAGCATGGCCACACGGAAGGTGGAATGCACGCGGGCCATCGCGAGAGCAAGGGACGCCCCGCGCGACCGCACATGCCCCAGCAGGATGGCGGTGATCTCCGAGTCCGGGCGTTTCATCACGTCATAGACGTCGCCCGGCGCCTCCTGGCCCGACCGGCTATAGGCGGCCATCTGGAGGTTGGCCCAGCTCGGCGCAGCCTTCGGATCCAACTGCGCCTGAATCGCCTGGACCACGCTCACCTCGGTCGAGGAGATGGCAGCCTCGCGCAGCATGCGACCCTGAAGTAACGTATCCAGCTTGGCGGCCGCCGTGGAGCCAAACGCGGTCAGCAAGTCAAGATCCGGGATCTGGAACCGCCGGGTCCGCGGCCGACGGTCCACATACACCATGCCAAACGTCCCCTTCCTGGTTGACAGCGGCACAGCCATGGCCGAGCCAATGTCCGGCTGATCGGTCACC
>JAAYDF010000337.1 GCA_012729395.1 Phycisphaerae bacterium
AAACAAAAAAACTTTTTGGAACTCGCCGCTGGATCATCAAGAATGCAGGTCACTGCGGGGAAGGATTTCCGGACCGCTCGAATTCACTCCGCAAAATAAGGCGAACGTAAGAACGCAAGCGCCTCCCGACAGACCTGGATAGATTGACGTTCCTTGTGTCCTGACGGTATTATTATTGCCGGATGCGGCTTCATCCCGATCGGAGGTTCACGTACCATGTATAGACACGTCATGCACATCCTGGTGGCCGCCGCGATGGCGGCCCTATACGTTCCTGGCCTCGCCCAAACGCAGGATCCTGCGCCGGCGCCCAACGCCGACCGACTGGCCTGGTGGCGGGAGGCACGCTTCGGCATGTTTATTCATTGGGGCCCGGTGAGCCTGAAGGGAACCGAAATCGGGTGGTCGCGGGGCGCGCGTGTCCCGATCGCCGAGTACGATGCCCTCTACAAAAGCTTTAACCCGACGAAGTTCGACGCCGAGCAGTGGGCCAAGGTAGCGAAAGCCGCCGGCATGAAGTACATAGTGTTTACCACGAAGCACCACGACGGTTTTTGCATGTTCGACACAAAGCAGACGGACTACAATGTCATGAATTCGCCCTTCGGGCGTGATATCGTGAAGGAGCTGGCCGAGGCCTGCAAGCGCCACGGGCTTGCCTTCGGCGCCTATTACTCCGTATGCGACTGGCGTCATCCCGATTTCCCACTGGGAAGCCCCGGGGGTAAGGTGAAGAAACCGGCACCGGACCTGGACCGCTACGAGAAGTACCTGGTGAGCCAGGTCACCGAACTGATCCAGAAATACGGCCCCCTGTTAATCATGTGGTTTGATGTCCCGCAGGAGTTCACCCCCGAACGCGGACAGAGGATAGTCGATGTCGTGCGCAAGCTTCAGCCCGACATTATTGTGAACAACCGCGCCCGTGTGCCAGCCGATTATGATACGCCGGAACAGACGATCGGCGCTTACCAGGACACGCGTCCCTGGGAAACCTGCATGACGATTTGCAAACAGTGGGCGTGGAAACCCGACGATCTCATGAAGACCCTGCCCCAGTGCCTCCAGACCCTGATTCGCTGTGCGGGCGGCGATGGCAACCTGCTGTTCAATGTCGGGCCTATGCCAACCGGGGAGATCGAACCGCGTCAGGTGGAACGGTTGATGGAGATGGGGCAATGGCTAGCCAAGTACGGGGAAACCATCTACGGAACCCGGGGCGGCCCGTACCGGCCCGGCACCTGGGGTTGTTCGACGCGTAAGGGATCCACGATCTTCGCGCATATTCTGAACTGGACGGACGACATCGTCACCCTCCCCCCGATCCCGGCGAGGGTTCTGGAGGCCTCCGTCCTGACCGGGGGGGGCCTTACGTGGGAGCAAAGCGCCGAGGGTATCACGCTGTCGGTTCCGATACCCGCGCGCGATCCGATCGATACCATCGTCCAGTTGATTCTTGATATGCCCGCCGATCGGCTTCGAGCAGTCTCCGTGGAGGGCCCGCTGAGCACCGACTGCAAGGCCACCGCGAGCAATGTCTTCCAGAATATGGGTATGTATGCCGCTTCCTGCGCCGTCGATGAGAACGAAAGAACGCGGTGGGCAACCGACGGTGGCACGCACGCAGCCTGGATCGAGCTGGATCTCGGCAGGCCACGGACATTTCAACGACTGCGCGTCGTCCAGGAGCCGGTCTTCGCCGAGCGCGTCCGGCGTTATGAACTTCTGATCAAGGACGGCGATGATTGGACACCACTCCTGCGCGGTACCTCCATGCCGGCCAATCTGGTACGCGACTTCCCGCCAGTCACGGCCCGTTTCGTGCGCCTTAACATCCCGGAAGCAACCGATGGTCCCACCCTCAACGAGTTCCAGTTATACGGTCCGAGGACGTCGCCTTGATCAGGTTGACGGCGGTCCACAAGCATCGGGGGCGCCGCGGAAAAGGGCGACTTTCTGGTTCGGACGGCGAGACGAGCCGGTTGCGTTGTAGTCCCTATATCTGTGAACCCGGAGGGGGTTGAGCCATGCCGAAGCAGCCAACCCTGTCGGCGAGAGAGGGCGAAAGCGGCTTGGATTGGTTCTGTTGAAGTCCTCCA
>JAAYDF010000338.1 GCA_012729395.1 Phycisphaerae bacterium
AGCCGCCCCGTGTACGCCGCCGCACCGGTGACGCGGTGGATGCCCGCGAAGATCGGGGCGAACACGTCCGTGTCGTAGTTGCTGACCTGCCCGAGTCGGCCGGTTTCCATGCCGCGCAGGACGGCGCAGATGCGCTCGAAGCCCATGCCGGTGTCCACGTGCCGGGCCGGCAGGGGCGAAAGTGTGCCGTCGGAGCCGCGGTTGTACTGGATGAAGACCAGGTTCCAGATCTCCATCACCCGACAGTCGCCCGCGTTGACCAGCCCGCCGCCGCTCATATCCGGCGTCAGGTCGATGTGGATTTCGCTGCATGGGCCGCACGGGCCGGTGTCGCCCATCTCCCAGAAGTTGTCCTTCTTGTTGCCGGGGTGGATGTGCGTCGGGTCGATGTCGGTGATCGACGCCCACAGCTCGCGGGCCTCGGCGTCGGGTTCGAGCCCCTCCTTCTCATCGCCCTCGAAGTACGTCGCGTGCAGGCGTCGCTTGTCGATACCCCAGACTCCGGTGAGCAGTTCCCACGCCCAACTGATGGCCTCCTTCTTGAAATAATCGCCGAACGACCAGTTGCCCAGCATCTCGAAGAAGGTGTGGTGGTAAGTATCGTGCCCGACGTCGTCGAGGTCGTTGTGCTTGCCGCCGGCCCGGATGCACTTCTGCGTGTCCGCCGCCCGCTTGTACGGCCGCGTGCCCAGCCCCAAAAACACGTCCTTGAACTGGTTCATCCCCGCGTTGGCAAACATCAACGTCGGGTCGTCCAGCGGGACCACCGGCGACGAGGGCACAAAGGTATGCCCCTTGCCCTTGAAGAACTCGATGAACTCGTCGCGGATCCGATCAGCGCTCTTCATACTCATGCGGCCATCCCGTGAATCAGGGCCTTTCAGCGTCCTCGTCTGCCGGGACTTTCCCGGCGGTTCGTGAATTCGTTATTGTATAGCAGGGCGAGGGACCGGCCAAAACCGCGTGCGGGCTTCGCGAGCCCCCGGCCACACCCCGGTTGGATGCCTTCTCTCCTCGCGGAGAAGAAGCTTGGAAAGGAGTCGGCGTGTCACCGGCGGAATGTCTGGCGTTGCTCCAGCTCCCCGAGGCGGCTTCGGTCGACCAGATCAAGGCAGCCTATCGGCAACTCGCCCAGCGCCTCCACCCCGACAAGCAGCGGGGCGACGCCCAAGCCCAGCGCCAGTTCGCCGCCATTTCCTCCGCCTACCGCAGCCTCATGCAGGCTGCCCGAGCAGTCGAGCAGAACCGCAAGATCGGCGTCTGCGTTCACTGTGCGGACTTCGGCGAGGTGGTCATCGGGCTCGACGGCCGGGCCCGGTGCACTCGCTGTATCTTCCGGCCCGAGGGCGGCCGACTCCTGCCCATGCCCATCCTCGACGTCGCCCGATGCCTGGGCACGGTGATTCTGCTGAGCGCCGCCCTGGTCTGCCTGATCGCCGCACTGCGAGCCGTGGATGCAACCCGATCCTTCCAACTCGCCGCCGCTGCGTTCGGCTCCGGTCTACTCGGGCTGGCAGCCCTCGCCTGCACCACCCTGCGCATCGTTCACTGCCTCAGTGACCGCGAAAAACGCCTGCGGCAAAGCTACCGGACCACCGAGCTCGAAGCTGACGCCGCCCTTCGCGAGCATCAAGACCGCCAGCCTTCCTCCCAATAAAAAACGCCCGACGGGCCTAAGACCCGCCGGGCGTTTATGTATATCAAGCAACAGTGTGAACCGCCGAGCGCCGAATCGCTCCGGACACAACGGAAACCGACCCGCGAGGGCCGACCCGCTGAGAACGCGCTGACGATCTCGGCTGATGGTTGTTATGAACCCGGCTACCCGCCTACAGGCGGGACCGGACTCGCCACCGGCCGTCTAGGTTATCCCCTAGAAAGGAGGTGATCCAGCCGCAGGTTCCCCTACGGCTACCTTGTTACGACTTAGTCCCAGTCACCAGGCTTTCCGTCGGCACTGCCGAATCGCAGCGACTTCGGGAACTCCCAGCTTCCATGACTTGACGGGCGGTGTGTACAAGGCTCAGGAACATATTCACCGCGTCATGGCTGATACGCGATTACTAGCGATTCCAACTTCATGGGGTCGGGTTGCAGACCCCAATCCGAACTGAGGAGTGTTTTCTGCGATTTGCTCAACCTCACGGCTTTGCGTCGCTCTGTACACCCCATTGTAGCACGTGTGACACCCTGGACATAAAGGCCATGATGACTTGACGTCGTCCCCACCTTCCTCCGGCTTAACGCCGGCAGTCTCGCTAGAGTTCCCGGCATGACCCGTTGGCAACTAGCGACAGGGGTTTCGCTCGTTAAGGGACTTAACCCGACACTTCACAGCACGAGCTGACGACAACCATGCAGCACCTCGCTCCCGGCCCCGAAGGGCTGTACGGTTTCCCGTACACTCCAGAAGCGTTCTAGCCCAGGTAAGGTTCCTCGCGTATCATCGAATTAAACCACATGTTCCTCCGC
>JAAYDF010000339.1 GCA_012729395.1 Phycisphaerae bacterium
CGACCACGATCGGTTGTAGTAGCCATCAGGGCTCCTCCTTTCAAAGTGCAGTCACAACAACACTTATGGAGGATGCCCCTCGCTTTTTCAATTTACACAGGTTTCGATACTATCTCGAGAAACAAGATCGGCCGATATAGCAGGAGAACCTCCATGGCTTCGGATGATGTGAAAACTGCCCCAAAACGGAACCTGATGTTCGAGCTTAGTACGCCGGCAACCATTGCGCTATTCGTTGTAGTCGGTGTTTCCGGAATTATGCTGCTCCTGAAGGTCGGAGCCGGGATTGTCAAAGAAGCCCACGAGTGGCTTGGATTAGCCTTTGTGCTTGCTGCAATCCTTCATGTGCTCCGTCATTGGCAGGCAATGACACGCCATTTTCGAACTCGCCTGTTCTGGGCTGGTTCTCTGATCGTGGCAATCGTAACGATCGCTTTCATGGAACCGTCCGCTGGAACCGGACATGGCAATCCGATGTTCGCCGTTGTCGGAGCGGTAACCACAGCCCCCATCGAGCAGGCTGCTCCGGTGCTGGGCAGCGCGCCGGAAGAGTTGATCGCCAAACTTGAAGGAGCCGGCATAAAGGTGGAGAGCCCAAGGCAAAGCCTTCAAGAAATAGCCAACCGCTCGAACCGGCATCTGCCCGAAATCATCAGCCTGGTTATGCCCAAGGCCAAACCACAATGATTGGAAACCAGATTCTCCCCCGGTAGAACAGTTGATTGTCACCTGGTAGCGCCAGTAGGATGGCGGCATCATGGGACTCCAAGGCTGTGGCGTGCCCCCGCACCCGGTGGTGGGCCGGGACTCGGTGCCATATTGGGTGCCCTTTTCCGGGGGTGTTCCCTCGTGACTTGCTCCCCCCCGTTCGTTCTCTTCGCGACCGGAACTGCCTTGGGATATGTGACGCCAAACTGGAAGCACCCCGTGTTGTCCTTGACTGGCCAGGATCAGGGGGTAGACTGCGCTTGTGTTGCCCGTGGATGGTCCACGAGCGCCCGGAACGACGTGATGACTCCGCGAAACCGGCACAAAGCGTCTGACCACCGGTGGGAACGGATCGCCTGGAAGGCCGGCAGGGGTCGCCAAACCACCCCCCCAAAAAACCCCCACCCCTGGGGCCACCCCGCCGCCCCTCGCGGAATCAAGTTTCCTATCAGTATCAGTACTTCGCCGGAGTTTGCCGCAGTCACCTTGACGGCGCTCGATTCCAGAGACATCTCCTCCAGTACGCGGGTGCTCGTTACCGCCTGCGGAAAATGCGAGAACACAAACATGGGCTTCTCGGACGACCGACGCACGGTCGGCAAGAACTGGGGAAACGATCCTGTGCGAATCGAGACCGTCTCGGGTACACTGACGATCCCCAGATCCGGCTGGCGGTGCAACGCACTCTCCGCCAAAGGAACGCCAGCCGGGCAGGTGACTGTGAATCAGCAGGAAGCCAATTCGATCGTTCAGCTGTCGCCGGTCCATGAGACCATGTGGTATCTTCTCACACGAGACAAAACGAGAAACGGCCAAGCCAGGAGGATGACGCAATTGAAGAGATTTCGGGAATACGGATTTGCCCCCGGCACGTTAGCGACGGGAAGCATGAACAAGGTCACCGATGTGAGCGGGGTCCTCGTTGGGCACCTGAGCAAACGGGAAGGCGAACGAGTGCGAACAGGCATCACCGTGATTGATCCGGGAGTCACGGGGCTTTACCACCACAAACTGCCCGCCGCAGTGGCAGTGGGTAACGGCTTTGGGAAGCTCACCGGGGTCACCCAGATTACCGAGCTAGGAACCCTGGAGACCCCTATTGCCCTGACCAACACCCTGGCTGTGGGGCCTGTGCTGCACGGGCTGGTGGAGTTGGTCCTGCGTGTCACCGGAGACATTCCGACCGGCCAGACTGTGAACGGGGTTGTCGGCGAGACCAATGATGGAGTCGTGAACGACATTCACCGGATCTCGCTGAGCAAGGAGGACGTGGCAGCCGCCTACGAATCCCGAACGCGAGACTTCGATCTCGGCAGCGTGGGTGCGGGAACGGGAACAAGCGTCTTCAAATGGAAGGGTGGAATCGGTTCGGCGTCGCGGCTGGTGACAATTGAGAACCGGGAGTTTGTCGTGGGCGCACTTCTCCAGACCAACTTTGGTGGAGACCTGACCATCATGGGGATCCCGGTGGGAAAACTGCTGCAAGAAAAGCCTCCGAAGGCCGAATCCGACCTGAAGAACGACGGCTCATGCATGATCGTGTTGGCGACCGATGCCCCGCTTTCTTCCCGCCAGCTTGGTCGCCTTGCCCGACGCGCAATGATCGGCCTTGGACGAACAGGTTCTGTTCTGGCCCATGGCAGCGGCGACTACGCGGTCGCGTTCAGCACCGACCGGTCGGGTGTGGAAGGCTCCGGCGCGGGCGACTGTCTGCCCGACAACGAACTGAATCCACTGTTCCTGGCCGTGGTGGAGGCCGTAGAGGAAAGCGTTTACGATTCCCTGTTCATGTCGGAGACCGTGACAGGACGCGACGGAAACACACTGCGACAGATTCCGACAGACGAAGCTGCGAGGATACTCAAAGAACATGGCCTCTAACAGGACACGGGAGCATTTCCATATCGGGATTCTCGGTGGCATGGGCCCCGAGGCGGGAGTGCTCCTGCAGCAACTTATCATCAAGGCCACCCCGGTGGTGAAGGACCAGGATCACATCGCGGTGATCACCTATACGAACCCACACATTCCCGACAGGACAGAATCGCTGGCCCGGGACGGAGGCGATTCGTATGTCGGGGTGGTCATCGAGTCGCTTCATGTGCTGGAGAAGGCCGGCGTGGACGTGCTGGTGATGGCGTGCAACACCGCTCATGCTCGTGTTGCCGACATCCGCAAGAGCATCGACACCCCACTGGTCGACATTGTGGAGCTTGCCCGCGCGAAGATTTCTTCCACACCGGGCGCCGTGGGTATTCTCGCCACAAATGGAACGATCGGAACTGGTCTGTTCACGAAGGACCAGGATCCAGACAAGGTGATCCTTCCCAACGCAGACACACAGCGCGAGGTGATGGAGATTATCCACGACATCAAGAAGGCAGGACAGACCCCCGCGGGAGTGGAACGACTCACGACGGTCGTGTGTACACTTCAGCAGAACGGATGCGCCGCTTTTCTCCTGGGTTGTACGGAATTGTCCATCTGCCATGACTCATTGCGTGAACGCCTTGGAAACGTCTTCATCGACCCAATGAGACTGGCTGCTTCCCGGCTGGTGGAACTCGCCCGGTGATCTATGGGATGCTCTGGTGATCCAGATCCCGGGTCCGATACCAGACCAGAAGATCGGCCACTTCGGGAAGAGGAACCCGCTCTCCGGTTGGTGAATCCGAGTAGTACAAGGCCACGCTCGAGTATGCAAAAGCTTCAAAACCCCCCACTCCCGGGGCCACCCCGCCGCCCCTCGCGGAATCAAATTTCCTATCAGTAAGGAGAAGGCTCGCCTCTCGTAATATCCTGCCCGTGTTGGCTACTCGATCCGCACCACGGCAGCGCCGCCCTGGGGCACAGCATACGATGCCGCAGTGTCGAGTCCTGCCTCAATCGTGACGGGCGGGCCGGCTTCCGTCCAATCGGGCCGATACGACTGAACTCGTTGCCTGGCGCCGGACGGGGTGATCCACAACCGCAACGTGTCCTTGTCCGTGCAATTGAGCAGAATCACCTTGGGCAGGTGACGAGGAAGCACCACGTCGCTGGTCTGCGAATTCCGCAGGTACACGACGGTCTCCTCCTTCCCGACGAGCATCATGTCCGGGATGCCGTAGTCGGCACCGAACAGCCGGAACTCCCCGCGAAGCAGGGTGGGCATGTGCTGTCGATAGAAGGCCAGCCAGGCCGCAGTGAGCTTGCAGTGCTCCTCGGGCGCAGTCAGATAGTCGACCGACAAGGCCGGCACACCGTTGCAGACCATCGTGGCCAGGAACTTGCCCACGGTGGTCGCATCCGCATCCTTGGGCCAGAACATCGGATCGTTCTTCAGCACAATGCCGTCGGCCCACGCTCGTATGTGGATGCCCGCGAGTCGGAGGACCTCGAAACTCTCGGGGGCATCCGAGGGCTGAACGACGCTGAGGGCGCGCTTGGTGTGCAGGTTCGCATGGAGAACGCGAGCCTCGGTGACGGCCTGCGGATTGACCGAACGCAGCCCGTCGCGAATTGCCGCCAGACAGTCGGTGAAGGCCTGCCCCATCGGCTGGTCGAGATGCTTGTGGCTGGCCGTACACTGCGGGGGCACCGAGTCGGCCGCGTCGAGCCACATGCCGTCGATGCCGTAGGTCCGGGCCACCCAGGCAAAGCGTTCCTTGAGGTAACTCCGTGTCTCGGGGTATCTGGGGCACAGGCTCTGGTTCTCGCCTTCCGCAGTCTGGGCGTGCCAGTCGCGGGTTCGCTCGCGGTAGGCCTTGCTCTCGCGCCCCTGCCAGAACGGTGCCGACCAGAGTTCGACGTACAGGCCCATGTCGTGCATCTGCTTGACGGCCGCGGGCAGATCCGGAAACCGGTCGGGCATGGCCTGGAAATCGCCGAGAATGCCCTTCTTGAAGTCAGCGTAGCCCCCGTCGGGCCGACAATCCCAGCCGGCGTCGATAAGGATTGTGCCGAAACCGAGTTCCTTGCACTTTCGTGCGATCTTCAGCATGCCCGCCTGGTCGATGTGATCGAGATAACAGTACCAGGTGCAGAAGACCGGTTCGAGCGACCAGGCCGGCGGCGACGACCACTGTCGAGCATTGAGACGGTCAAACAGCTTTGCATACGCCCGTGTGGTGTCCCACCAGCCGTCGTCCTTTGTGCTGATGACCAGGCAGTCCTCGAGCTTATTACCACTCAGCGGCATGTCATCCTTGCGGGACAGGCGCAGGACATAATTCTGCCCATCCGGGTCGCCCGTCAGCGCGGCTCCGCGATCCGCGACCGTCCAGCCCACGGCAATCTTGTTTTCGCCCCTGCTGCCGGTCAGCAGGATGAAGGGGACTTCGCAGTTGGAATTGGCGCTTTCCTTGAAGGCCTGCGGGATCAGGCAGCGGTAAACGCGCATGTCCGGCCACTTCTTGTGCTCGTGATAATAGACCAGCGTGTGGGCGATGATTCTGGTGCTGGGGACAGTCACGGCATGGAGCCCGGCCAGCGGAAGGGTCACTTTCGCCTCATACGAGCGGACCGTGAGCTTGTCGCCCTGGGTCGGCTCGACCGTGAAGCGGAGCAGTCGATACGCCCCTTCTTCGGTCGATCGGAGCGTCAGGGCACAGCCGTCGGCGAGATAGCGGGCCTCGGTGTCGGATTTCCTGTCCAGCTTCCACTCCACCGGCTTGCCGTCGAAATCGAAGTTGAGATCCACGCTGGGCAGGCCCTTGAATGGCAGTTCGACTGCCGGACAAGGGCTCGACACGGTGTGCAGAAAACCGATGAGTCCGAGGATCAGGAACAACCTGCCCGCCGTCACCGTCGTTTGATTGGTACACATGAACGTTTGACCTCCTGACTGTTTGTTGGTTCGATCTGCTCCTCGCTTCGCATCTGGCATCCGCCGCCCTCGGTCTGAGGCTCACACATGATACCCGCTCCGCCCGGAATCGCTTGCGGGCCAGGTCACCGGGTTCGTGCAGGCGGGTTCGCGATTTGTCTGGTTGGGGGTTTTTCACCAGTAGAGTAGAGGACTGAGTGCCCGTGACGGCACGTTCACTCAGTCCCCCCTCGACGAACCGGACGTGCAGATTTCCCGCATCCGGCTCTCCCGATATCCTTCACCACATGCTCACGCGAGGCAGCCTTCACAGGTACGCCAGACCCAAACGGTCCAATTGGGCATACCAGCTAACCCCCTTCGGTGGCTGATCGGGTCGTTGGCTGCGACGTTTCAGGTGTCTGGTCAGTCGTTCACGCACGAAGCTGTTGACCTTGCGGAAGGCTGCTCGGGGATAACCACGCTTGAAGTAGTTGCTCCACCCCGTCAGGTGCCGATTGATTTCGCCAATCAGTCCCCAGGCGGGTTTATGGCACATCTTCGGCCCGGTCATCTCCCGCAACTTCTGCCGTTCACGCTCCAGTGCTTTCTTCGAGGGACAGATGTTCAGGTAGCGATGCTTCCGGCCATGCCGATCCCGATCGTACCGGAACGTGTACCCCAGGAAGTCCAGTGCGGCTCCTGGCTCATCCAGTTTGACCACCCGCGTCTTCTCACGGTTGATCTTCAGGCCCGACCGCCCTTCCAGCCACAATTCCGTGAAGTTCCGGATGCGACTGCCCATGTACCTGGCCATAATGACGAAGTCATCGGCATACCGCACCAGCCGAGCGTTCGCCCATTGATATGGACCCCGCTCGCTGTGGAACTCCTTGTCGAACCAATGCAGGTACAAGCTCGCCAACATGGGCGAGATCACGCCACCCTGCGGCGTACCTTGTGTCAGCCGAGACACCTTGCGCTCACCTCCGCTCCGCGAGCGGGATGGTGGGGGCTTCGGTGTCCCACCCGAGTCCTTCATTTCCTCGACAACCACCGCTTCCAGCCACATGCGGATCAAGCGAAGGACCGACCGGTCCACCACCCGCATACCCACTGCGGCCATCAGCTTGTCGTGCGGAATCGTGTCGAAGGAACACATGACACACTACCCACATCCAGGCTCTTCCCGCACAAGTCCGGATTATCCGCCCACATCATCCTCTGAATGGGATGGTGTCGCACGTGCTGGGACATACCCATCGCGACGGCGTCCTCTGCCTCAGTCTGGTCCTTCCCGACGGAACCCGATCACTGATTCCTGCCGCCTGGACCGACATCGAGGGACAGACTGGAGAGGAATCGCAGGCCGTCGATGGCCATCGATCGCCCGGCCTCATCGGATCAGTCGGCGACTTGCTCCGGGTGCGGACGGTAGTAGATGCTCTGCTCAGCAGGCTCGATCGTCCCGAGCCTCCCACCGGATCCCTGCCGAGAGAGGAGAGCAGACTTGCCACACCAACTGGAATTCTGGACCACGGAGCAGCACGCTCCAGTGATGGCACCGTTATGGAAGGACCTCGATGCGGAGGTCCGAGCAGCGATGATCGACGTACTGGCCCGAATGATCACCAAGGCAGTGTATCCCCAGATCCGCCACGAAGAGGAGGAGAAGGAACATGAGCGATAATGGGAAGATCCAGACGAGCCATCTGCAGCGGCGGGCCTACATCTACGTGCGTCAATCGACGGCAGCCCAGGTCGCCTGTAACCGTGAATCCACTGATCGACAGTACAAGTTACGTGATCGGGCCCTGCGGCTGGGGTGGCCGGAGGGCCAGGTGATGATTGTCGATGAGGATCTGGCCCAATCGGGTGCGGGGACCGCCCAACCGCGCGGATTCGACCTGATGACCTCCGAGGTTGCCTTGGGACACGTGGGGTTGATCCTCTCCATTGAAGTATCCTGAGTGGCCCGCAACAATGCCGACTGGTATCGACTGCTGGACTTGTGTGGGGTGACCGACACCCTGATCGGCGATGAGGATGGCGTTTACCATCCCGGTCTCTTCAATGACCGGCGACTGGCAACATTGAGTGTCACAACTCATGGCGGCATAACGACTTACGCGCACAGCGGGCCTGCGGATGGGCACTATCCGCGGCTCGGCGGAATGCACCGTGAGCTTCTGGGAGTCCCACGCGAACACCCGTCGAGGGGGGCGGGCTGGCAAAACCCGAGGACGCTCGGGATTGGCTCGCCCATCCCGTCGGAAGGCTGCCGCTCATCGGGACTGGTCTCGGAGTACGTTCACCGAGGCTGCTTGCAGAGTCTCTTCTGTCGCCGCGGTGATGCGCTGTCGGGTGGTCGGCCGGTGCGCGCGACCTCGTGAACCGCTGACCGCGGCAGTGACGTGAATCGCACGCCGACAGCGCTATAATCGACGGCGTCCACGAGCCGAGTGGGTACAGAAAGGGACTTCCAGATGCCAAGGTCGTTTGTGTTCGTGTTGAGACACGCCGCGGTAGTTACCGGTTGTCTGTTGCTTGCCGGTTGTTGGCATCCGTTACCCTGGCCGGAGAGTCCCCTGTATGAGGTACCGGGTGACGATCCCGACTGGGATGCACCGGCAACCAACGAAGAAGCCATGCAGGCCATGGCGGGGCACTATACCCACTATGATGTCGTTGCCTACCAGGGCGCGACGCCCAATGGTCCGCTATCGACGTTCATCATCTCGTATGGCTTCACGGATTTGGTCATCGAGAATGGAGAGCTTGTCCAGTACGACCGCTTCTGCCATGCCGAACACAAAGCCAACCAGCCTTTCAGCACGACGTTCCCCGACGCGGCCACACAAGCTATTCTGCCTCGAAGCGCCGCCGTCGAAGTGTATACGGAGAACGGCGTCTGGAAGTTGCGCCGCCCCGCTACGCCCACTCTGATCGGCGTTGATGGAGACCCCGACGTGCCGTTGTTGATGGATCCCCGCAATCCCCTGGTCAACGACGACGATGGTGATGGCAAGCCCGGTGTCACGGTGTTCGTGAAGTTGTTCGGCCTGATCAAGGGCGAGATCTACATCGCACGCAGGGAGGTCTTCGAGAATGAACTTGCTCTCTATTCCGACGGCAGCCTGCGTGGCTCAGTGATTGACAACTCGGAGCAACTGGTGATCGGGGCGTCGCTGCGTATCCTGAACACACCCAACAATCCGAGCCAGTGGGATGACCCGGGACTGAATCCCGTCATCCTGATCCCCATTCCTGACGACATCGACACCTGCGAGGAGCTCATGGCGAATCGAGATTCACTGTTCCCTCGGGAGCCCGCATTCTGACAGAGGTGTGCATCGCCCTGCTGATTGGTTTGTCCTCGGTATCAGGGCAACCGAGCCTGAAGGCACAAGCTGACGTTGCCGGGGGCAACAGGGCTGAGTCGCCACAGCACGGGGATTCCCGTGGACGGCGACGATTCATCCGCACACCAGCGAAGGCGGAGTGACACTCCGTACCATGACTGCCTGACTGGGCTGGTCAGTCTGTCGGCAGCGTCTTTTTGATGGCCTCCAGAGGCACTTGGCCCTGGAAGGCCCGCAGGCGAAAACTGTAGGTATACGGTTGCGGCTTGATCCGGTATTCATCATGCGGCATCGCGCCCCAACTGTCGTCGCCGCCCACGCCTTGCTGCTTCCAGTCCAGATTGAGGGTCACAAAATCGCGTCGCGGGATCTGGAACGGATGTTTATGGTTCTCCAGATCGTCCGTCGTGTACGGCAAGGCGTTGACGCTCAGCAGCGGCATCCCGATCGCCAGTAAGCCGACGCCGCCCTGACCGCCGATCGCGACCCAGCGTACATCAACCTTGTTTCCGGACTCGCCCGGTTCGCTGTACTCCTGGCAGAACTGATCGCCGATCTCGCCTTTGTAGCGATCCACGCGGGCGTCGTTGCGGTCGCAGTAGGTCTCGTGCGGCCCACGGCCGAACCATGTGATCTGTTCGAATCCCGCGGGCAGAGCCATCTGCATGCCGAACCGCGGCATGTCCGGCAAATCCTGGGCCAACGGCGCAAACGTGCCACGCACCACCAGATCGCCCGTGTTCAGAAAGCGATAAACCATCGAGTACTCGGCTTGGACCGGCGACAGATCGCCGTGCACTTCGATCCGGACCACATGTTCGCCTTCTCGCTGAGTGTCGACGCTCTTGGGCTTGTAGTTTTGCCCGGCGTGGCGCCACACCCCCATGCGCTCAACCATCTTGTAGCCGCGGTCGTTATCGGTGGGGGCTCGCCAGAAGTGCGGGCACAACGGCTCCTGGATCAACTGTTGGCCTTGGTATGTCCAACTCGTGAGCAGGCCGGTCGTTTCGTCGAAAACCCATTTGTTGTCGCCGGCCTCGATGGTCGCCGCGCCGGCCGTCTGCGTCAGTAGGATTGCGGGCCCGTCCGGCAAAGCCATGGGTTGCGGCGGAGCCTCCAGCGGCAGCTTGAACTGCTCCCAGGCCAACTCATGTCCCGCCTTGGCCCACCGTGCGTCGTTCTTGAGGCGGAACGACAGGTCGAGGAAGTACTCGGTACCAGGCTCAGGAATGATCGGCTCGAAGGGCACGTGCACAACTTTGCTTTCTCGCGGCGCGAGGTCAGGGATGTCCAGCGTGCCGCTTTGGAGCAACTGCCCGTCCGCTTTGATCTGCCACGCGCAGTCGGCGATTTCGCGCAAATTGGTGAAGTCGTACCAGTTGGTCAGATGCACGTCGCCGTGGGCGAGATCCTTGGGCTTTGCGTGGACGTACTGGTAGACCTTCTTGACCTCGTACAAGCCCGGATGCGGCACACGGTCGGGAGAGACCAGGCCGTTGCAGCAGAAGTTGTCGTCGCTGGGCGTACCCTTCGGGCCGAAGTCTCCACCGTAGGCCCAGTAAGTCGGCTCGCCGGGCCGGACTTTGCGGAAAAGGTTATTCTTGCCGTCTTTGTTGTGGTCGTCGGCATCGCTGTGTCCGCAAGCATGGCTTTGCGGCTGGCGGAGGCCCTGGTCTACCCAATCCCAGATGCACCCACCCTGCAAGTGGCGATGCTGATAAATCAGCTCCCAGTACATCCACATGTTGCCGCTGGAATTACCCATGGCGTGCGAGTATTCGCACAGGATCATGGGGCGGGTCTGCGGCTTGCTGGCGTACTCGGCAAGCTGCCGCGGTCGGGCGTACATCGGACAGTAGATATCGGTGATGGGGTGCAATCCGGCTCGCTCGTAGTGCACGGGCCGATTGGGGTCGCGCTGCTTGACCCACGTGCCGGTGGCGACGAAGTTCTCACCCATGCCGCTCTCATTGCCCAGTGACCAGATGATGATCGATGGATGATTCTTGTGCTGCTCGACCATGCGCACGGTTCGATCCATGTGCGCCGCCAGCCACTCGGGCTTCTTGGCCAGTGAGTCTTCCCCATAACCCATGCCGTGCGACTCGATATTGGCCTCGTCGATCAGGTAGATGCCGTACCTGTCGCAGAGGTCGTACCAGATCGGCTGGTTGGGATAGTGGCAGGTGCGGACGGTGTTGACGTTGAACTGCTTCATCAGCTCGATATCGTGGATCATGGAATCGACGGTGACGGCGTGGCCGCGGTCGGGGTCGCACTCGTGACGGTTGACGCCTTTGACCAGGATCGCCCGGCCGTTGACCAGCAGTTGCCCTTCCTTGATTTCCACCTTGCGGAAGCCGACGTTGCATGGCACGACTTCGATGGTCTTGCCGTCGCCATCCTTGAGGGTCAACAGCAGACGGTAGAGGGTCGGCTTCTCGGCGGACCACTTCGCGGGATTGGCGACGTGCATGGCGAAATCGACGGCGGCATTCTCTCCGCCTTCGATCTTGATCGCCTGGCCCTGTTGCCGGGCGATGAGTTCGCCGGCATCGTCCCGCAAAACCGCATCGACCGATAGTGCCGCGGGCTGATCGCCGTAGTTGCGGATCTGGACCTGAACCTTCAGCTCCGCATCGCGGTATTGATCGTCCAGGTGGGTGTTCACCTCGAAATCGCGGATGTGCAGGTCGGAGGTCGAGAGGAGCGTGACGTCGCGGAAAATGCCGCTCAACCGCCAGAAGTCCTGATCTTCCAGGTACGAGCCGTCGCACCAGCGGTAGACCTCCACGGCCAGCAGATTCTCACCGGGTTGACAATAGGAAGTGATATTAAACTCCGCGAGCGTGCGGCTGTCCTTGTTGAAGCCGACCTGCCGGCCGTTGACCCAGACGTAGAACGCGGAGCTCACCCCGTCGAAACGCAGAAAGACCTGTCGGCCGTTCCACTGCGACGGTACGGTGAAGCGCGTGCGATAGGAGGAGACCGGGTTGTTGTCCATGGGGATGAGCGGCGGCTCGGGCGTGCCCCAAGGGTACTTGATGTTGACATAGATGGGCACGCCGTAGCCGTGCATCTCGACGTTGGCGGGCACGGGGATCTCCGTCCAGGCGGCATCGTCGAAGTCCGTTTTCCAGAAATCCATCGGCCGGTCGTCCGGCTTAGGCACCCAGTGGAATTTCCACGCCCCGTTGAGCGAACGCCGATAGGGCGACTCGTCCGCCTCGCCGCGGAGTGCTTTCATCGCCAAGTCGTCGTCCGTATAGACGCAGCGCAGAGCCCGCGGCGCTTCTTTGTTGATCGCGGTCACCGCGGGATTCAGCCAATCCGGCGGTTGCTGGCCCAGTAGTTGAGATACACACATCGTCGTGACCCCCACCCAACCCATCGTACAACGCAGATACGTTTCCAGCCGCATGTCCACCCCTTCCACGAAATCCAGCATCCGTAGGTCGCTCCACCGGGA
The DNA here is from genome assembly GCA_012729395.1 of Phycisphaerae bacterium. Lineage (GTDB taxonomy): Bacteria > Planctomycetota > Phycisphaerae > UBA1845 > PWPN01 > JAAYDF01. Next base: position 12,326 of record JAAYDF010000339.1, read on the forward strand.
TTGCCCGAGTAACCTGGGCGTCAATCGCCTCCCGCGGGGCTTGGCCATTGTACTGCGTGCTCCTTGGACATGCGCTGGGGAGGCCTGTCAGTCGAGGTCACGGTTGAGTGCCGACTGAGTCAGCCCAATCATCTCCGAAGTGACCATGACAGCGTCGGGAAGCGCTGGTATGCTCTGTCACGGCGAAAGTGTCGCCAGGCAGCAGGCCTGCATCGTCGCGGCATGGATGGACCCGCCGCGTGGGCATCGCCCACAACCCAGGGAGACGGACACCGCGGATGAACGGATGAACGCCGAGGTTCGTGAGGCAAACAGGTTGACCCGGTTTCGTGATATGGTGAAGGATGGTGCCGGTCCCGGCTCGTGGCGGGACCGAGGAGGAATCTCAATGCGTCAAAGCATGCGTAGGCAACTAGCGGCGGGGCTGATGGTGCTGGGCGTGGCGGTCGGTTGGACGGCCGAGGTGCGCGGTGATATCCGGCTACCTCATGTGATTGGCAGTCACATGGTCATCCAACGGGATCTGGCCATACCGATCTGGGGCTGGGCCAAACCGGGAGAAGAAGTGCAGGTGTTACTGGCCAATCGCACGGCTACGGCCACGGCTGATGCTGGCGGGAGGTGGCTGGTCAAACTGGAGCCGTTGCCCGCGGGAGGGCCACACACGCTGACGGTGGCCGGCTTCAACACAATCGAACTGACCGACGTGCTCATCGGCGACGTGTGGCTGTGCTCCGGGCAGTCCAACATGGAGATGAGCATCAAGTCCGTCGAGGGCGGCCCGGAGGCGGTCGCGCAGGCGAATCACCCGCGGATTCGCATCCTCCAGGTGCCGTGGCGAATCTCACCCACCCCGATCGAGGATATCGAAATCGAATGGCGGCCTTGCACGCCCGAAACCATCTCGACCGGCGGTGCCTTCAATGCCGGCTTCTCAGCGATAGGGTATTTCTTCGGCCTGGAACTCCACCGCGAGCTGGATGTCCCCATCGGACTGATCGACAGCTCATGGGGTGGAACACGCATCGAGCCCTGGACGCCGCGTGCGGGCTTCGCGATGGTGCCGACCCTCCAGGATATCGTGAAGCTGATCGACGAGGCGACGCCACACTACCACAAAGCGGTCTCCCAAGCGGTCGAGGAGTTCGAGCGCTGGACGCCCTTGGCCCGGAAGCACCTGGACGCAAACGAGCCGGTGCCCGCCCCGCCCGCCTGGCCCCAGCATCAACTCAACCAGAACACGCAACCGACGGCCATCTACAACGGCATGATTCACCCACTGGTGCCATTCACCATCCGTGGGGCGATCTGGTATCAGGGCGAGTCGAACCTCAAGGACGGCATGGTCTACGCCGACAAGATGCGGGCCCTGATCGGCGGTTGGCGGTCGGCCTGGGGGCAGGGCCTGTTTCCCTTCTACTTCGTGCAGCTCGCCCCGTTCCGCTATGGGAACGAAGACCCCCAGTTCCTGGCTCGCCTGTGGGAGGCTCAGACGGCCAGCTTGTCGATCCGCAACAGCGGCATGGCGGTGACCGTCGATATCGGCGACGTGCAGGATATCCATCCTCGCAACAAACGCGACGTGGGTCATCGGCTGGCCCTGTGGGCTCTGGCCAAGAGTTACGGACGGCAGGGTCTGGTGTACTCGGGCCCGCTGTTCCAATCGGCCGAAGTCGAGGGCGACGCCATGCGTGTCCGGTTCGCGCACACTGGCGGCGGGCTCGCCTCGCGCGATGGTCAGCCGCTCAACTGGTTCCAGATCGCCGGCGAGGACCAGAAGTTCCACCCCGCCGAGGCGGTGATCGACGGAGCCACGTTGCTGGTCCGCAGCCCCCAGGTCATCAAGCCTGTCGCGGTCCGCTTCGCCTGGCACCAGGAAGCCAACCCAAACCTCATGAACAAGGAAGGCCTGCCCGCCTCGCCCTTCCGATCGGATAGCTGGTAGCGGATCGCAAAGCGCGGGAGCGTCTCGCGCCGCTCTGCAATGACCGCCGCGATTGGGACCATGGGAAGGAGCGGCTTCGCTACGGTTCAGCTACCTCGGCGGTGAGCCGACGGGTCTGGCCCGCCTGGAACGGCAACGCGAGCGTTTCGCCGGTGAATGGCGACACAACGCGGCAGACGCCTGCCTGCTCGGCGCGGATCTCGACCCACCGGGTTTGGCCCTCGGATCGCTGGGCCGACACGAGGAACGCACCCTGGGCCCGCAGCGTGCTGAATAACACCTCTCGCCACTGATCGGGGACGGCGGGGAACACGCGAATCACACCGCGATGGCTCTGGAGGAGCATCTCCTGCAGGCCCGCCGCCGCCGCGAAGTTGCCCTCGAGCGTGAACGGCCGATAGGTGAACCGCGAGTAGCCCTTGCCCGACTGATCGCCGTTGCAGTGGAAACTGTTCCGCAGGCAAAACGCGGTGGCGAAGATTTCGAGGGCTCGCTCCGCTCGTTGGCCGTCGCGGGCCCGGGCGGCAAGGTTGGCCAGCCAGGCATAGCTATACCCGCACCAGTAATCCGGGCCGAGGCGATCCAACTCGGCCAGGGCGGCACGGATCGTGCGTTGGGCAGGCTCCCCGTCGTCCCAGTCGATCAGCCCCAACGGATGGATCGCCATCAGGTGCGAAAAATGCCGGTGCGACTCTTTGAGCGGATGCCCGGTCGCGACGAGCAGGCGGCCGTCCTCAGCGAGAGCCAGCTCGGGCATCTCGCCCAGCACCTGTCGCCAGTGTCGGGCGTCGTCGGCCAAGCCGAGTTCGTCCGCCATCTCGGCAGTGGCCTGCATCAGCCAGCGCATTAACGCCAGATCGTAGTTGGTGACCGAGGAGAACCACGCCTCGGGGCGGTTGTCGTGAATCTCGGGGGATGACGACAGCGGTATGGTGCGTTTGCCGTCCGGGTCGCGCTCGGCGGAAGCCGCCTCGATGAAGACGGCCGCGTCGCGCAGGTAGGGATAGGCCCGCTCGCGGAGGAACGTCCGGTCGGCACTGTACCGCCAGTGCAGGTCGAAGTGGTGGGTAAGCCAGGCGGCCGTGGTAATCGAGTGCGTGTATTGCCGCCATCCACCCATCTGGTGGTTGTTCAGGTCGCAGGTCATGGGCACGTTGAGGCCGGGCAACTCGAAGAACCGCTTGGTCCACGCAACGCAATTGCCGCGGGTGTCCCACAGCCAATCGAGGAAGCTCTGGCCCTCTTCAAGGTGATTGCCGCTGTAGCAGGGCCAGTAACTCAACTGCGTGTTGAGATCGTGGTGATAGTCGCCCTTCCACGGGGGGATCTCGCCGTTGTCGGCGGTCCAGGGGCCTTGCAGGGTGATGGGCGGCGAGCCGCGTCGGCTGGCCGCGCCGAACTTGTACTGGTCGAGGTACCATTGCCGCTCGACGACCGGGTTGGGCACGCGTACCACGGATTGCCGCCAGTAGGCGTTCCACCACAGCCGATGGGAGGCGAGCATGGCGTCGAAGCCGGCCTGCAAGGCTCGTTCGACACGAACGCGGGCAATGTCCAACGGCACCTCCCCCTCGAAGCTCGAAGCCACCGACCATGCCGCCAGCCATTCACCCTGCGATTGACGCCAAGCCAGGTAAACCGCGAAGTGGAAGCCCTCGACGCCTTGTTGCGTAAACGCCTGCCAGTCCGGGCCGGCGGTCTCGACCGGAGGCGGGTAGCCCAGCTTGGCGAGACTGCCTTCGCCTGGCTGGCCCTTGCCGCCAAACGGCGGAGCGATCAGTCGCGGCTCGATTCCTTTCGCCGCCCGAGCCCGGATCAGGCCGACCGCTTCCTC
>JAAYDF010000340.1 GCA_012729395.1 Phycisphaerae bacterium
AAGACGGAGGCGGATTCGCCATCACCTCCGGCACACTGGTCGACGCTCCCAAACTCGAATCGCTGACCAACGCCGATGTAGCCTTTGCCGGCCCCGGAACGCTGAATGCCCCCCTGCTGACCAGCTTCGCCGGCAGCACGCTTACCCTGAAGAATCCAGCACAGGTCGTCACGACTGCCGGGCTATCCCAGATCGACAACGCCCGGTTCCTCCTGTCCAACGCCACCACCTTCAACCAGATCACCGACAACGACTACGTCATCACAAGCAGCGCGGTCGCGAACACAACGGTGATGTCGGCGGCCTATCCCGGGACGGCCCTGGATGCCAGCTCGCTGACCAGTATCGACAGCTACACCGATTTCTACGGCACCCACACGCGGACTATCTCCGCGACCGACGGCGGATTCATTGACCTGTCCGGCGTCACCCTGCTCCGCGGAGGGTCGGGAACATATGGCGGACTGGACCTCGTGCGCGTCGTGGCCACCACCGGAGGCGAAGTTGATCTAAGCAGCTTAACAACCGTCCAGGGCTACGCTCGTCTCGAAGCCCTCGCGGGCGGCGCGCTGCGATTCGGGGATCTGGCCATGACCTCGAACACGGATATCGCCGCCGACGACCTGGGTAGCACAATCATCGCCTCCAGCCTCATGCTCGAGCCTTCCGCAACCGTCGCGATCACCGACGGAGCGGAAATCGAACTCGCCGGCAGCCTTCAAAACGCCATGACCAACGCGGCCGCGTTCAATATGGACACCGGCCTCTTGCGCATCTTGGGCACGGGTTTACCTTGGCTGGAAGTCGCGGGGCAGGATCTTGGTGCCCTCGTCACATCCGGCAACTTCGGCATGATGCAACTGGTCGTCGGCTCACCGACCGACACGGTCACGGCCATCCTGACCGACATCTACGATAACGATGGCCTCGGCCAGGACGCTCGGGAGGCGTTGTACCTCTTCGGTTCGGGGGGACTCGACGGTCTGGCAATGTACGGTGGATCGCAACTGGTGATTGGCGACGTGCCGGTCTACGCGTTCATCGACGGATCGATGATCGAACTCCACAGCCTGTTCGGTGCCGGCCAGACGGTCCTCCCCTTCAACATCGGTCGCAATGACGGGTACCTGGTGATTCCTGAGCCGGCCACAGTGGTTCTGTTAGTTCTGGGCTGGGCACTGGTCCGTCGCCGTGTTCCCCGTCGCCGCGTTTGACACACAGGCTGACAGATCACACGGATGTACACCCCGCGATTGTCGAGGGGTACCAACATCATCGGACTGTTCCAAGGAGATGCCAGATGGGAATGCTCAAGGAGTTCCGCGAGTTTGCGTTCAAGGGAAACATGATCGACATGGCGGTCGGGATCATCATCGGGGCCGCGTTCGGCGGGCTGGTCAAATCCCTCGTCGACAAAGTCCTGATGCCGCCTCTGGGTCTCTTGATTGGTGGCCTGGACTTCACGGAATTCAAGCTTCGGCTCAGGGACGCGGTGATCGAGAACGGCGACGTGGTTAAACCGGCTGTTGAGTTGGGCTACGGCGAGTTCATCAGCGTCTTCATCAACTTCCTCATCGTCGCGTTTGCCGTGTTTCTCCTGGTCAAAGGCATCAACACGGCGCGCAAGCGTTTCGAAGCCGAGGCCCCCGCCCCCGCACCGGCTGGACCGACGCAGGAGCAGCTCCTCGCGGAGATCCGCGACTTGCTCAAGATCAGATAAAGACACTGGTGCAGCTCGCCGTTCATGGGAGGCAATCCACGATGGCGGCATTGCCAGGCACCTGGATATCTGTGCATCGTTCCGACACAGAGAGAGAAGCCTTCACGGGACAACCAACATCTCGAAGGGAGAGAGAGCCATGAACACGATCGAGACAGAAGCTACGAGGGCCATTTATGCGCGCGTCCGCTTGTTCACATCAATAGTCGGCTTGGTCCTGGCGGCCATCTTGATGACGGCAGGGCCAGCATGGGCGAACAGCTTCGGGAAAGACCACATCTTCGTCTACGACAGTGTCTGGCGGGACGGCGATGTACTGGAATACGATCCAGCCGGCAACTTCGTCCGGAGCTTTCGTGCCAACTTGCCGGACACCTACCGAATGAGCGGCCCGGGCCACCTGAGATGGGGCCCCGACGGTCACCTTTACCAGTTTGGGGAACTCGACCGTGGAGACGGCGCCGGCGGGACAACCGGCGTGTTGGAATGGGAAGCCGGTGGCCACCTCGTCGCGTTTCAGCCGACGCCCGAATGGCTCGACTGCGGCGGTTTCGCGGTTTTGGACAACGGCAACTGGGCCATCACCAGTTGGGACGGCACGGATACGTATCTCAAGGAGTACGCTCGCGACTTCAGCGAATCCTGGGATTTCACCGGCGGCCCGTTTGACAATCAGGGGCTCTACATGCACGAGGGAATGCTATACAACGCCCAGAACCACGAGGTCGCGGTGTGGGATCCGGCCAGCCGAACCTTCGCCTATTCCTTTGTGACCAGCGAGGACAACAACGACCTTGCCGTTTCCGCCGCCGGTATGGTCGCTGTGAACTTCCAGTGGCACGACCCCGACCGCCCGGACTACGTCGAAATCTTCGATTCCAATGGTACCTGGCTACATGCCGCGAGCCTGACGGACAACGATCTCATCGCCTCAAGAGGCATAGGCTTCCTATCCGATGGCTCGATGCTCGTCGCGAGCGGATATGACTTTGGCGCAGGAGCCTGGGACCCCAAACTGGCCATCTACGACAGCGATTTCGCCTTCGTCGGCCTTTTGGAACTGGACCGGTGGCGTGAGCCCGGCAGCATCGCCGTCGGCATCCCTGAACCGGCCACCGTGGCTCTGCTCGCTCTGGGGGCCATCGCGGCACTGAGACGGCGAGCCCGGTAGGCCAGAACGCTCGATCTCCGGACGCCTCCGCCAAAACCGGGCCGCCCGACATCCGGTCACTGCGGACGCCAAACCGGCGTCCGATCTTCTGCCGGGTCATCGGTAAGCTGCACTCGCAGGTATTGGCCGCGAGTCCTGAATGTGTCGACCACCCAGATGTCGCGTACTGAGCCGTTGGCGGTTGTGGGACGGCAACTATAGGCAATACGCCTACCGTCCGCCGACCAAGTCGGGGCGGAATCTTCGTTGCTGTCAGTGTGCAGGATCGGGTCCACAAGGCCGCCTTCGAGATTACCGTCGGCGATGTCATACACTGTGATTCTCGGGTTGGCGGCGCCGGCCAGCATGGTGCCGTCCGGGGAGACATCCCACCACGAGTCGTGGCTGTAACCCGTACCCTGGTTCAGTCTCTTCGCCCACAGGTCGGCGTTGGGGTCCGCGGCGCTGAACACCGCGAGGCCCGGCGCCCTTTGCGTAGGCGTGGGCCCGGGAGTGACCCAGTAGGCCACGTAGATCTTGCTGCCGTCGGGCGACCAAGCCGGCCGGCAATCGCCCAGGTGCACTTCATCCATCTCCCAGACGCTGTCCGAGTAGGTATAGCGCAGCCCCTGGTTGTTCTTCATCCGCGTCACCAGCCCACCGTTGATCGCGGCGGTATAGAGGATCAGTTCATCCGTCTCGGCCTCGTGACGCAGGAAAGCGATCTTCGTCCCGTCGGGTGAGACGCTTGGGTAGTAATCGTCGGCTGCGTCGGCGATCACCGGGGTACCGCCGCCGGTGTCGGCGGACATCTTGTAGATGTCGTAGTTTCCGCCACGATTGGTCGAGAAGAAGACCTGACTGCCGTCGGGCGTGTACGAGGGTGCGATATCATCACCCGAACTGCTGGTCAGTTGGCGGACGGATTTGTCGTTCACGTTCATCGCGTGGATATTCCAATTGCCATCGCGATTGCTGGCAAACGCGATCTCGCCGGTCAAGCCCGTCCCCTGGGGAATCGTCGTGGTCACTGTCACAGTGGTCGTACCAAGGCTGGTAATCACCTGGATCGTCCCGGAGTGCTCCCCGGGCGCGAGCGAGTCGCGGTCGATCTGCACCTCGACACGCCCATTACCCGTCCCGCTCGTGGGATCCATGAGAATCCAGTTTGCAGAGGTGCTGACCGACCAACTGGCGAGCGTCCCGTCGTTCGCCTCGATGGTCAGGAAGATGCTCTCGCCGGGAAGCAGAAACTCGATCGGGTCAGGGAAGGCGCTGAAGCCCATCGGAAACGGGATGCTCGGGTCGCACGTGGGACCACACACCAGCAACAGAGAAACCACAAGAACAATCGAGATGAGCCGGATCATGATCGGTACTCCTGGACTTGAGGCACCCTGAGCCCGTCGTGGACAGCGGTGCCGGTACAGTATGCGTACATTCCTTGTACGGCGCCTGGATGCTTCACGTCAAGACCTGGGGGCACCTTCGCCACGGATAAGGGGCCGTGACAGCATCACGACTCTGGCTCGCACCGCATTGTCGGGCAGCGGACGAGCCGGCGGATTGCACTGCCACTGCAACCGAGGTGAGATGTGGTATGTATCGTCGCGGCGGGAACCATTGGTGCGAGTGAGTAAGATTAGACGGGCTCGTGACAAGAACTGGTAGAATGAGGTCACGGAGACCCCAGCGGCCCACAGCCGTTGTACTCGTACTATCGGCTTGGTGAACACTGGCCGAGATATGCCGGTATCCGACCACCACGGGAGTCCAGGGCTATGGATGAGACTCAAGTACCCCGCAAAAGACGACGCCGATGGCTGCGGTTCGTGGTGGCTTGCGGCCTGTTTCTGCTGCTGCTCCTTGTGGCGGGCCTGATTTTCGACGTGATCGCCGGGCGAGAGTTGAACCGGGCGCTGGCTGAGGCCGAGAAGTCTGGCCCTGTGCGGTTCGAGGATCTTGAAGCCCAACGAGCGGTCTGGCCGCCGGAAGCCAACGGTGCCCTGCTGGTGCTTGCGGTCAGCGAACGGTTGAAGGACAAGCTGGAGCCCCTGTCGTCTGATGAGGTTCTGCCGCTCGTCGGGAAGGCCAAGCCCGGCCCGGTTGGCGAATTGTGGAGCACCGAGACCGACCAAGCCGTCGCCCAGATGATCGAAACCATCGCTCCGGAGCTGGCCGAGCTCGATCGCCTCCGTGACTTCCAAGGCGGGCGATTCCCGCTCACCGTGACATCACCTTTGGCAGATTTCCTGCTGCCCCATCTGTCGGAGGCACGATCCTGCGTGAGGATTAAGAGCTTGCAGGCCCTGCATGATGCAACCCATGGGCGAGCCGACACGCTGCCTGAGCACTTGGCGATCATGCACACACTTGGACGGATGTTCGAAGACGAACCAACGCTGATCTCCTCGATGGTATGGATCGCTTGCGACACGCTGGCCGTCAGCACCGTGCAGCAGGTACTCGGAATGGCGACGCTCGATCCCTCGGGGCTGGCCCGCCTGGATGCCGAGCTGGCATCCATGGATGCCCCGGACCGCACGCGTTGGGGCCTGCGCGGCGAGCGTGCGTTCTTCATTGACATGGTTGATTGCCTGCGGCGTACCGGCCAAACGGGAATGGAGGTGAATCTTCCCATCCGACCGTTGCTGCCGGGCCTGCGCGGCTGGTTGATGCACGAACAGGCCTTCGGGGTACAGCAGCTGAACCGAATCGTGGCCGCCGATAACCCCCGGGCACGGCTCGCCGTTGCCCGGGAGCAGGTGAGGGAATTGAACGCCCTGCCCGCCTACTATGTGTTCTGCCGGCTCCTCATGCCGGCTTTCGAGCGGTCGATCGAACGCGAAATGCGGATCACGGCCCTGATCCGAGCTGCCCGAGTCGGCGTGGCCGTCGAACGCTACCGCATTGAGCACAACGCAATGCCCGCCACGCTCGAAGCCCTGGTACCCGCTTACCTCGATGGCATCCCTGCCGATCCGTTCTCTGAGCAGCCGCTGCGGCTGACCGTTCACGACGACCGGCTGGTGATCTACAGTGTCGGTGCTGACCTGACCGATGACGGCGGCGATGTCAGCCCGCAGTGGGGTTCCCATCCCGAGGGTGGCGATGCCGGGTTCATCCTGCTACCCGCAGAACAGCGGCCAACAAAGCCGCGCCGGTGAGGAAGCGGGGCAAAAAAGGTGTCAGGAACCTTTATTCCGGGCGGCGGCCGCAAAGGCGGCGGCCACCCGGAATAAAGGTTCCTGACACGAATGGTACTGCCGTGCGGCGAGGGGTCATGACGCGCGGAGTTTAACCGCTCGCGCAGGCCGCACTGCTGGTGTTGAGCCTCGCGTTCGCGTATGATTTCGGCTTAGGCCGG
>JAAYDF010000341.1 GCA_012729395.1 Phycisphaerae bacterium
ACGTCGCTGACGCTCCACATCCCGTCGCTCGCGCTCCGGGCTCGTAGGGGGTTCGCGTCGCTCGCGTTCCGGTCTCGTAGGAGGTTCGCGTCGCTTGCGTTCCGGGCTCGTAGGGGGCGTGCGTCGCTCGCGCTCCGGGCTCGTAGGGGGCGCGCGTCGCTTGCGCTCCGGGCTCGTTACTGGGCGAGTGAGATAGGGGCCCCGAGCGCGAGCGAGGGAGGCAACGAGCCTTCATCGCCAGTGAGCGAGACAACGAGTTCCGAGCCCCAGCGAGTGGGACAACGAGCCCCGAGCGCGAGCGAGTGGGTGGCGCTGGGCAAGGGCGTGTACGTCGCTGACGCTCCACATCCCGTCGCTCGCGCTCCGGGCTCGTAGGGGGTCCGTGTCGCTCGCGTTCCGGGCTCGTAGGGGGCGTGCGTCGCTCGTGCTCCGGGCTCGTAGGCGTGGAGTGATCGGGATTGCAGGCGCCTTCACTTGGTCAGCCAAGCGGCGAGGAGGTCGACGCCGGCCTGGACGTCCTTGCGGTGCACGCTCTCGGTGGGGGTGTGCACGTAACGCGTCGGGATGGACAAGGTGAAGGCTTTGCAGCCGGCACCGGCTCGCTGCATGGAACCCGCGTCCGTGCCGCCCAGGGGCAGGATTTCGAGTTGGTGCGGGATCTTGCGTTGGCGGGCCGTGGCGATGAACTCATCGAGCAGACCGCGGTCGCTGATCGAGTACGAGTCCATGACTTTGAGGGCGCAACCTTTGCCCAGTTCGCTGATGGCGTCGGTCTTCTCGATGCCGGGCGTGTCGCAGCTTAGTGTGATGTCCACGGCAATGGCGATGTCGGCGTCGATACCATAGGCGCCAGGCCCGGCCCCGCGGCAGCCCACCTCCTCCTGCACGGTGCCGACGAAGTAGATATCGTGCGGGCTTCTCTCCGCGGCTTTACGAAGGGCGTTGATCGCGACCCAGATGGCGATGCGGTCGTCCATGGCCTTGCCCGTCCAGACGTCGCCGATGACCTCCAGATCCTGAATCCAGGTGACCGGGTCGCCGACGCGGACAAGCTTCTGCACCTCCTTGGCTGGCAGGAAGAGGTCGACGAAGAAATCCTTGACTTCCACAACCTTCTTGCGGTCCTCCTCCGAGGCGACGTGGATGGGCCGAATGCCGGGGTTCATCACCCCCACGAGGTCGCGCTGCCCCTGAACGAGTACGCGGCGGGCGAAGAGGTTGCGGGGCTCGAATCCACCGACCTTCTGCAGACGCAGTCGGCCCTCCTCGTCGATGGCCCGGACATAGAACCCGATCTCGTCCATATGGGCGGCAATCATGACCTTGTGGGCGGTCTTGCCCGACCGCTTGCCGGGCTTCTTGTGGCAGATCAAGTTGCCCATCGGGTCGACCGTGGTCTCATCGAACAGGCCAGCGGCCTCGGCGAGGATCAGCTCGCGGATGCGTTCTTCGCGGCCCGCGACACCAGGGGTGGCGATCAGCTTCTTCAGAAACTCCATGAGGCACCTGTCGAATAGAGGCCATGAGGGCGGACGCAACCAAGCCTCCGCGTGTGTCTGCACTGCCCAACCATACATCCTGTTTTGAGGCTCATTCGCCGCCGTTGACGAGAGCCTTGAAGTCGGCAATGAGCTGTCGGGTGATCGGCCCGGGCTGCCCATTACCGATTGGCCGGCCGTCGATCTGCGTGACGGGGATGACCTCGGCGGCGGTGCCGGTGAGGAAGCACTCGTTGGCGACGTAGAGATCGTGGCGGTTCAAGTCCGTCTCCCGGAAGGGGAGCTTGCGTCGCTGCACGAGCTCGATGACCGCGTCGCGAGTGATGCCTTCGAGGATACCGGCCGCGACCGGAGAGGTCAGCACGGTGCCCTCACGCACGAGGAAGATGTTGTCACCGGTGCATTCGGCGACATAGCCCAAGTGGTTGTACATGACCGCCTCGTGCACGCCTGCGTCGAGGGCCTCGATCTTGGCGAGGATGTTGTTGAGGTAGTTGAGGCTCTTGATGCGCGGAGCGATGGCGTTGGGGTGGTTGCGGACCACGCTGCAACTGATGATCGCCATGCCCTGCTCGTAGAGCTCGCGGGGGTAGAGTTCGATCTGGCTGGTGATGATGAACACGGAGGGGCATTCGGTGCGTCTGGGGCTCAAGCCCAGCGTGCCCACGCCACGAGTGACCACCAGCCGAACATAGCCGTCGATGATTTTGTTGGCTTCCAGCGTTTCGTAGGTGGCGGTGACGAGTTCCTGCCGGGTCATGGGCAGTTCGAGGCGGATGGCCCGGGCGGATTCTTCGAGCCGCTGGAGGTGGCGGTCGAGGCGGAAGACCCGGCCGCTGTAGCTGCGGAGGCCCTCGAAGACGCCGTCGCCGTAGAGCAGTCCGTGATCGAAAACGCTGACCATGGCCTCGGCCGCGGGCACGATGCGCCCGTTCACGAAGATCTTGAGGTCGGGGTTCGGTGCGTACTTCTGAGGTGGTTTGAAGTCCATGCGCGGTTCCATCTGCCTACAACCCTTCCGGGCACCGCGGATTCTCTTCGGGCAGTCGCCGATGGCCTGCGGTCCCGGTCAAGGTTCCCCATGCGTTTCCTGCGGGCCGGCCCGCGCCGGTGCTTCCGAGGTTACGCACCGCGTGCGTGGATCCTGCCGTCCTCCAAGGTGACGACGCGGTCGGCGGCTGACGCCACCTTCGGATCGTGGGTCACCATGACGATGGTCTGCCCCTGGCTGTTGAGCTTGTGGAGCAGTTCGAGGATTCCCGCACCGGTCTTGGCATCCAGGTTACCGGTAGGTTCGTCGGCAAGCAAGACTTGGGGGCCGTTGATCAGGGCCCGGGCGATGGCCACGCGTTGCCTTTCCCCGCCAGAGAGCTCGTTCGGGCGGTGGCGCAGCCGGTGTTCGAGCCCGACCCACTTGAGCAGGTCATGGGCCCGAGCGACGACCCGAGAGCGATTCGCCAGCCAGCCGGGCACGGAGTGGCAGACCATGGCGGGCAGGAGGACGTTCTCCAGCGTGTTGCACTCCGGGAGCAGGTGGTAGAACTGGAAGACGAACCCGAAATGCACGTTGCGGTGATAGTCACGCTGGTCCGACGACCGATCGATCAGCAGGCGCAGCAGCTTATAGACGATGATCGCGGGGTAGGCGGCGACGTAGAGGGAGGTGCTGCCGGTCGTCGTCGTCGGCGGCTTGCATCCGGCGAACAGGTCCGTGTTGTGGAAGGCGACCGTTCCGCGGTCGGGAATGTCCAGGGCACCCAGAAGGTGCAGAAGTGTGCTTTTGCCGCTGCCGGAGGCCCCCATGACCGTCACGAACTCGCCACGCTGCACCGTCAAAGAGACGCCTTTGAGTACCTGGACTTTCGCGTTGCCGAGGTGGTAGGTCTTGTGCAGACCGCTTGCCTGGAGGATGACGTCACTCATAGCGGATGGCCTCCACCGGCCAGACCTCGGCCGCCCGGATCGCCGCGATCACCGAGCCGATCATCGACGCCGCGATGGCGATGCCGTAGATCACCAGGACGTCGACGGGTCGCACTTGGTTGGGAATCACATCGAAAGAGTAGACCTCCGGGTTCCAGACCCTGGCCTGCGGAGAGATCCAGGCCAGCAGATCCTGTATGTCGTTGATATACCAGACGAAGAGCGTGCCGAGGAGCGTGCCCAGAGCCCCGCCGACCACGCCGACGGCCGCCCCGTAGGTCAGGAAGATACCGGCCACGCCGCGCGATGTGGCCCCCACGCTCTTGATGACTCCGATGTCGCGGGTCTTCTGCTGCACGATCATGTAGAAGATGCAGCCCACCAAGAAAACAGCCACCACGCTGATGACCCCGAAGAGGATGGTCACCAGGTGCTTCTCCTTTTTGACGGCGGCGATGAAGCGCTCCTGCTTCTGCTCCCAGGTGCGGATCTCGACCATGTCCAGAACCTCGGGCGAGAAGATGCGGAGGGCTTCGGCGCGGTTGTGGGAGGCGATCCTGTTCCAGATCTTCTGAGCTTGGTCCAGGGCTTTGATGGGATCGGTCCCATGCGTGACCTTGATTTGTATCTGCGTGGCCCGGCCGGGGATCCGCTGACCGGTGTCCTCGTCGACCACCGTGTTCATCTCGACGACCTCTTGCAGCATGTCGAAGTCGACATAGACGCTCATCGAGTCGATGTCGTAGATGCCGGTTCGGGCGTCGTCGACATAGCGGAACAGCTTGTTGGGCATGCCTGTGGCGGTTCGCGGTTGCCCGGTGGGCGAGAACGGCACGAAGGTCAGGGAGACGCGGGTGCCGCGCCAGTAGAACCGCCGGTAGTCGCCGGTGTCGAGCCGGCGGGCGCACAGGTCCGTGCCCAGGATGATGCCCGGCAACTCGGGCTCCAGCCACGTGGGCGAGACGTCCACGAGGTAATTCTCGTGGGGAATGGGCCGGTAATAGCCCGGGCGGTCATAATCCATGCGTCGTTCGGCGTCGGCTTTCTTGCGCTGGGCGGGCGTGGCTTGTGCCCACCATCTCTGCCAAGCTCCCTCGAGCTCGGGCGGCAGGGCGATCTTGCCACCCTCGACCGCTCCGTAGGCGGGCTCCTTCCATGGCCCCAGCGTGGTTGTCTCGGGGTAGTACTTCTCGTAATACAGCCCGTTCTTGAAATCGTTGACCCGGTAGGTTTCGTGCAGCCGGATACCGACAATCTGGGCCGGCTTGGTGATCTGGTCGATCGGGAAGCGCAACACCCCGTAGGTGATGATCACCGGGGTGGCCTCTTCAATCTGGTCGGGCATCGCCAGTTTGAGCTCGTCGATGAACTCTTGGTAGTAGGGAAAGCCCTGCAACGTCCCGTTCTCGACCACCAAGTCGCCTAACATGCCGCGCGAACGGTCTTTGACCATCTGCAGGAAGCCGCCCATGACGCTGACCACGATCAGGACCATGGCCACGCACAGGCAGACGGCGGCGACCGCGAAGAACGCGATGCGTCGCCGGCGAAGGTAGCGAAGGCAGAGGAACAGCTTGTACATGGGGCCCCGTGGGATCCTCCTCACCCGTGTAGCGGTGTCGCTGTATAGCGGTGTCGCTTGCGACACCGATCGGCAAGCGACACCGCTAGACTGCGACACCGCTAAACGGAGTCAACGTCTTCGTCGATCGCGGCTTTCGGCCGCTGCAGCGGAAACAGGATCACGTCGCGGATGCTGGCCGAGTTGGTCAGCATCATGACCAGTCGATCGATCCCCACACCCAGTCCGCCGGCCGGCGGCATGCCATACTCGAGGGCCAGCACAAAATCCTCGTCCAGCACGGCCATGGTCTCGTCGCGCCGCTCGCCGGCCAGAGTCCGCCGCAGGTTCTCCTCCTGCACCCGCGGGTCGTTCAACTCGGTATACGCGTTGGCGATCTCGCAGCCGGCCACGAAGGCCTCAAACCGCAGGGCGATGTTCGGGTCGTCCGGCTTGCGTCGCGTCAGCGGGCAAAGCGGGGCCGGGTAGTCGCGCACGAAGGTCGGCTGGATCAGCCGCGGCTGGACCATCGCATCGAAGACCTCGTTGACCAGAATCGCATGGTCCGGAACAACGAATTCGGTCGCCGCGGCCTTCATCTTGGCGAGCACGCCGAGTTCCTCCGCCTTGCGAGCCACGGCCGGCTCGTCGTTCATGTCCACGCCGGCGTATTCCTTGAGGAGTTCGGCATAGGTCGCCCGGCGCCAGGGCGGTGTGAAATCGAGCTCCAGCTCGCCGAATTGCCGCTTGAACCCGCCGCCGATCCGCTCAATGGCCGCGGCGACCATGGCCTCGGTGATGTCCATCATATCATGGTAGTCGCCGTAGGCCTGGTATATTTCTAGCAACGTGAACTCGGGGTTGTGCTGGGTGTCGATGCCCTCGTTGCGGAAGACGCGGGCAAACTCAAAGACCCGCTCGATCCCGCCGACCAGCAGCCGCTTGAGATACAGCTCCGGGCTGATGCGCAGGAACAGGTTCAGGTCCAGGGCGTTATGATGCGTGGTGAACGGCCGGGCCGCCGCTCCACCGTAGATCGGCTGCAGGACCGGTGTATCCACCTCGAAGAAGCTCCGTTCGACGAGGCACCGGCGGATGGCGTCGATGATCATGCTCCGCTGCTTGAAGACCTCGCGGACCTGCGGGTTGGTGAACAGGTCGACGTAGCGGCGGCGGTAGCGGAGATCGACATCCTTGAGGCCGTGCCACTTCTCCGGCGGCGGTTGGACGGCCTTGCACAGCACGGTCAGCGACGTGGCCCAGACGGTCAGCTCGCCGGTGCGGGTGCGGCCGAGGGTGCCCTCGACACCGATGATGTCGCCGAGGTTGAGCAACTTGTTGGCGATGGTGAAGGCTTCGGGGCTGACGGCGGCCTTGCTGAGACCGATCTGCAGGTCGTCCGTGCCGTCGCGGATGGTCATGAAGACGAGCTTGCCGCAGGGGCGGTGGAGCATCACCCGGCCGGCGACGCGCACGGTGGTGTTCTCGGCATGCTGGCCGGGCTCGAGGTTGAGGCTCTCGCTGCTTGCCCGGACGGTGGCAAGCGGCTGCACGTTGGGGAATCGGTGTCCATACGGGGCGACGTTCATCGCCCGCAGCTTATCCAGCTTGATCTTACGGTCTTGTACCTGTTGGGGGTCGGTCATGTTTGGTTCAAGTTAGCCTTCGGCAGTGGGGCATCACCGCCCGCAACTCCTCCCTGCCGGCGAGTCGGATCGTAAGGGCAGGGGCCACCGGATGCAACTGAGAGCGATCGGGCACTCCTCACGCGACGCCGCCCACTTCGTAAACAGTCTTTTCGCGCCGCGGCTATCCCGCGGGTTGTACCTTGTCGTTGTAGTTGTCCCAGGTGAGTGTCTGCTTCTGGCGGTAGGCGAGCACGCTCATGGTGATGGCGATCTGAGCGGCGGTGCCCAGCTCCACGCCGCAGTACAGCTCCTTCTGCTTGCCGCGGATGACGTCGATGAAGTTGGCCAGGTGATCATCGTGGTTGCCTTGCTGGCCTGGGCCGGGCTTGGGCAGAGGCACTTGGCCGGCCCCGCCGGACTTCGCCTGGAACTCCTTTAAGAAGGGTTTCTGGGCGGTTGCGCCGCTCTCCAGGTCGATGGTGCCGTACTGCCCGTAGATGCGGTCCGGCGGTTGATCGTTGTTGGCCATCGAGGAGGTGAGCACGATGGTGTGTTCGCCGGGGTAGTCGATGGTCGCAGCCAGGGTATCCGGCACGTCGCGGCCGTCTTTCTGTATGTAGACGCCGCCGCCGCTGCTGACCCGCAACGGGCAGGCACCCTGCGGCCCCTCGATCGTCCTCAGCAGTTTGGCCAGCCGGTGGTAGAACAGGTCGGTGGCGATCCCGCCCGAATACGCCCAGTACTTGCGGAAACGGAAGAAGTGCTCGGGGTTCCAGTCCACGCGGGGAGCCAGCCCGAACTCGTGCCCGAGCCACATGTCCCAGTCGATGTAGTCGTCGCCGCCGGCTTGCGGGCCGGCTGGCTTGTCGATGGTGTAATTCCATTCGCCGCGCGGGTTATTGCGGCAATAGCTGCTTTGCGACCACAGCACGTGGCCGATCTGCCCGGCACGGATCATCTCGTTGGCGTGGTGGCAGCGAACGTCGCCGGTACTCTGAACGCCGACCTGGAGGACGATGTCCTTTGTGCCGCGGATTTTCTGTCGGAGGCGGATGGCTTCCTCCACCGTGTGCGTCATTGGCTTCTGCAGGTAGACGTGCTTGCCGGCCTCGATGGCGTCCATCGCGTTCTTGAAGTGCCAGTGGTCGGGCGTGGCGACGACGACCGCGTCGATGGCCTGGTCCTCGAGCAGCTTGCGGTAATCAGCATAAGCCTGCCCGCCGCAGCGCTGGGCTTGGGCGTTAGCTCGTCGGCGATAGACGTCGCACACGGCGGCGAGGGCAAGGTTGTGCGATTCGCGCATTTTGAGGAGTTGGCTGACGTGGCCCCCTCCCATGCTGCCGACGCCGATGAAGCCAAAGACGATGCGATCATTGGCCCCCAACGTGCGGCGCGCGGCTTGTGCGGTCGTACCGGGCCGTCGCGGCCAAGCGGCCAGCATGCCCGCCGCGGCCAGGGCGGCGGACCCGGTTTTCAGGAAGCTGCGTCGGGTAACAGGGTTCTGCTTGGGCATGAAGGGTCTCCTCGGCGGGTGTGATCGGACCGGGGCGAGTGCCCGCCGCGAATCGCCCCGAGACGGAGATTGTCGCTGATTCCGCGGTCGTCCGCCAGTGTCCGGCGTTCGTCGCACGGGCGAGTTGAGCCTTTCGTGAACTATGTACTCGATGGCCGACTGCACGTAGGCGGTGCCGGCTCATTGCGTGTGGGCGGTGCTGACTCGTTGCACGTGGGCGGTGCCGACTCATTGCGCGTGGGCGGTGCTGACTCATTGCGCGTGGGCGGTGCCGACTTCAGGTCGCTGCTTCTTCACGTGGAACCCTTGAGGCTCATGGCTGATCGTCGATCCCGCGTGAACCCGGGGACGTGCGTCCCCGGCTCGCACTCGCGTCGCCGGCTCGTGGGATGCGCCCAATCTCCAATCTCCAATCTCCAATCTGCAATCTCAAATCTCGAATCTCGAATCTCGAATCTGCGACCTCCAATCCTTGATCGCCAATTCCGCCCCCCGATCCCCCCGCCCCGATTTTTCAGCCCTGTCCTCGCGTTGCCTTACGGGCCTCGGGTACACTGCGGGCCATGACGGCACGCCGGATCATCTGGACATGGACGGTCTTCCTGGCGGTTGTGGCCTGCGTTGGGGGCACGATCGGCTACGGCACGTATCACCGCAGCGACCTTTACCGGCTGCAGCTCGAGCAGGAACTGACCGCGTTCTTCGGGTTGCCGGTCGATGTAGGGGCCGTTCGGCCGCACAGTTTCACGACCCGCTCATTGTCCGGGTTGGCCGTCTGGCTCCCGGATCGCCGCGACCGCGTTTTCTACGCCCCATCCGTCCTCTGGGGGCGACACCCCGAAGGGGAAGGCAGCCGCATCGAGGTTCGCGGTGCCGAGTGGACCATCGGGTCGGAGGCGTGGTACCCCGACGATTACACGCGAGTGCTGCGGGCCAGCCTGCAACACGACTTTCGGCAATACAACGTGCGAGAAGTCCATCTGGCGGATTCGCGGATCATCTGGCCGCGGACGGACTTTCGGCTCACCATCGACGACGTGGCCGGGGCCGTGCGTTTCCATGACGACGGCACCGGTCAGGCGACCTTGACCTGTACCGTGCTCAACGGTCG
Organism: Phycisphaerae bacterium; assembly: GCA_012729395.1. GTDB lineage: Bacteria > Planctomycetota > Phycisphaerae > UBA1845 > PWPN01 > JAAYDF01. The sequence continues at coordinate 9,236 of JAAYDF010000341.1, forward strand.
CCCGGCAAACGAGCCGATCCGGATCGACGCTCGGCTGGACCCGGCCGCGGAGGAGTTTCTCCCCGAGGTCCGCCTGACGGTCCCGCCGCTGCCGTTGCCCACGCTGGGACTGGACGGACTCTTGACCTCACGAGTGACCCAGGGCTCGTTTGCCGGCCGGATCACCTTTCGCCAGTTGGCGGGCGAGGATGAACTACAACTGGCGGGTCGGCTGGCGGACATTCGGCTCGAGGAGTTGACCGCTCGGCTGCCGGGCGGGGCGGTCTCGGCCCGGGTGGACCTCGACGTGCATGAGGCGTTGGTCCGCGGGCGAAAGCTGGCGTTGTTCGATTTCCGCGGCGACGTGTACGACCTCGACGTGGACGCCTTGCTGGCCCAGCAGGGCATGCCGCAGGTCGGGGGGCGGGCCAAGCTGCACCTGCATGGGGGGCGAGTCAGTGCACAGGGCATCGAGGTGCTCACCGCCAGCGGTGAGTGGCTTGGGGCCTCGTTGCCGGTCGTGAGTCAGGCGCTGCTGGGCGAACCGTCTTTGCCGGGCCGGTTCGATCTGCGTATCCACTCGCTGGCTGTGCAGGACAACGAGTTGACCAGCGCGGACCTGGAGTTGACCGCCATGCCCCCGGGGTCCGGGCCGGGCGTGATCCCGCGCAGCCTGCTCATGGAGGCGCTCGACCGGCTGAACGTGGCTTTGCCCGCAAGTTTGCTGCCCGAGCAGGTCGAGTACGTGCATGCCGGGGCGAGGATCCTCGCCGATCGAGAGCAGATCCGCGTACTGGCGGGCAAAGGCCCGGCCGGTCCAGCCCTCGTGACCGTGCGGCTCTGGGGACGCGACATGCCGCTCATGGGTAATGCCCACCTGACCCTGGACGTCGCCCCGTTGCGTCAGCGTATCGATCCGCTCCTCGAACGCCTGCGAACATTGCTGGGCGATTAGGCCGCCTCGCCCCCCGTAGCGGTCGCGCCCCGTGGCGACCGGCGTACCAGCGCATTCCTCGGGTATCGCCCCTCCGAGAACTTCTATATTCTTACACGTCTACCGACATCCACGCGCCGGTCGCCACAGGGGGGGACCCCGCGAACGGCCATCGAGCAGGGCCCGCGGGGCCACGCGCCGGTCGCCACGGGGGGCGACCGCTACGGGAGGCACCGCCGTCAGCTATCCGTACGGCGGGTCACATCGCGGCTTGGTACATCGGCAGCAGGGCCGCGACGAGGATCGCGATGACCCCAATCACCGTCAACAGGGCGGCTGCCGACGCCAGGATCGCCAACGGCCCACGAACCGCCGGCATGATCAGCGCCGCGAGGCCCAACGCGATCGCCGGCATGGGCAGGACGATCAGCCATTGCGGGTTGGCCAGGAGCCACGCGACGGGCGCGGGCGGCCCGGAATCCGCGGCATACTCGCGAGTCAACCTGGGCCACGCCGTCGAACGCACCACCATCAGAGCCACCAAGGCCATTGCCCCGGTGAAGGTCGCGCGGATCGCCAGCCATAGCGACCATCCGCCTCGCCGGGGCAACGGGAGATCAATCGGCACCGTTCTGCTCCTTCCGCCTCGCGGCTTTCCCTTGCGGTGAGGCAAGCGAAAACGCCGAAGGACACAGCTTGCTCAGCGTGCAACCTTCGCAGTCCGGCTTGCGCGCGGGGCAGACTTTCCGCCCGTGCCAGATCAACGCATGGCTGGTATAGGTCCACGCATCCCGCGGCAGGATCCGCATCAGATCCTGCTCGATCTTGACCGCGTCCTTCTCGTCGCGGCTGGTCCAGGTGAGCCCGAGACGATGGGCAAGCCGACCGACGTGCGTATCCACGACCACTCCCTCGTTGAGCCCGAACCAGGTGCCCAGCACAACGTTGGCGGTCTTGCGGGCCACGCCCGGCAGTTGCGTCAACTCCTCCATGGTCGCCGGCACCTCGCCGCCAAACCGCTCAGCAATCGCCCGGCAGGCGCCGATGAGGCTCCGCGTCTTCTGCCGAAAGAAACCCGTGGAGTGCACGATGCGCTCGACGTCCGCCGGGTCCGCCGCCGCGAGGTCCGCCGCCGTGGGATACTTCGCGAACAGCACCGGCGTGACCTTGTTGACCATCTCGTCGGTCGACTGGGCCGACAGGATCGTAGCGATGAGCAGGTGCAGCGCACTGCTATGCTGCAGGGCACAGTCGGCGATAGGGTACAGCTTGCGGAGCTGTGTGAGGATGCTGCGAGCGCGGCGACGTCGCTGCTCGACGGACTCATCCGTCGCTTCCGTCGGTGGAGGCTTCGGCGAACACCGGCGAGACGCGGCTGCCACACTCTTCGCGGTCGAGGCGGTGCTTTTCACTGGCTGGTTTTGCCGAGAGCCGGATCGGCCCATGTCGCTTCCCCTTGCGTCCAGATTTCCTTCTTCCAGATAGGCACATCGCGCTTGACTGCGTCGATGATCCATTGGCAAGCGGCAAAGGCGGCACCGCGGTGTGGGGCTGACACGACAATCGCCACCGAAACCTCACCCACCGCCAGCCGGCCCAGCCGGTGGGCCAGCACCGCCTCCCAGATGTCGAACCGCTCGATGGCTTGCTCGCGGATGGCGATCATCTGCCGAAGGCCCATCGATTCGTGAGCGCTGTATTCCAGGGCCGACAGCGGATTGGCGGACGACCCGTCGGCACGCACTACGCCCTCAAACGTGACCACCGCTCCGCACGAGCGGTCCGCGACCAGCCGGGCCAAAGCCCGCGTATCGATCGGCTCGAGCGTCAGAACCACCGGATCCCAGTCGCCACCCGATACCGGAGGAATGACCGCCACCTCACCGCCGTCGGCGAGCGGGGTGCACGGGTCGGCATACGCCTCGTTGACCGCAAATCGCAACCCCGCCGCCCGCTCGCCCAGGGCCGGATGCCTCAGAAAAAGCAGCTCCACAAGATCCCCTAAGGTGGCCGGCGGGGCGAGGACGTACTCCATCTCGTTGCCGCCGACTGCGTCCGCGGCCGGGCCGAATAGCCTCACCTTGACGTGGATCATGTTCCGCACCGCATGGCTCCCAGCAAGCCTCCTGCCTGCGCCTGCCCTGACCATAGCAGAACGTCAAGGCAGGTCAACCGGCGGCTTTGTCCCGGGGACGCGAGTCCGTGACGACATCGGCGGGTTGCCAATTGGCTACCGACCCACACGCGAATCAAGCGGGTCGTTCATGTTGACTTCTCCGCTGTAGTCGCGGACAGTGATGTGTTCCCGCTGCCCTGGGGGGTGGAATGTCTGCGTTTCCGCCGTTCGGTGCGGCGGCACGGAGCGAGATGCTGAGCCATGGACCAGTTTGTTTATCGTGACGGCGAATTGTACTGCGAGAATGTGCCGGTCGCCCGCATTGCCGACGCGGTGGGCACCCCGACGTACGTCTACTCCGCGGCGACCTTCCGCGGCCACTACCGAGCCGTGACCGAGGGATTCCGCGACCTGCGGCCGATCATCTGCTACTCGATCAAGAGCTGCCAGAACTTGCACATCCTCAAGCTGCTGGCCGGCCTGGGGGCGGGCATGGACGTGGTCAGCGGCGGCGAGCTGTATCGGGCCCTCAAGGCCGGCGCCGACCCCGCACGCATCGTCTATGCCGGCGTGGGCAAGAGCGACGCCGAGATCAACCAGGCCATCGACGCGGGCATCGGCTGGTTCAACATCGAGTCCGAGGCCGAGCTGGCCAACCTCGTCGAGATCGCCCGACAACGCCGACAGGTCGTCCGTGCTGCGCTGCGGGTCAACCCGGATGTCGATCCCAAGACGCATCGCCATACCAGCACCGGCAAACGCGAATCCAAGTTCGGCGTCGACCTCGAACGCGCCCGCCGCGTGTTCGACGAGTTCGGCCGCAGCGAGCACGTCCGTCTCTGCGGCATCCATCTGCACATCGGCTCCCCGGTCTTCACCGTCGAGCCCTACGTCGAAGCGGTCACCAAGGCCCTCGATTTGATCGCCGAACTGCGGGCGGCCGGTTTCACCATCGACACACTCGACCTCGGCGGCGGCTTCGGGGCCAGCTACCACGACGGCCAGTCACCGATGCCCGGCGACTATGCCGCTCGCATCGTGCCTCTGCTGAGGGGGCGGAACTTGCAGGTGATCATCGAGCCCGGCCGGTCCATCTCCGCCAACGCCGGTATCCTGCTCGCCCGCACCGTCTTCGTGAAACGCGGCGGCGACAAGCAGTTCATTATCATCGACGCGGCCATGACCGACCTGATCCGGCCGGCCCTGTATGATGCGTTCCACTTCGCCTGGCCGGCCGCGCCCGGCACGCGGTTCGTCCCGCCCGGCCGCCGCACCGACCTTGACATGCCCGGCTGCACCGCGGCGGATATCGTCGGCCCGGTCTGCGAGACCGCCGACTTCCTCGCCCGCGACCGCAAGCTGCCGCCCGTGCAACGCGGCGACCTGATGGCCCTCTTCACCGCCGGTGCCTACGGCTTTGTCATGGCCAGCCACTACAACTCGCGGCCCAACGCCGCAGAGATCCTCGTCGACGGCGATTCCTTCCGCATCATCCGCCGCCGTGAAACCTACGACGACCTCCTCGCCGCCGAGAACCAACCCGAATAACGAGCCGCGGGCTTCAGCCCGCGCGGTTCGTCTACTGGGATCGGCACTCACTTACTGGCATCGGCGCTCACTCCACCTGCAAACACCGCGCGGGCTGAAGCCCGCGGCTCGCTTACCGCGACTTCACCGCGGTCCACACCTCGTCGTACAGTCGCGTATCGTTGCCCACGTCTTCGAGGTACTCCATCTTTCGCATCAGCTCCTGCGAGGGGTAGATGGCCTCATCCGCCCGGTCGTCGGGTTCGATCAGCGACAGGGCCGCCTCGTTGGGCGTCGCGTACCGGTTGAAGTCCGACAACTTGGCCCCCACCTCCGGCTCCAGGATGTAGTTGATGAACTGGTGGGCGGCCTCGACGTGCCTGCTGCCGGAGGTCACGGTCATCGCGTCCACCCAGATCAGCGTGCCTTCCCGCGGGACCACGAAAGCCGCGTTGGGCTCCTCCTCGATCCCACGCATCGCGTCCCCATTGTACACAATCGCCAGGACCGCATCGCCCGAGACCACCTTGTTCTTGCCGCCCACGCCGCCCTCGAACCCGAGAAAATGCCGACTCTTCTTGGCCTGCAGGATCATCTCGCCCGCCGCCTTGAGGGCCTCCGGGTCGCGGCTGTTGATCGACTCGCCCCGCAGCTTCAACGCCGCCGCCAGCATGTCGCGCATCGAGTCAATCAGCACCAACGGCCCCGGCTGCCGCTCAGCGTCAAACACCAACGCCCACGTCGGCTCGATCTCGCCCACCTTGTCCTTGCGGTACATCAGCCCCATCGTGCCCCATTGGTAGGGCAGGCTGTAACGGCTCTCCGGATCGTAGCCCGGGTTGCGGAACGGCTCGCTGATATGCTTGCGGTTGGGAATCTTCTCCGCGTCCAACGCCTGGATCAGCCCCAGCTTCGCCAGCACCGGCACCGCGTGGTCCGACACCACGACCACGTCATACTGCTCGGTCCCGCCCGCATGCTGCAGCTTGGCCATCATCTCCTCGGTCGCCTCGTACACGTCGATCCGGGCCTTGATCCCCGTCGCCTTCTCGAATTCCGCCGGGATCTCCGGGTCGATGTACTCCGACCACATGTACACGTTGATCTGCTTCGTATCCGCCGCCTGACCCCCCTCGGGCGACCGCGAGCACCCCAACCCCAAGGCCCACACCACCATAGCCGCCGACACGGTCGCCAAGAGTCGTCTCATCGCGTCTTCTCCTGTGGATCGAAGGAACTTGCTTGTCACGATTGGCCGTTACGATAGCCCCGCCCGCTAACGAGTCAAACCCCCGCTTGCCACAGAGCCGCGCCCAACAGAGCCGCGATCGTGAGGCGTCCCGCACCGCTATGCGGTGGGTGAGTCCTTGAAAAAACGCTTGACGAGGTCGCGGCGCCCTTGCGGCGTAGCCATCGGGTCAGAATTCTTCGCCGACGATGGGGGGGCCGAGGGCGTAGCCGACCCCTTGTGCCGACCGGTTGGGCCTGACGGTGACGGGAAGGTTGACGGCTTCACCGACGGCAGAGATTTGCTTGGGTCCCCAGACTTCATAAGGCTCGATTCGTTCGCCAGCGGCGACGTAGAAGCGGACGACCTCGACTTGCGAGTTGTCACGTCGGGTGATGGTTCGCTTGCTCCGGCGGACGATGTGTCCACGGAGGAACAGGCCGTCTTCCTGGGCAGGCTGGCCACCCACTTTTGCACTGCTTCGAGGCATCGCTCTCCGACTCCTGGCTCCTTCGCAAGCCCGTTCTTCCACTTGGCGTAGAGTTGCGACGTCGTCTGGACGCCGATCTTGGCCAGTGTGATGACGAATCGACCCGGAAGGAGTCCCTCAAGGGGTCGATCATCGAACGCGTGTAATTCGTCGAGCTTGTAGCCTGCGTACGAGAATGGTTGGCCGGTCCGCTGAACATGATACAGGCCGAGGGCCACCCGCCGCGCGACCGCCGAACAAGTTTTCTTCCAGGCTCCCTTCTTGGTGCGCCCCATGAGCGATGCTCCCCACTGACCGATGGGTTCCTTGCGCAGACGCAAGAGAGCGGCGGCTCCGAACTTGAGGGTCTGGTGCAGTCGCTTGTTACCTCCGCGACGGACGTGCTGGGTTACCTTGCCCGCGCTGATCTTCAACGTGGGGTCACAGCCCGCGAATGCCACCGCCGCCTTGGGGCACGGGAACCGCCGCCAGTCGTAGACCTCGGCGATCCAATGCAGGGCACACATTTCCCCCACACCGGGCACGGTACGGAGGAGCTTCTCGGCCTCATGACCCGGTAGCAGACGATCTCCGACGGGAACCTGGAGGGTCTTGAGGTATTCCCGGGCGGATGATTCGAGACCTCGGACGATCTGCTCGGCCGCATCCGCACGGTGCAATTCGAGATCCAGCAGCCAGCGAACATGTGGAGGAAGCGCGATCGGAGCAACACCGGCCGACTGGGGAAATCGCCCCGCGGCCAAGTCGTCCAGCAACGATCGGCATAACCCGCCCTTGAGACCCGTCAGAGCGACGAAGGTGTGCCCGAAGCGCAGAACGAGCCCATTGGCACGATTCATCGCCCGCACACGGGTTCGTTTCTGGTCTTCCCGTGCCCGAAGGATCAATCGGAGTACCTGGCAATCATCCGGGGCGATGAATGACTCCGGCCACAGACTACTCAGAGCATGCCTGGCCAGTGTCTTGGCGTCGAGCCGATCCGTTTTCCGCCGACCGGGGGCGGCCAGCAGCGGATTGACTACGTGCGGATGCCCCTCGAAGGCCCGAAGTACGGGATAGTGGTAACACCCCGTGCTTTCAATGGTGAATTCCAGACTGCGTTCCGTCGCCAGGCCCTGTAAGTGCCCGAGAATCCACCGCTTGGCCTCGATCAGGTCGGGCCAGTTGGTACTGAACTCGCGTTCATGGCGGTCGATCCGGGCTTCCGACCGGACCAGAACGCAGATCTGGATGAACCGGGAGTGCGTGTCGATGCCCACACCGTAGGGGTTGAGGTAAGCCTCAAGCGTTTCATCCCCGCCCGAATCGGGTGGAGAGAACGATTCTGCCTTGCGTGCTGAGCGCGACATGACTCAACCGTAACACCCGAAGCCGCTGCCTCACGGAGTGACCTCACAGGGTCAATCGAGAGCGTGGCGGTCTACCCAGCACAACAAGCTGGCCGCCCCGCGCTTCACGACTCCGCCGGAGCAACCCTAGAACAAGCACGTTCCTCGCGCCACTCCGGTCTATGCTGGTTCCCTGTAGTAGGTAATACGAGGGTAATGCGAAGGTAATACGATCTCTGTCTTGCATGAGTCTCCGGAGTAGCTACTATGATATGTTCTTTAAGGCAGGAAGAGGTTCTTCTCGGCATTGAAGAACCGCTCCCTGACGGTCGCGGCTCTGATACGCCATGCTCTTCGCACACATCCTCTCGGGCTCCCACAGGAATGCACAGAGGATCGCAAAGGTCGCCAAGAAGTCGAACACGCCATCTGTGTCCATCTGTGTGATCTGTGGGCCCGCAGTCCTCAGCCCTTCGCCTCTTGCCGCGTCGACAGCCACATCAGCCGCTCCAGCCCCAGCACCAGCAGCACCGTGGCCAGGAAGATCAACGTCGACAAAGCGTGCAGCTCCGGCGTCACCCCACGCCGTACCGATGCGTAGATGAAGATCGGCAGCGTCGTCGAGTCCGGACCGGCCGTGAAGAAACTGATCACAAAGTCATCCAGCGACAAGGTGAACGCCAGCATCGCCCCAGCCACAATCCCCGGCATCAGCAGCGGCAGCATCACCCGCCGCAGCAGGTAGGGCGTATCCGCGTACAGATCCCGGGCCGCCTCCTCCAGCGTCCGCCCGATCGTCACCAGCCGACTGTGCACCACCAACGCCACAAACGCGATCTGAAAGGTCACATGCGCGATCACCATCGTCAGCAGCCCCGGGTTGAACGCTGCCGACACCGCCCGCAACAACCCAAACGCCACCACCAACGCTGCCGCGAAGATGATGTCCGGCGTCACCACCGGCAAATACACCGCGAAATCCAGAAACCCCCGCCACCGCCGCGGCCAAGGAAACCGAGACATCCCGATCGCCAGCACTGTCCCCAGCACCGTCGCCACCACCGTCGAGACCACCGCCAGGATTAGCGTATTCCGCGTCGCCTCCAGAACCTGGGAGTTCTGCAGCAGCCGACCGTACCACTCCAGCGTGAACCCCTTCCACCCGAACCCGTGCCGACCCGCGTTCACCGAAAACACGCCCACCGCCAGCATCGGCAGGTACAGGAACACCAGGGCCGCGTAGGCCGGCACCGTCAACCACAGCGGCTTGCCACGCCTCATACCCATTCCGCCCCCTCCCCGCGACGCCGTAGCCAGAACAGACCCGCCAGCGTCAGCACCATCAACGCCAGGCTCACCGCCGCCCCGAACGGCCAGTCCCGGCTCGCACCGAACTGCTGCTGAATCAGGTTGCCCACCAGCATGGTCTTCGCCCCGCCCAGCATGTCCGGCACCACGAACACCCCCATCGCCGGTATGAACGTCAGAATCACCGCCACCGTCAGCCCCGGAAACGTCTGCGGCAGGATCGCCTGAAAGAAAATCCGCCGCTTCGAGGCGTACAGATCCTCCGCCGCTTCCACGATCGACCAGTCCAGCCGCTCCACGCTCGTGTACAACGGCAGCGTCGCGAACGGCAGAAAACTGCTCACCATGCCCACGTACACCGCCCACACGCTCGGATACAGCGACGTCTCCGCCCGGATCAGCCCCAGCAGATGCGCCAGCCGGGCGAAGGGCATGTGCTGCGAGAAAAGCAGCATCCACGCGTAGGTGCGGATGACCATGTTCGTGCAGAAGGGAATGACCACCAGCGCCAGCCACAGATAGCGACGCCGCGGCGGACGCGACGCGATGAAGAACGCCAGCGGATACGACACGACCACCGCGAAGACCGTGGTCACCAGCGCGACCCACACGCTCCGCCCCAGGATCCACAAGTAGTCCGCCGACCAGTCAAACAGCCCGAACCCCAGCAACCGCCGGAAGTTCTCCAGCGTGAACGACCACCGGATCTCGCCGTAAGCCCCACGCTCCGCAAACCCCACCGCCACCAGCGCCGCCGATGGCAGAATCAGGAACCCCACCAGCCACGCCATCGGGACCAGAATGAACGCCACCCCTCGCAGCGACAACCGCCGCTGCGTGGTTAACTCGCCATACCAGATCAACAGACGTGAAACCCCGCCCCCTCGCCGCCGCGCACCGCCGCCCGACCCGTGCTCGGGGATCGGGCTCTCGCCACGCTGCTCGGGGGATTCAATCACTGAGAGGTACCAGGTATTCCGGCTCCAGTGCCAGCCAGATCGTCGCTCCCGCCCGCAGGTCGGCTCGCGGGGCCGTCCGCACCCGCAACGCACCAGGCTCCACGAACAGATCCATGTGGTCGCCCCGGTAGATCACCTCGCGAACGCGGGCGCTCACCCCGTTCATCCCCGGCCGCCGCGAGCAGACGCGGATCCGCTCCGGCCGGATCGCCAGCGTGCCCCGAGACCAGCCCGGCGACCCGCTCACCGACAGCGGCCCGTGGATCGTCTCCACGTGACCGTTGACCCGCGAGCCCGAGATCAGATTCGCCGAGCCCAGGAACTCCGCTACGAACCGGCTCACCGGACGCTCGTAGACCTCGGCCGGCGTCCCGCTCTGCACAATCCTGCCGTCCGACATCACCAGTACACGGTCGGACACCGTCATCGCCTCGTCCTGATCGTGCGTCACCAGGATGAACGTCTTGCCCAGCCGCCGCTGCAGCCGCCGAAGCTCGATCTGCACCTCCGCCCGCAGCTTCGCGTCCAGGGCTGACATCGGCTCATCCAGCAGCAGCAACTCCGGCTCGTTGACCAACGCCCGGGCTAGCGCGACGCGTTGCTTCTGCCCGCCCGATAACTGGTGCGGGTACCGGCCGACCAGCGACTCCATCTGCAGAATCTGCAACGCGACGCCGACTCGCTCCGCCACCGCCGACTCCGAAAACCGCCGCGAACGCAGCCCGAAGGCAATGTTCTCACGCACGCTCAGATGGGGAAACAGGGCGTAGTTCTGAAAAACCGTGTTCACGGGTCGCCGGTTGGCCGGGATACCCGTCATCTCGCGGCCGTCCAGCATGACCCGCCCCCGGTCCGCCAGCTCCAGCCCCGCCAAAATCCGCAGCAGCGTCGTCTTGCCGCACCCCGACGGGCCCAGCAAGGTCACAAACTCGCCGCTCGACACCTCAAAACCGATGTCCGTCAGTACCTGCACCTCGCCGAAAGACTTGCACACCCCCTCGACACATAAGGCGGAACGCGTCTCGGCGAAGGTGGCCATGCCCGCGACGATGCTGTCCGCCGTGGCAGGCCTCAGATTGTGGTCGGCCGGAAAACTCTTGAGGAACCGCAGGCCGGACGCGAACCCCTTGCGGAGCCGGTCTGCGGCAGGTGAAGCGGACTCAGCGGAAGGTCTGTCCAACTCGCGTATAGATCCTTTCGGTTTGTGTGCACGCCGCCCGCCAGGGGCACATCCCGCGTGGCTTGACCATGGGTGAATCCTTCCACCCGCCTTCGCCCCATGCTCGGCAACGCTCCACGCTTAGCCGTGACGCCAGACGCTCCCGTACGGTGAACACCTCAGAAGCTCCCGTACGGCAAAAGCAACACCAAGATAGGAAACCACACGCCGACGATCAAGACTAATCTGTCTCCAAAGCTCGCCCGCCCGCACTTTTTTTTCCGCCAGCCCGCCTGTCCACATCTTCGCTTTGCCCACCCGCCTGTCCACGTCTTCGCTTCGACCGCCCGCCGGCCAGTAAGGAGACACCATCGCTCCGAACGCGATAAGGCAGGCTTGGCTAACGCCCAATTCAGGCTGAACCGGGACGGCTGAACCGGGACGGCTGAACCAGGACGGCTGAACCAGGACAATCGCAGCTCTCCAATCTCAGATTTCAGCTTCCTAATCTCAAATCCTGCATCTCAGATCTCCAATTTCAGATCTCCAATTTCAGATTCCTAATCTCAGATTTCCAGTTCCAGATCTCTAATCTCAAATTCCGCATTTCAGATCTCCAATTTTCCTTTGCCTTCGCCTTCACCCTCACCTGTCCCTGCTCCGAACTCGCCCGTCCGTTCCCTTCATCCGCGTATGTTCCGCACGCGCCTTGCTGATCGCCCAGTCATTCGCCGCTCGCGTTTCCCTTGAGCCATCCCACCCCAACGCGGTTCCCAGCCACACCCGCGATTCCTACGCTCGACAAAAGCCCATCCTCGCTAACGTCATGCCCAAGAAACAGTTAAGCACTACAGGCCGGATTTCGGCCGCTTCGGTGTTGCATGGAAGCAACATGCCCGCACAGATCCACCATGGCCGCCCCTCGCCAATTCCGGCGAGCAAGACCTTAACTCCTTGAAAATGAGAATGTTGTGATTGCATGCGAGAGTCTGCAGGCCGCGATCCACCTTGGCATTGCCGTTGCAGGTATGGGTTGCCAACCGCCAAGGCCGAACAGTGCTGTCGGGGATCGGTCGCCCGGCACACCGGGACCAGTTGAGATACTGGGTCATGGCAGGGGGAGGAAACATGGACGAAGGGACTTTCCAAAAGAGACTGGGCGAACTGGTCAGCGAGATCAAGGATCTGCCCCGGCCAGAGCGAGACAAGCTTGCCGTGCTGGCCGAGGAGACCAAGGCGCGGCACCAGGAACTCAAGAAAACCGTCAATAGCCTGCACGAGAGCATTGACTTCCTGCGATTGTCAATCAAGTATCTATTGTTCGACTTGGAGGCGACCCGTCGCGAGAACGGGTACCTCCGCAAGATGCTCGAGGAACAGACGGGTTCATGACCTGTCGCGACGACGAATGTGATGTCTGGCCCGGATTGCCGCGGTTGGATAGGTACTGGGACGTCGCCGCGAGAGCGCTGTGACTGGCGCGGGTCGGCTGGGGGATGAGGAGGAGGCCCGACCCAAGGGGAGTGGATTGAGAGCGCCAGTCACCGAGAGTGCCCCGGCGATCGGGGACGAATAGTCGGCTCCGGAGAGACGTGGAAGCCTGCCCTCCGGAATCGAGGTTGACGAACGCGAGTGGCACCGCCGCTCGCGTTCGTTACTTTAGGCGGGTCGCTGCTGTTGTCCTTGGCGGATCGGGCCGGTAATATCCCGCGCGGAGAACCAGAGAGGCTCCCGAAGCGTGGGTCGGGGGCCGGGCAGCCATGGGTGGCGTATGGACTGTGGGATGCAATGGCTTAAGGGTGCGGGCACCGGTCGGCGCGAGGTGCGCATCCTGTTCACCAGTGCTGGCCGCAGGATTGAACTCCTCCAAGCGTTCATTCGAGCCGCTCGCAAGTTGAACATCAGGCCGGTCTTGCATGCCGCCGATGTGGAGCCCCACATCGCCGCCGCCTGCCTGGCGAATGTCTCGCACCAGGTTCCCCGCGCGGATTCGCCAAGTTACATCAACGCGCTGCTCAAGATCGTGCGCCGAGAGGGCATCGATCTGCTCATCCCCCTGATCGACAGCGACCTGGTCAAACTCGCCGACGCCCGCGAGCGTTTCGCCAAACTGCGCTGCGGGGCTCTCATCTCCGCGCCTGATGTGGTACGTACCTGCCGAGACAAGCTGGCGATGTTCGATTTTCTCGTCCAGCATGGCATCGATACGCCCGAGACCTGGAGCCTGGCGGTCTTGATGCGTCTCCGTAATCATCATTTTCCGTATTTCGTCAAACCGCAATTCGGCAGCGCCAGTCGCGGCAACTTCGTTCTGGAAAATGAGAAGGCCCTCCGTGCCTATGCTCCCCATGTACCCGACGCCATTATTCAGGAGTTTGTCGCTGGTGTGGAGCACACTCTCGACGTGTACACGGGCTTCGACGGCCGGCCACGCTGTGTCGTTCCGCGGCAGCGCATCGAGGTCCGCGGCGGCGAGGTGACCAAGGCCCGCACGGTCCGACACGCGGGCATCATCGACACCGGTGTGCGCGTCGCCGAAGCCTTGGGTGGTTGCGTGGGGCTGGTCACCATCCAGTTGATTCTGACGCCCGACGGGCGGATTCGGGTGATCGAGGTGAATCCACGTTTCGGTGGCGGTGTGCCCTTGGCCATTCAGGCGGGTGCGGATTTCCCCAGATGGTTGTTGGCTGAGTGGCTTGGCCGCCCAAGCCGGATCCGCCTCGACCATTTCGAGGAGGGGCTCCTCATGCTGCGGTATCACCAGTCCTTCTTCATTTCGGGAGTCGGCGGCCGATCGACGGCAGGCCGATCCCCCAAGCGGCCCCGGCGGTGATTGCGTCATGGCTGTTGAACGACTTCGGGGCCTGCGGGCCGTGGTGTTCGACCTTGACGACACCCTATACTCGGAGCGGTCGTTTGCCTTCAGTGGTTTCGAAGCAGTGGCGGCATGGCTCAGCGCCCGATGGCCTTGCCGGTTTGACCCTGCGGTCCGCATGAAAGAACTTTTTGAGACGGATTCCCGTCCACGCGTTTTCAATGAGCTGCTCCGCGAGTTGGGTTGCCCTCACGGCGAGGAGTGGGTTCCGGCCATGGTGGAGTGCTACCGCACGCATCGACCCGGCATCGTATTGCACCCCGACGCAGAGGCGGCGCTGAGCCGTTGGGGGGGATGTGTGCCGTTGGGTTTGATCAGTGACGGTCCGGAAGCTGTCCAGCGGCGGAAAGTGGAAGCCCTGGGCTTGGCGACGAGGATCGAACATATCATCCTGACGGATCAGTGGGGGCCGGCGTTCTGGAAGCCACATCCCCGGGCTTTTGGGATAATGCAGGAAAGGCTGGGTTGTGCGGGCCTTGCCTGCGTTTACATTGGTGATAATCCCGGGAAAGACTTCCTGGCTCCGCGGCGGCTGGGCTGGCAGACGGTGCAGGTATGCCGCTCAGGGGGGCTGTACGGTCAGGTCCAGGCTCCTGAGGGGGGCGAACCCGCCTGCCGGGTGAGTTCGCTCGACGAGCTTGAGCTAAGCTTCGCCTGATTCAGGAGTTGTCCCAGATCGGGGCGGCCTTGGGGGCTGGTTCGGGCGTGGCCGGGGAGTTGACGGCAGGCGGCGGTTCGCATAAGAAGAAGTACAATGGTGCTGCTTGTTGTCGGTTCGGTGGGGCACGAAAGGCGAAATGCGGCAAGTTGTGTTGTCGGGACCAGTTAGAGCGATAGGCAGATTTGATTTTTCCCCGTTTCCGTGGTGGGACGCTCTCAACTGCGTTCTTGTTGAATGCCGATAACTAGGCGGTCACAGCGTATGTGCCCGCAGAGGTGGTGCCGAGAGTGCCGTGGATTCGAGGCGCGGCCGGCGTCTCGCCCTCACCTGCGGCGTGACCGAGGCAGCGGCCTGTGAATGGCGCGTCCGGTTGGCTGCTTGTACTTGGCGGCCAGCCCCTTTACCGTGGATCAAGAGTGAGTCACGTTTCAGCTTCACGCGAGCGAATACCCATGCCTACTGTGAACCGCATCTATTGTCGGCGGACCGTGGGGAGGTGCCTGTCGCTCCTGGTTTGCCTGTCGGCCACGGGTTGCGTTTCGCCTTGGTGGAACGCGTTTCTGTCGCCGCACGAATTGGGCAATTTCCGGGAGAACCGGGTGAACGAGATCCAGCGGAGCATCAGCTTCCGGGATCGGCCCCTGGGTATTCCGGGGGCGGCGGATCCGACCCCGGACGATCTGGTGGCTGTGGTGGAGGAGTACCGGTTTGGGCCGGGCGATATGCTTTCGATCCGGCTACTGGATTTCATCGCGATCGGGGCTGAGAGCGAGCTGACGCCGACCGTGGATGAACTCGGCTACATCGACATGCCACAGCTGGGTTGGCTGCATGTAGAAGGAATGACGCCCCGGCAGCTTCAGGCGGAGTTGATCCAGCGGGCCCGGGAAGCGGGCATTTATCCCCCGGATACTCTGCCGACGGTTCTGGTGACCGCGGTGGGGCGGCAGCAAAGGGTCTACAACATCTCGGGGAGTATCGCGGCCCCGGGGCCTTATCCGGTTTTTCGGCCGGATTTCCGTCTGCGTGAGGCGATCAACCAGGCGGGCGGCTTGGCCGACATGGTGAAGACGATTTACGTTTTCCGCAATGAGCCGCGAGAGACTCGGCTCAGCGACGTGTCCATTCCGTCCGCGGATCGCGGGACTCCTGCACCGCGGGACGATTCGGCCCCGCCGGTGACTCCGTGGATGAGCGATTTGAGTCAGTCGGCGGGATCGGGCCAGCCGGCTGAGGGGCCCAAGGAGGCTGCGGAGCCCGTTCAGCGCGAACCGGGCGCCCCCGCTTTGGCGGTGCCTGCGGATGAGGTTGAGCGGGATTTGCAGGAAGCCCTGTCTCCGACGGCGGCTCCCTCGGAGTCTCCGGATTCACCGCCAGCGCCGGCGATCCCGACCTACATCTATGTGAATGACAATTTCGTGGAAGCTCCTCCCACGGCGACACAGTCGGTACCCGCCACGACTCCGTTGCCTTACTCGCCGACAGTGCCGACGGCGCGGATCATGGAGTCGGTAGACTGGGAGGACATCGCGGCAGAAGGGCAGCAGCGAGTGATCCGCGTTCCCGCGGAGAAGCTGCGAAACGGGGATCCGAACTTCAACATCGTGGTGCGGCACCAGGACTGGGTGCAACTGGACGCGGGCGAGGTGGGCGTCTTTTACATGATGGGTCATGTGATGCGCCCGGGCGTGTATTCGCTGACGGGTCAGGAGATCACCTTGACTCAGGCGATCGCGGCAGCCGGCGGGCTGGACCAGTTGGCCTGGCCGACGCGTTGCGAGATTCGACGTCGGATTGACGGCGACCGGGAAGAGATCACGCAATGGGATCTGTCTCGCATTGTGGGGGGGCAAGATCCGGATCTCTTCGTCAAGAAGGAGGACGTGGTCACGGTGGGGACCCATGCGGTGGCTCCGCTGTTGGCGACCATTCGGAACTCCTTCCGGTTGTCCTACGGGTTTGGTTTTGTGTACGACCGGAATTTCGCGGACATCGACGCGTACTACGTTCAACAGAATCCGCGTGATCGTCGTCGGAACGAACGTGCGTTGCGGGGGCTGCTGCCTTGATCAGTCGGGCGGCCGGGATCGCAGGAATCTGGAATGGCTGACTTGTCGGCACAGAGTGTTCCCGTTCCGCGGCCGGCCCGGCCCGGCGCGCGGGCGTGGTGGACGCCAAGCATGACCATTCAGGCCGGCGTGCTAGCCGGTCTGGTGGCGATTCTTTACTGGCCGGTGCTCTATCGCCTGGTCTACATCTGGCGGAATAACGGCGATTGGTCGCACGGCTTCCTGATTCCCGTGTTTGGCCTGTACTACCTCTATCTACAGCGGCATCGGATGCCGCGAGGTTTGCGGGAAAGCGGGC
Source organism: Phycisphaerae bacterium (assembly GCA_012729395.1). Classification (GTDB taxonomy): domain Bacteria; phylum Planctomycetota; class Phycisphaerae; order UBA1845; family PWPN01; genus JAAYDF01. The sequence goes on from JAAYDF010000341.1 coordinate 26,167, forward strand.
TGTTTCCACGGATCGTCGGGGCGTTGTTGGTTTGTGCTGGCTTCCTGCTCTACGTGTACTGCATCACGCGCAAGATTGAGTATCCCAAGGGCGCGGCGATGGTGGTGACGATCCTGGGCGTGGTGTTGCTGACTTGCGGGTGGCTGTGGACTCGGTGGGGCTGGTTTGCGGTCGCCTTTCTGATGTTTGCGTTGCCGTTGCCGCAGCGGTTGTACGTTCAACTGACGAGGCCTTTGCAGCGGATCGCGGCGGAGGTTTCGAGCGCGGCGTTGACGGTGATGATTCCCGGTCTGGACCTGGAGGTCCGGAACGTGGCGGTGGATTTTTACTATGAGGATCGATCCGGGCAAATCAACGTGGAGCAGGCGTGCAGCGGGATGAAGTCGCTGATGGCGATTTCATCGCTGGGGGTGGCGATGGCCTTCTTGAGTGCCCGGCCGCTGTGGCATCGGATGGTGATGATCCTGTCGTGTCTGCCGATCGCTATTCTCTGCAACATGATTCGGGTGACGGCGACGGGTGCTTTTGTTGTTCTTGGTCGCGATGACCTGGCAAGCGGTACGCCGCACATGCTGCTGGGTCTGGTGACATTTGGGTTGGCGTTGTTGCTGTACCTTGGGGTGGGCTACGTGCTGAGTCACCTGTTTGAGGAGCATCAGCCGCCGGCCAAGGAAGGGGAGCGGGGGATGGCGGCAGGAGGTATGTCCGAATGACCACGGTGCCGGTGACAATGCAGGATCGCGTGCCGATGCCGGTCCCCATGGGGCCGAGGCCGGGTGCGCCCGCGGGCGGGATGACGGTCAATGATCTGATCCGGGCGATGAAGCAGCGGATCTTCCTGATCATCTTCATCTTTCTGCTCATTACCGGGGCATCGGTGGCGTTGACCTACTACCTGCAGGAACATTACCCGTTGTATCCGTCCCAGGCCGCGGTGTTGGTGGAGTCGCCGCTGCCTCGCCAGCCGATGCAATTCGAGGCACGCATTCTCCAGGCGGAGCTGGTGAACCGGTTCATCGCGGACCAGATGTTCTTGGTTCTTGACGAGGGCCTGCTGCGCGACGCGTTGAAGGACGCGGACATCCAGAGCACGCGGTGGTATGCCACGGAGGAGGACAAGAACCTTCTGGTCGAGACATTGAGGAACAAGTTGGAGGTTCGCCAGGCCCAGGGGTCGAGCTTCTTCGTGGTGCGGTTCGCGACCAAGGTGAGGGATGACGCTCCCAAGATCGTCAACACGGTGATTCGGTATTACCTGAACAAGGTTCAGGCCATGTCGTTGGAGCAGTTTTCGACCGAACTGGGCGGCTACCGGCGTCGGCAGGAGGAAATGCAGAGAACGATCCAACAGATCCGCGATCAGAAAGAGACGTTCATCAGCTCGCAACTGGGCGTTCCGGGGCTGGCGGCGGGCCTGAACGTGGTGGGCGAGATGTGGCGGGCGTTGGCGGTCCAGCAGGCGGAGCTGGAGATCACGCAGCTTCAGCTTCGCGCCCAGTGGGAGAACCTGCGGGGCTTGGCTCCGTCGGAGGTCACCCTGAGCCCGCAGATGATGATGATGATTGACCAGGACCCGGTGGTGGCCGGGTTGAAGAACACGCTGTTGGCTCTTCGCCAGCAGCGCATGGTCCTGCTGCAGCGGGTCGGGCCGAACCACCAGGATATCCAGAGCGTCGATGCGCAATTGGCTTCGCATCAGAAAATGCTGGACGAGGTGATGCAGCAGAAGTTGGAAGAGGCGAGGCAGTATCAGGTGGCCGCGGCGGAAACCGCCTGGTACAACGCGCTTCAGGCTCAGAACCAGCTTCAGGAGCGGGTGGAGGCGGCCAAGGCCGAGCAACGCGACGCCGACCGCAAGTTGGCCCAGTACCAAACCATGCAGGAAGAGCAGGCGCAACTCGAGCAGCAGTACAACCAGATCACCGATTACATCAACCAGTTGGATATTGTCGTGCGTGATCGGCAGACGGTTCGCGTACGGCAGATCAGTCCGGCGGTTCCGGCACTGCAGCGGAGCTTCCCGCGTTGGGAGTGGAACATTCCGGCCGGTGTGCTTCTCGGGTTGGTCTTGGGTATTGGTTTAGCGTTGTTGCTGGAGATGATCGATACGTCGATCAAGACCCCGCGGGATGTGTCACGGCATGTCCACGTGCCGATTCTGGGCACCGTGCCGGATCTCGACGACGAGGAAGTTCCGATCGAGAAGATGGAGCTGGCGACTTGGACGGCACCGCGTTCGCTGATTGCCGAGGCGTTCCGGACGGTGCGAACCAACCTGCAACTGAGTTCTCCGGCCGAGCGGCAGCGGACCATCCTGGTGACCAGCGCCAAGCCGGAGGAAGGTAAGACAGCGGTGGCGGTCAACCTGGCCATCGCGATCGCTCAGAGCAACCGGCGGGTTCTGCTGGTGGACGCGAATTTCCACCGGCCGGCGATCAAGGGTGTTTTCCCCAAGGCGCGGGTAGAGGGTTTGAGCAACTTGCTCGTCGGGCAGGCGGTGCTCGATGATGTCGTGAGTTCGTCCGATCTGCCGAATCTCGACGTGCTCAGCAGCGGGCCGATCCCGCCCAACCCGGCCGAGTTGCTCGCCAGCCCATACCTGTCGAAGATGCTGACGCAAGCGATGGACCGGTACGACCAGATCATCTTCGACGGCCCGCCGGCCTTGTTGGTCAGCGACGCTCTGGTCTTGGCGGGATCGCTCGACGGCGTACTTCTTGTCTGCCGCGCGAAGATGACCTCGCGTGGCGTGGTCATGCGGGCTCGCGAGCAGTTGGAGCGGGCGAAGATTCGTATCTTCGGGGCGGTTCTCAACGCGGCCCAGATTGCCCGTGGCGGCTACTTCCGCGAGCAGATCCGCACGTACTACGACTACCAGCCTGCCGAGTCCCTGCTGCAGGCCCAAGGACCGGCGGCACTGCCGGGCAAGGGGACGGAGAGCTGACGCCGATCTGGCGACTCAGCACCGATGGCCCGCAGGCACATGTGTCTGCCGTCGTGTGCTCAAGTGTGAGCGGTAGACGGGGATGCGTGCGCCGCATGCCGAATTGCGGGTGCTGATGCGGGCGGTCTGTTTGGGTGACGGCCGTGCTGGCTTCGGGCGGCAATCCGATCATTCAACCTATGTAGACAGCCAGGACTAGAGCGATTCACGCCCCATCGTAGCGGTCGCCCCCCGACTTCGGCGAGCTCAGCCGAGCCGTGGCGACCGGCGTATTCCTTGCGAGTTCGCGGGCTACCAGGGGCGGCGGCCGCTACGCCATTTGCGTGAAATGCTCCAGGCAACGAACGGCTGATGAGCGCATCACGGGAGCCCACTGCCCAGTTGCACTCGGGCGGCCGGCGCACGCACGCATTACGCAGAGTAGCGGGGGGATGGGCCCGGAGGGATTCGAACCCCCGACCAAGCGATTATGAGTCGCCTGCTCTAACCGCTGAGCTACGGGCCCTTGTCGGACGGGCGGATACCCGCCGATTCGCGGGGGGGCGATGGCAATCCCGGGGTGTTCGAGGAGCCGGTCTCGCCATCCCATTCGCCTTCCGTCTCGATATTGTGGCGTGATGAGGCGGAAAAAGCCACCGCACCCGACGGAAAAACGGGTCGCGGGCCTGCTCCACCGCTGTGCCGGACATTGAGCCTGCCGGGCAACCTCCGTGAACCGACTGTCGCGGGCGTCGATTGTGCCGATGCGATACAATCGACTGTACGATGTGCTGCACGCCGCTGGACCTGTGGACACTGGCCTGGGGTGGGCTGACCTTTGCCGCCCCCTTGGCCCCCTGGGCGATCCTGTTCTGCGCCATACCCGTCGTGCTCCACCTCGTGCTGCGGCAGAAAGCTCGCCGACAGGTCTTTCCCGCAATGCGGCTGCTCGCTCAGGCGGCCCCATCCGGCACGCGTGCTCACCGCCTGCGCCGTATCCTGCTGCTGGCCTGCCGCGTGAGCCTGCTTGGTCTGCTGATCGCGCTGCTGGGTCGGCCGGGTTGTACCCCTGAGGATCGTGCCGCCGGCCCGCGCCCCGCCGGCCAGATCGAACCCGCCTCCGTGGTGTTCTGCATTGATGACTCCGCCAGCATGGGCTATCGGTTCCAGGGACGATCCCGTTTTGACCATGCCTGCGACCACGCTCGCCAACTGCTGTCTGAGCAGCGACGTTTTGCCCCAGGTTGCCAATTCGCCATACTCGCCGCGGCCGGTCGCGAAGGCTTCTCCTGGTCTCCCGATCCGCTCCTCGCCGCCCGCAAGCTCGATACCCTGCACGTCGGTACCCACGCCCAGGGGGTCGCGTCCCTGCTGCAACGGGGGCTGCGCGTGCTCGCCGACGCCCGATTTGACCGCCAGGAGATCTACCTTTTCACCGACTTGGCCGCCCACGCCTGGCGAATCAGCCCGCCGCCTTTGCCCCCGGCAGTCAAGGCCGTCTGGATCATCGATGTCGGTGGCGAGGAAAACGCAAACATGACCCTTGCTTGGCCGCTGACCTCCAACAGCCCCTGGCCCGCCGACGAATCTCTCACGCTCCCCATACGCCTGTCCCGTGCGGGGCCCGCCCCAGAAGACGCCACCATCGAGCTGCGAATCGAGGATCGGCCGAGGCATCGCCAAGCGGTTACCCCGCCGCCCGAGGGAACGGCCCAAGATACCGACGTCCCGGCCGGTTCGTTTCAGGCCGGCTTGTACCCCGCGACATTCGAGCTTCAGCCGGCAGATCCGCTCGATGTCGACAACCGCCGATTCGACTGGATCGAGGTCGCCGGTCCGCCCGTCGTGGTGCTCGCTCACCATGGCGGCGAGGTGCCGGCCTTGCTGTCCGCCATGATCGCCCCCAAAGCGCTCGACGTATCCCGGCAGCGATACAAGCTGCGCGAATGCAACGCGGACAGCCTCGGCGACCCACCGCTGCAGGGTGCCCGAGCTGTCCTGCTCGCCGATTCTGCCGTCTCGATGGCCCCGGCCGCTTCGCCTCTTGACGCCTACCTGCAAGGCGGCGGGACGGCTATCCTGGTACCCGGCCCACAGACAACGCCCGCCAATCTGGAGGCCATTGAGCACCTGCTCCCCGCACCGGTCCTCGGTGTGACGGTCTGCACCCCGCCCACTCGCGTTGCCGCCGTGGACCTGACGCATCCTTTCCTGCAAGTCTTCAGCGATACCTCAGCCGACTCGCTGAACGACCGTCTGATCTTTCGCCGGCTCGATCTCGGTTCGCCGGCTGATGCAACCACGGTCCTCGCCCCCTTTGCCGACGGCACCCCCGCCATCCTCGAACGCCGACTGGGGAAGGGCCGTTTCCTACTGCTTACCTTCTCGCCCGCTCGCGAATGGAGCTTGTTCGGTTCGCAGGCCGCTCCCATGATCGCGCTTCTGCACCACATGCTCACCGTCCTGGCGCCTCCGTCGGAGGAAATCCAGACCCTCACTGCAGGCAGCGAGACGGCCCGTTGGTTTCCCGACCTGCCGGATGCCAACCTGCGTCTGATCGAGCCTCTTACATCCCAAAGCGTCACGCTGCCGCTGCAGGCCGGCCGGGTCATGCTGCCGACCGATCGCCCAGGTCTTTACCGCCTGGAGACCGGCTCCATCCCCGCTCGCTCGCTCCTGCACTTCAGCGTGAACGTCGCGGAGGCCGAGTCCGATCTCGCTCGAATAGCCCCCGACCAGGTACAGAGCCACTTTCCATCCGGCTTGGCCTGTGTGGCCCGGCCCGCTGAGCTCCAAGCTCAAATGGCCAGCCGCGCCGGACCGGGCCTGGGCCTCATCGTCCCGCTCGGGTTGCTCCTCCTGGCCTTGCTGGTAGCCGAAACCTTATTCTCCAACAGGTTTTATGGGCGAAGTCGGTAGCGGCCGCCCCCCGACTTCGGCGAGCTCCCTTCGGGGTTGCCTTCGGCTCTGAGGCTGAGCCTCGTGTTCTGGCTCGAAGCCTCTGTGCCTTCTGCCCAGCCCCCCGTGGCCGCCGGGGCTCGAACAGGGTTGGCCGGCCCGTCTCCACGGCCACACGCCAGGCCACGCAGGGCTTTGCATGACGGGCCGGCTTCTGCTAGACTCCCGCCTGCGCTGGATTAGCCCCGGGCCGCACGTACCTGAGCGGCGCGACAGGACGCCCGGCGGGCGCCCAGCCTGCCTAATCTGGAGTAAGCAAGGATGGAAGACTACGAACGCTTGAAAGAAATGGTGGAAGCGGCTGCGGAAGACGTCGCCAAGGCCGAGGGTGGTAACAAGGCTGCGGGAACTCGTGTCCGCAAGGCCATGCAGGAGATCAAGGCCGCCGCCCAGGAAGTACGCAAGAAGATCCTTGAGGTCCGTTCCGACGCGAGCTGACCCGCTCCCGGTTGTACCGGTTATCCATTGATCGCTACCAGTGAGCACGTACGGTGGGTGGTTCTCGATGCCTTGGGCATGCGAGTGAGCGTCTGCGCGCCATTCCGTACCCTTTGACAAGGGCGTGATCATGCCTGCATTGCCGTTCATTGACCTCAACACCCTGGATCTTGAAACCCTGCAATTCACGCGGGAGCAGGTCTATGCGCACCTACCCCATCGTTTCGAGTTCATGCAGCTTGACGGTGTGATTCACATCGACCGCGATGCGCAAGTCGCCGTCGGATTGCGAGAGGTCCGCGAGGACGAGTTCTGGGTTCGCGGGCACATCCCCGGACGTCCACTCTTTCCGGGCGTTCTGATGCTTGAAACCGCCGCCCAGATGGCCTCCTTCCTGTCCCAGGAACTGCAGCCGGAAAGCCGATTCCTGGGATTCGGCGGATTGGACAATGTGAAGTTTCGCGGTGCGGTCATTCCGCCGGCCCGTATGTACGTGATCGAGAAGGTCGTTGAGTTGCGGTCAAGGCGGACGGTATGCGACGCTCAGGGCTTCGTGGACGGGCGCATGGTCTTCGAAGCCCGCATCACCGGCATGCCGTTGTGAGCTTCTTCTCCCGACCCTGCAGCGGCAACGAAGTCAATCCTGCCCGGCAAACGCGCGGTGCAGGTCGTTCATCTCATCCGGGCGTATCGGCCCGGTGCGGACGACTACCTGGTAGCGCATTCGTGCCGACTGCCCCGCGGGAAGCCGCCAGCCCGCTTCGTCCAGCCAGAAGAACGGCGTCGGCGAGACGAACCCGTAATCGCGGGTGAACCAGGGAGCCTTCGGCCAGGGATTGCCCGGGTGATCCATCAGCACGATCGACTCGGTTGTGCCCAGACGGGTGCCTTCGAAACCGCACCATGCGGCGGACTGCCCGAAGGTCGCCTTCTCGCCCTCCTGGCCCGCCGCGTTGACCAGCCGCCCGCCGCCCAGTGGAGCCAGCCCCCGCGCCGCCCGGATCGAGAACAGCGAATGGTTCGTCTTCCCAACGTGCACGTCGACGCGGGCCGTCAGGGTGATATCCGCCCGGATCAGTCGCAAGCCGGTTGCCGGTGCGAGAACGGTGAACCGCCGTTCGTCCTCGATGATCGGCTCGTGTCCCGGTTGTCGCCATTCGCAGTGGTCGGTGATGACTACGCTGGTCGCGGGCTTCTCGGGTGCTTGCGGGCCGCGCGAGACGATCTGCCCCCGCTCCGTGCCCTCTTGCCAGTAATTGCCGCCGTTGACGTGATCGCATCCCAGGAACAGCGAGCGGTGGTGCGGCCACGGCAGAGCGGTCTCATCGGTCATGGGTAACCCGGTGGCCGGCCCCAGCACCGGATAGAAGTACGGATACTTCTGCCCACGCTCCGCCCGATAGCAGGTGAACACGCCGTCGCCGATGCGCACCCACACACAAGCTCCAAAGCTGTACGCCCCGAGGGCGAGCCCTTCATCCTCGGTGCTTGTCGCCGATGCGGTTGAGCGACCCTGTCCCGCAAGGACGCAAGTGCTCGCCGCGCCTGCGGCGATCTGTTTGAGGAACGTCCGGCGATTGGTATGCACCGTCATCTTGCACTCCTTCGTACGCCACGGCTTCTTCAGTGGACCTGCCGCCTTGGTCGATCGCTGAGCGGTGAGAGGGGGTCACACGCCGGCCGCCACGGGGGGCGGCCGCTACGGGTACCGGCCACCACAGGGTGCCGGCCGCCACGGGGGTCGGCCGCTGCAGGCATCCGCCGCCATCAGGGGCCGGTGCCGACGCCGACGGCTGGATTCCCGTCCGCTTCAACTCGTTGGCGTCACCATCAACTCGTTCGCGTCAGCGTCAACTTGTCGGTGGAATGATCTCGACCTCGACGCGAACGCCGGCCGGTTGAGTCTCATCCGGCTCGAAGGTGTAGATGATCTCTGATCCGGTGACGAAGTCGATGCCGAGCTGGAGAACTTGGCCGTCGAACCCGTAGAGCAGCGTGCTCTGGGCGTCCGGATCCGACGTCAATTGGTCGTAGAAGAGAATCCCCTCTGCGAGCGTTTCGGTGTCAATGCCGGTGGATCTTGTCCGGGCATATTCGATGAATTCGCGGTCACCTAAGCTGAGCACTCGGCCCGTCTGTACGGTGTACACGTCGCTGCTCGTATACCGCTCCAACCGCTGGTCGGGGTTGTCGGCGTCGGCGAAGAACTGGCCGACGATGGGTGTTCCCGTCTCGTCCAGGGGATCGTACAACCCAAAACTGAACACGGCGAAGTAGGGCGTGTTGTTGACGAAGGAGAGCTTGATGGTGCCGCGCGAGCCGGGTGTGGTTCCGCCCAGCGAGGCCGTCAGATGCAGGAAGAGTGTCCCGTCGCACCCCGCCACGCTCAGGGCCACCAACGCCAGCCATCGCCACGATCGCCTGCCGACCCACCGCGAAACATGTGTTGTCATGAGCTGAGTACTCCCGAGGATTTAGCCGGGCTGCCGATCAGCGGCAGCGGCCGGGGCGGACTCGTCCTCACGGGTCAGCCGCTTCCGGCACCGGGACATGCCCGATCACCCGGCGCGAGGCCTGCGGCAGCCCGCTTATCGGGCATTAACGCCGCGGCACAGGCGGATGTCAACCATCCCCGTTGCATCGGCGGGATCCTGTACCCACCTTGAGCCCAAAAGGTGTCAGGAACCTTTTTCGCGGCGGTGGGGCTGCCCTTGCTTCCGGCCTATCCGGAATGGTACCCTTAATCGGTGACGAGTTGCCTGCGGCCTTGCATCCGCGGGCGGCTCTCCATGCCGATGCTGGGGGGCATCATGCTGGCGCGCTTTCTTCAGGCTGGTTTGGACGATGCCGTACGCGGGGACGACCGCGCCGACCGCCCGCACGACGTAGCTTGCCCATCCCGCCCCGCCATCTTCGGGCGGACAACCGTCCGCCTTTTTGCCCTCTTGGGAATGGCTGCTATCGTATACGGCAGTCTGGCCCCCTTCGACATTGCCCCCGGGAAAACGCTGAACTGGTGGCTAGGCTGGCATCCCTTGGTGATCGGCGACGCGGTCACGAATGTCCTCATCTACTTGCCCATGGGTTTGCTGGCCCGCCTTGCGTACCGCCGTCGGGGTTCGCACTGGCTGGGCGAGATCGTCTTCGCTCTGTGCGTCGTGGTGACGCTCAGTTACCTCAGCGAGGTCTATCAGACCATCCTCGCTCGCAGGGTGGCTTGCTGGGCCGATGTGGTCTTCAATGCCGCGGGAGGGGGGCTCGGAGCGCTTCTGGCCCCGTTGCTGCAGCGTATGCTTCGCAATCAGCACGCCTGGCTTTACCGTGAACTACGGACCCAGCCGTTCCACGCCGCGGCCTTCGCCGTCCTGGTCGCTTTGGCCTGCTACGCCCTGTTGCCGTTGGACATCCGGCCGACGCGCGCCCATGTCGAGCGGGCCTGGTCCCAACTGACGGCCACTTCTTGGTCTGTTCCCTGGGTTTCTGCTTCCGATCCTGCTCGCCCGCTCGCCCCCCTTCGGGTCTACGACAAGCTCGCCACCGCCAGCGCCTACGGCTTCCTCGCCTTCCTCCTCGTCCTGGCGGCCCAAGAAAATAGTGTCAGGATGATTTTTCCGGGTACGCTACTGCCCGGGCATGCTCCAAAAAATCATCCTGACACCCTTTTCTCGGTCTGGTACGGTCTGACCCGCGCGATGTGGGTGGTGTTCG